>NZ_JBLWFL010000006.1:0-488352 GCF_048323715.1 Microbulbifer weihaiensis
TGAATGCGATGATTCGAGAAAAACAAGCGTGGTGTGCAACTTAAATTTTGGGTGGTTGACACCACAGTCGCTTGTTAAGTGAGAAGCGGGAATTGGTACCTGGTTTCATCTTTAGAACACGCATCATCACCACGACTGTATACAACAACAAAGTCATACAATTTCAAATCTGAAGACCTGACGGACAATAAATACGCCTTACGTGAGCCTTCTTCTTCTACCGTTTCAAGCATGGCAGCAAACGTATAGCTTTCGTTTTCCTTTCTTCTAACCCCAATACTCTTGAATCCCAATCCTTTGTATTTATTTTTAACACTTATCTCTAAATCAATAGTGTTGTGCTCAGCCCCAACGTGAATGACACTAAAGATTTCCTTTGGAGCGACTTCGCTAGTTTCATCATACACATGCGGACATGAAATAGAGAGCGCGTACGCCGCAGACGAGCAAGAGATAAGCAATATTAGTAGGAGGTAATTTATCGTCATCATCACTTAACGCCTAGCGCAGGCGCAGCCAGCGCGGAGCTCCTTTTGTGTTAATGTTTGAGCGACAGCGAGTAACACAAAAGGTGTGTAGCGTTGGCTGTCGCTCTGCCGCTGCTTGTTACGTTTTTTGGATCTGCTCATACATCCGGTCCCCCAGGTCAGAATCATGCCCCATTACCTCAGCCATGAACCAACCATAGCCAAATATAAAAGCAAGATACAGCACTGCAAGTATCGGAATAGCAATTGCAGATAGCCTGCTGAAAGGTTCAATCTCAATAAATGCTACTTTTGGCGATCGAGGCAAAACCTTGACATTAACGCGATCACCCACCTTGTATTTTTGAAGAAGCTCGTGCTCAAAGTTATGATCTTTGAACAATTGTGGAGACCGTAGAAGCGGAGTATCTGAACAGTATTTTTGACCGTCAAAATCATACTCAAATTTTATATTTGCCTCGTAAACTCGCTGCCCTTCTGTATTTGTAAAATTTGCAAGTTTGGATTCTATGATTTCTCCGTGCACTACAGGGTATGACTTCCACTTCCCCTGAATGCGCCGATAGATGTAGGTTTGCCCTACACCAATAAATGCCAAAATCAAAAATCCAACGTATTTTAAAATTCCCAACATACTTATTTTCTACCGAAACGTAACAGTTTATTCAATAGCCCCACATATAGGCAGAATGCCTATATGTAGGCATCTGGTATCCATATCTGCCAATAATGCCCAGATATGCCCATATCGTTCAAGTTTCCTAGATGCCTAGATCTGGGCATTCGTAAGTTCGCACAGTGGCTGCTCTGAACATTCAATTGTCGAAAATTGCGACATTGCATGGGGGCTTGATCGTTTTAACTGCCAGGGAAATTTTTCGGCGGGCATAAAAAAGCCCCGCCGGGGAGGGCGGGGCTTTTTAGTGTGCTTCAGTCTGTTACTTAAATAGCAACGTCCTGAATTTCGGTAGCGGCGATGCGCTTGCCTTCTTCGGCAGATTTCTGGAATTCCTCAATCTGGTCGAAGTTCAGGTAGCGGTAGATCTCTGCAGACATGGCGTCCAGGTTCTTGGCGAATTCCTGGTATTCCGCCGGGGTCGGCAGCTTGCCCAGGATCGCGCCCACGGAAGCCAGTTCCGCAGAGGTCAGGTACACATTGGCACCGTCGCCCAGGCGGTTCGGGAAGTTACGGGTGGAGGTGGACAGTACGGTGCTGTTCGGCGCTACACGTGCCTGGTTACCCATGCACAGGGAGCATCCCGGCATCTCGGTGCGGGCACCGGCGGAGCCGTAGATGTTGTAGTAGCCTTCTTCCATCAGCTGGTGCTCGTCCATCTTGGTAGGCGGAGAGATCCACATACGGGTGGAGATGCCACCTTTGTGCTGCTGCAGCAGTTTACCCGCGGCGCGGAAGTGACCGATGTTGGTCATACAGGAGCCGATGAACACTTCGTCTACCTTGTCGCCGGCAACATCAGACAGCAGGCGCGCGTCGTCCGGGTCGTTCGGTGCACAAACGATCGGCTCTTTCACTTCCGCCAGGTCGATTTCGATCACGGCAGCGTATTCCGCGTCGGCGTCGGCGCTCATCAGTTCCGGGTTGGCCAGCCACTCTTCCATGGCGCGTGCACGACGCTCCAGGGTGCGCTTGGAACCGTAACCTTCGGCGATCATCCAGCGCAGCAGGGTGATGTTGGAGCGCAGGTATTCGGCGATGGCTTCTTCCGGCAGCTTGATGGTACAGCCAGCAGCGGAACGCTCGGCAGATGCGTCAGACAGTTCGAACGCCTGCTCTACGGTCAGGTGATCCAGGCCTTCGATCTCGAGGATGCGGCCGGAGAAGATGTTCTTCTTGCCTTTTTTCTCGACGGTCAGCAGGCCCTGCTGGATAGCGTAGTAGGGGATCGCATGTACCAGGTCACGCAGGGTGATGCCCGGCTGCAGTTCGCCCTTGAAGCGCACCAGTACGGATTCCGGCATGTCCAGCGGCATAACGCCGGTCGCAGCGGCAAAGGCTACCAGGCCAGAACCGGCCGGGAAGGAGATGCCCATCGGGAAGCGGGTGTGGGAGTCACCACCGGTACCTACGGTGTCCGGCAGCAGCATGCGGTTCAGCCAGCTGTGGATGATGCCGTCACCCGGGCGCAGGGAAACACCGCCACGGTTCATGATGAAGTCGGGCAGGGTGTGCTGGGTGTCGATGTCCACCGGCTTCGGGTAAGCCGCAGTGTGACAGAAAGACTGCATGGTGAGATCCGCGGAGAAGCCCAGGCACGCCAGGTCTTTCAGTTCGTCGCGGGTCATCGGGCCAGTGGTGTCCTGGGAGCCAACGGTGGTCATCTTGGGCTCGCAGTAGGTGCCCGGACGGATACCTTCAACGCCACAGGCCTTGCCAACCATTTTCTGGGCCAGGGTGTAGCCTTTACCGGTATCGGCCGGCTGCTCCGGCTTGCGGAACAGGTCGGAAACCGGCAGGCCGAGGGATTCACGGGCCTTGGTGGTCAGGCCGCGACCGATGATCAGGTTGATACGGCCACCAGCCTGAACTTCGTCCAGCAGTACGTCGGACTTCAGTTCGAATTCAGACAGTACCTTGCCGTCTTCGGCCAGGATCTTGCCTTCGTACGGGCGGATTTCGATCACGTCGCCCATGTTCAGCTCGTCAACCGGGGCTTCGAATACCAGTGCGCCGGCGTCTTCCATGGTGTTGTAGAAGATCGGAGCCACTTTGCCGCCGATACAGATACCGCCACCTTTCTTGTTCGGTACGCCCGGCAGGTCGTCACCGAAGAACCACAGTACGGAGTTGGTGGCAGACTTACGGGAAGAACCGGTACCTACTACGTCACCAACGAAGGCAACCGGCAGGCCTTTGGCCTGGATTTCTTCGATTTGCTGCATCGGACCGGTAACGCCGTGTTCTTCCGGAGTCAGGCCGTCGCGGGTCATTTTGTACATGGCGCGCGCATGCAGGGGGATGTCCGGGCGGGACCAGGCGTCCGGTGCCGGGGACAGGTCGTCGGTGTTGGTTTCGCCGGTTACCTTGAATACGGCAACCTTGATGCTCTCGGCGACCTTGTTGCGCTTGGTGAACCACTCGCCGTCAGCCCAGGACTGAATAACGCCTTTGGCGACTTCGTTGCCGGCTTTGGCTTTCTCTTCCACGTCGTGGAAGGCGTCGAACATCAGCAGGGTGTCTTTCAGCTGCTCACCGGCCAGCTCGGCCAGGTCTTTGTCGTCCAGCAGTTCAACCAGGGTGGAAATGTTGTAACCGCCCAGCATCATGCCCAGCAGTTTGGTGGCGTGTTCGCGGTCGATCAGCGGGGATTCCGCTTCGCCTTTCACGATGGCGGTGAGGAAGCCGGCTTTTACGTAAGCAGCTTCGTCCACACCCGGCGGTACGCGGTTGGTGATCAGGTCGAGCAGCTCCTGCTCTTCACCGGCGGGCGGGTTCTTCAGCAGTTCCACCAGGCCGGCAACCTGTTCGGCGTTCAGGGGCTTGGGTGGGATACCTTGTTCGGCGCGCTCGGCGACGTGTTTGCGATAGGCTTCAAGCACGGATAATTCCCTCTCTGTATATGGGGTAAAACCAACAGCTTTTCAGGGTTCCGGAAGTGTATCTTCTTTTCGACCGGATCCCCGTTTTCATCGGTGGCCGCTGGAGGCGGGTGGCGAATTCTACAATAAAAGCGTTCACGCTGTTAAGTTCGCTGAAAAATCAATAACTTACGCAAATTGCGATCATTCACAAAACAAATAGTGGTCGTATTTTTACCGCGCTGGAAGTGAGAATTACTCGCATTCCGTGGCGCAAGTATCCATTGTGTGAATGGGTGTGAAGGGCAGAATCCGCCGCTGAAAAAATGCTATTCTCTGCGGCCTGTAATTACACGGGTTTGCTTGAGGCCTGTGAAATGCTTTGATTGATTCACGAGGATTTCTGCTGCATGGCGATTTACAAAAAAGTACGCACGCCCTGCATTGGTGTTTGTTCCACGGGAATTGGCGATAACGTCTGCCGCGGTTGTAAACGCTTTGCCCATGAGGTGATCGACTGGAATGCGTATAGCGAGGATCAGCGCCGGATTATCGCAGACCGCCGTGACGGTTATCTTGCAAATGCGGTGCGCAGCCAGCTGGAAATCATCGACCAGCAGGTGCTGCTGTCGCAGCTGCGCCACCAGCAGATCCGCTTCAATGAAGACCAGAATCCGTATTGCTGGGTGTTCGAGTTGTTGCGGGCGGGAGCCAGCCAGATCCGGGATCTCAACGAGTACGGTCTCGCGAGAACCGCAGCGTCCCAGGGGGTATCGCTGGTGGAGGTGCGCCAGCGCATCGATGAAGATTTTTATGCGCTCTCGGTGGCGTACTATCAGCGCTTTGTGGCACCCGGTGTGCGCATCGCCTGAACCATTCTATTTACGAGCGGTTTGACCAGATAAGGAGCCGCGCTATCACTCTTCAGCGCACCAAATTCCAGCGTGCAGTATTGATTGAAAACCCGGCCAGCCGCCGGGGAAATACCGCTGTGTTGGATGAGGGGGTCTCAAGCCTCAAGCGGGCCGGGTTATCGGTCGAAAAAGTGGCTGCCGAGTCCGTGGAGCAGAGTCGTGAGGCGATTCTGCGCTGCGGAAAAGAGGTTGACCTGGTTATCGTCGCCGGTGGTGACGGCACCGTCAGCTCCTGCGCGCCGGCGTTGCTCGAGCGCGGATTGCCATTTGCCATACTTCCTCTTGGTACTGCCAATGATCTGGCCCGTTCCCTCGGCATCACCGATCTCGATCAGGCATTTGCCGCCATTCAGGCGGGCTTTACCGCAGCGATCGATATTGGTGTGGTCAACGGTCACCATTTCTTCAATGTTGCGAATCTTGGGCTGGGCGTGAAAGTCACCGAGGAGTTGACGCCCGAACTGAAGCAGCGCTGGGGTGTTTTAAGCTATTGCAAGGCGCTGTTTTCAGCGCTGGCGCGGCACCGTCAGTTCAAGGTCTCAATCAACGCCGATGGTAACAATTATTCAATGCGGTCTATCCAGCTCGCCGTTGGCAACGGGCGCTTTTATGGCGGCGGCAACGCGGTTCACGCCTCGGCAAAAATTACCGACGGTCTGCTGCATCTGTACAGCCTGCGCCCACAGGGTGTCCGGGAGTTGCTGACGCTGGCACCGCTGCTGCGCATTGGCAGGCATGATGATGTCCGGCGCACTTTTACCGTGGAAGGCCAGCAGATCCGTGTTGAGACCCGGCCGGAAGGCATGGCGATACATGCCGATGGTGAGCCTGTTACCGAGACGCCAGCGGAGTTTATGGTAAAACCGTCAGCGCTCACGGTGGTGGTGCCGGAACAGGCAGGTGAGGGCATTTAACTGTGACTGGCATGGAACCATAGGCGTTTGCGGGTGGCTCTGTGCGGCAATAAGCGTGAGTGCGCGGTGTCATGGTGTGTTGGTATCAGGAAAAGGAAAGTCAGGAGCCGATGAGTATTTTGCGCGATGACGCCCAGGTGGCGTTGCACGACCTATATATCGCATTGAGGGAGAGTATCGACCTCTACCAGTTTGCCGGGGAATATCTGCACGGAGCGGCGGCAAAAACGTGTGCGTCCATCGCCGCGGATCGGACGGAGTTGGCTGCCCGTGTGGCTGAGGCCATCCGGGCTACTGGCGATTTGCCGGCTGAGCCCGACCGGGATCGCGAGACAGCGGAGAAACTTCGTGAGCAGCTTGATGCCCTGTTTGCGGATGACCGGGAGGAGGGGATTATCGAGCACCGCCGTCGCGCCGAGCGTGAGCTGCTGGCGTTACTCGATGGTGAGACTCTGTCGGAACTCGGTGGCGGCTATGCCGACCTGCTGGCGCAATGTCGTACCAGTGTCACGGTGGCGCTCGAGCAGCTCGGTTAGCCCGTCCGGAAATTTGTTGCTGCGCTGCTTTAGGCTCTGTTAGCGGCTATTGGCCGGTATGTAAATGCACGCGCAGTGCCGGGAGCAGTGGATCTGCGGCGATTTTCAGGTCGCGCCGCTGGCGCCGGCGGCCCGCGGGTGGTTCGTGCTCCACCCGTGTAAATTCAGGCAGCCGTCTGCCGCTGCCTGCTATTCCGCGATTCCCGCCGTTTCCGCTTTCCACCAGCACCGGCATCGCCGCATACCCTACCTGGCGGTAGGTGTCCTCTTTTTCTCCCGGCTTTCCGTAGAAGATCTCGGCGACCTGCAGGTTGGCGCGGCTCTGAACCTGGACCTGGCGCAGCAAGTCGTGTTGCCGGGGGTGTAGCCCAGCCAGCAGTTGCCGTTGGTATTGAATGCCGGCGTCTTCTCCCAGAGGGTCGAGCTGCACCAGTTTTTTCTCACACCACTGTACAGTCACTTTCTTGATCGACTTGCGCGCCTTGATCCAGCTGAGGGTTATGGCGTCGGGCCTTTGTGGGCAGAGAAGGATCTGCCGGTAGCACTGGCGCAGGTGCGCCCGTGGATAGCCCGCATCTAGCAGCGCCTCCCGCAGTTGTCCGTCGCGTTCGAGGGTGGGGCGGTCGCCCAGAATATTCTTGTACTCGCTGGTCAACTGCTGAAACTCGGTCTTGGCCTGGTTCAGGTTCTGGGCGAGGGCAATCACGTGGGATGGTGCGGCCAGCAGTCCCGGGATTTGCAGGGTGTGTCGCGCGTCGCCGAGTTCGGCTTCGCCGTCGTAATCGAGCTGGGCATAGAGTGCACCCGCCAGACAATAGGGCGACTCGAATGTCTGATTGAGGCGCAGCGCGGCGTCGCGAGCGAATGCGGGTTGCAGCAGAAAGCTTTCCCACAGGCCGTTATCGAGCTCTGACAAGGCCTCACGCAAGGCCGAGGCCCGTTGGTGCATGGCAGCCAGCGCGCCAGGAAAGGACATGCTGATGGCACGGAGGCGCTGTACAGCGGTGCTTGAGAGCGGCTTGCTGGCCAATGGGGTTACGCTCGCTTTTGCGGTGACGGAGCTTTAGATATTAATCCACTTATTAAGCCGTTATCAAATGCTCTGGTAGCATCTGTCCCACGAACCGATCCTGCCAATACCCGTTGGGTTATCCAGGTGGCGGGGGAGGCGCTATAATGCGCCGCCTTTCCCGTGGTTTATTAAAGATTCGCCGTCGCCTATGTCTATCGAAGTGCCCGATCTCTCCGCCATCCATGATTTTCTACTCTGCCCCACACCCGATGCCTGGGTTGAGGCTGCGTTGTCGGAGCCCGCGTTAATGCTGGTCGATCACGCAAACTGCGAGAAGAAGGCCGCGGGCACGGCGTTGAATCTGATGTTCCGCTATCTGGACAATTTTGATCTGCTCAACAAGATGTCGCGCCTTGCCCGGGAGGAATTGCGTCATTTTGAGCAGGTGATCGCGATTATGAAGAAGCGCGGTATCGCCTATCCGCATATCAGTGCGTCGCGCTATGCCGCCGGGCTGCGCAACGAGGTTCGCTCTGCTGAGCCGGGCCGGCTGGTGGATACCCTGATCTGTGGTGCGATCATCGAGGCGCGCTCCTGCGAGCGTTTTGCACGCATTGCGCCGCACCTGGATGATGAGCTGCAGAAGTTCTACTTCTCATTGTTAAAGTCGGAAGCGCGCCATTTCCGCGATTACCTGAGTCTCGCGCAGAGCGTAAGTGATGAGGATATTGAGCCGCGAGTGCAGGCGCTGCTGGAAGTGGAGCGGGCGCTCGTCGAAAGTGGTGATGGCGAGTTTCGCTTTCACAGCGGCGTGCCGGGAATTGCCTGATGCGGAGCTTCAACTTCGCTCAACTTTTCCCAGCAGGTCAATAAATTCATCCAGATCCAGCGAACTCCGGCAATCGATGGTAAATTTGTTGTGAAAAAATATTGTCAGCTCGACTTTGGCCGATCGTAAAAAAATCGTGTAGCCGTCAAAGTCGGTGCTGGCGGTCAGGCCCCGATACTGCCAGCCGTTTTCCGTTTTTTCCCCGTGCTGGGTGATTTTGTCGAACACCCGCAGCGCCTGCTTGATATCAATCTTTTGTTCCGTATTCATTCTTGAGCCTCTGGATCCCGGTCCGCTATTTGTGTGGCCCACGCTGCGAGCAGCTTCAGCCATGGGGGGCTGCTGGAAGATTTGCCTGTCAGGTGGGTTGCAGGAAGTCTACTCGTGAACGCTCACAATATCGCCCAGCCGTTCGCGCACAATTTCACGAATGTCTGCCGCCAGCGCCCGGTAGTACTGACGGGCGGGTGCGCTGGCTCGCCACACAAGACCGTGTTGACGGCGGATGGGCTTCGAGCGGATTTCACTGACGTGTAGCGCCTCGGGGTTATGCATTTCCGAGTGTACGTAAAGTCCCGGCAAGAATGCCACCCCAAGCCCCATAACGACCATTTGCCGCAGGGTATCCAGGCTCGTGCCTTCGTAGTCGCGCTGCAGGTGTGCGCCGAGGCGCTGGCAGATTTCCTGCACCTGGTGATGGAAGTGGTGGTGGTCTTCCAGGGTCAGGACTTTCTCTCCGCGCAGCTGGGACGGGCTGACCGTGCTTTTGCCGGCGAGCGGGTGATCTGCCGGCACAACAAATTTCAGCGGCTCGGTGAAGAGCGGTTCAATCGCCAGGTCGTCCCGCTCGATCGGCAGGGGGACGATGGCAATGTCGTAGGTGCCGTCTGTGAGGCCCCGCAGCAGGTTACGCGGTGGCGCCTCGCGCACGTAGAGTTTCAGGCGCTGATGTTGGTGGTGCAGGGAAGGCAGGACATTCGGCAGCAGATATGGCCCCAGGGTGGGTGGAACCCCCAGTTTAAAGGTGGTCTGGTGGCCCTGTCCCACCATTTCTGCCAGCCCGGTAAACTCGCGCATGCTGAGAACCAGCTGGCGCGCGTGCTCCAGCAGTTCCCGCCCCTGTGGTGTCAGCAGGGTTCCAGTGCGGTTTCGCTCAAACAGCGATAGCCCCAGAGTGGTCTCCAGTGCCCGGATTTGCGTCGTCAAAGCCGGCTGGCTGACCCGGAGTTCTTCAGCAGCGCGGCGGAAACTGGATCTCGACGCAATGGTCACAAAATACTCCAGTTGCTTGATGGTCGGGGCGGGAAGCTGCACTGGCACATTCACTCCGTTAGATGGTTGATAATTAAAGGTTATCAGCAAATGGTATTTTAACTTATTGAACTATCAAAAAATAATGGATTCCAACAAGTTTGCTCAATAGTTGTTATCAAGAGGAGTTTCCATGGATCACGTGATTTCTGGTGTTGCGAAGTTTCAAAAAGAAGTTTTTCCGACCAAGCAGGCCCGCTTTTCCAAGTTGGCGGACGGGCAGAACCCGGAAGTTTTGTTCATTACCTGCGCGGATTCGCGCATTGATCCGAACCTGGTGACTCAAACCGAGCCCGGCGAGCTGTTTATCTGCCGCAACGCCGGCAATGTGGTGCCGCCCCACAGCAGCCAGACCGGCGGTATGACTGCGTCTATCGAATTTGCCGTGGCCGCGTTGGGTGTTTCACACATCGTAGTTTGTGGTCACACCGATTGCGGTGCCATGAAGGGCGCAATCGCTCCGGAAAAGCTCGAAGGCCTTCCGCACGTGAAAGAGTGGCTGGGCCACTGCCGTTCAGCTACCGAAGTGGTGCGCGGCCGTCACGGCGACCTGTGTTCTGATCACCTGGACGAAGTGACCTTCGAGAACGTGATCCAGCAGATGCAGCATCTGCGTACTCACCCCGCTGTAGCGAATGGTATTGCCAATGGCGGCATCACCCTGCACGGCTGGGTTTACAACATCGGCAGCGGCGAAGTGCTGTGCTTGGACGAGGGAACTCGCGAGTTCAAGCCGATGGAAGAGCGCTATCGTTCCCTGTTTGGCGAATTGCCGGAAGTGGTAACTGGAGGAGCCTGCGGCGCCTGATGCGCAGAAGTTTCGCCGCGCAATATTTTCATATCAGGAGTGGTAGCGTTCTTGCAGGGAAGTTGAATAGCTTGAAAAAGGTAAGGCTGTCATGAAGTTTGATTTGTCCAATTTGCGCGGCGACATCACCGGCGGTATTACCGCCGGTGTCGTTGCGTTGCCACTGGCGCTGGCGCTGGGTGTGGCCTCGGGTCTCGGCCCCATGGCCGGCATGTACGGTGCAATTGCCGTAGGCTTTTTCGCTGCCCTGTTTGGCGGTACCGGGCCGCAGATCTCGGGTCCCACAGGCCCGATGGTTGTGGTGCTGGCTGGTCTCTTCGCCAGCCTGTCCGGCGATGCGTCGCTGATCTTTACTGCGGTACTTCTCGCTGGCTTGCTGCAAATTGCCTTCGGACTGTTTGGCATTGGCCACTACATCCGGCTGGTGCCTTATCCCGTGATCTCGGGCTTCATGACCGGCATCGGTGTCATCATCATTATCCTTCAGCTCAATCCGTTGCTCGGGCATGCATCGCCAAGCGGCACTCTTGGTGCGCTTGGGCATATCCCGGAAGCGTTGTCGGAAGTCCACGGCGCTAACCTGCTGCTGGGTCTGGCGACACTGGCAATGGTCTACTGGTGGCCGAGCAAGTGGGGGCGTTACGTTCCTGGCCCATTGGCCGCCCTCGTGGTTGGCAGCATTGTGGCCTTCTTCGCGCTGAAGGTGCCGGTGCTTGGCGCTATTCCAACCGGTTTGCCGGAGTTGCATCTGCCGGTGTTCGGCGGTGACATGATGTGGCTGGTGGTGGAAGCGGCAATCATCCTTGCTGTGCTGGGTTCACTGGATAGTCTGCTGACTTCGCTGGTGGCAGACAATATGACCCGTACCCGTCACCACAGTAACAAGGAGCTGATCGGGCAGGGTGTTGGTAATGCTGCTGCAGGTCTGATCGGTGGTATTGCCGGCGCTGGTGCGACCATGCGTACAGTGGTGAATATCCGCTCCGGCGGTCAGACCCGTCTTTCCGGCATGATCCACTCGCTGGTGCTGCTGGCGGTGGCACTGGGCCTGGGTCCCTTGGCGGAGAATATTCCGCAGGCGGTGCTGGCCGGTATTCTGGTGAAGGTGGGGCTGGACATCATTGACTGGAGCTACCTGAAGCGTGCCCACCAGGGGCCCCGCTGGGACTTGATCCTGATGGTGCTGGTACTCGGTCTGACCATTTTCGTCGACCTCATCACTGCGGTCGGGGTTGGTGTGGTGCTGGCGGCGTTGGCTTACGTCAAGCAGGTGGCGCGTCTGCAGATCGAGCATTTGCGCAACCTGCCGGAGCATCTGGATTCAGAGGATGATCGCGAGATACTGTCGCGCAACCGGGATCGGATCGCGCTGTTCGAGTTCAGCGGGCCGCTGAGCTTTGGCGCGGCTGCAGATCTGGGCCATCACGTGCGTGAGGAGAGTGCTTCGGGCTCCCGGATTCTGATTCTCGACTTCTCCGCGGTACCGTTTTTGGATCTTTCCGCCGCACTGGCGGTGGAGACCATTGCGGCCGACGCCCGCGATAGTGGCAAGTGCCTGTATCTCGCCGGTATGAACGATGAGGTGTTCAAGGTGCTGAAAGGCTTGAACGGAAGGATACCCGCACAGGGTTCGTTCAAGGATCGCAGTGAGGCTTTGAAAGCGGCGGAAGTCGCGTTGCAGCAATCGGATGAGCCGAGCGTCACGGCGCTGCCAAGTGGGGCCAGCTAGCGCGCTGGTGTCCTGAAAGTAACGCAAAGCCCCGCGTCAGCGGGCGCTTTGCGGCATGTCAAAGCGGCTGACTACGGCGAACGGAGTCAGCTCCTCGAGAATCTGCTCCAGTTCAACCAATTGCCAGCAGGGGCGTGCGCCTCTGCTGGCATATTCATTTCTCAGTATCTTTCTTGCCATGGCCGCAGCTGGTGCTGCTGGAATCCATGGGCCATCGCCGTTCAGGCCGAGAATGTGCCAGCTGCTTTCTGCGTGTGCCAGCTCCCGGGTGGCTCCCGTTATTTTGACCTGCATGCCGCCGTGCGGGCTGCCACCCGGCCAGCGCGCGGCGAGCCAGTGGCCGGCTTTTGCCAGGTGGGTCAGTAGGGGCGGGATGGCGTCCGGGAGCTTGATACGCGCCAGCTGTGCGCAGATGGCAAGTCCTATCTGCAATGGGCGTGGTTGGACTCCGGTGCCAAAGCGCAGGTTTCTTACCTGGGGTATTGCCGCGGGTGCCAGGTGGAGATCCGCTACGTCAAAATTGCATACCCACCGGTTGCCCACCGGGTGACCCACATTGACCCGGCGCAACTCATCCCCGGCGAACGTGGCGTATGGTTGGCCCTCTCGGGTAATGACAAAGGGTTTCCCAAGGGCTTCAAATCCCGATCGAACAGTGGCCAGGCCCCGGCTGATCCGGTGCGCAGGCGTAATATCGATCTCGATACTGTTTACCGAGTCAAAGTGCTCGGCAAGCCGTTGAATGGCGGCGGAGCTGAGGGCCGGCAGGCTGCTGGCTCCGCTGATGACCACCGTGTCCGCTTCGCGCGCCGCGTGATCCAGGGTTTCAATATTGCAGACGAAGTCGCCGGCATCGGCAATGTCGATGTAAGCCGTGTGGCTGGCGATACAGGCCTCTGCCACATGGTAGCCCTGGGCCTGGAAGGGGCCAGCGCAGTGAATCAGCAAATCCAGGTTGAGCGCGGCCAGTTGGGCGGTGAAATTGACGGCTTCATGGTCGAGGCGCAACCCTTCGAAGCGGGCGCTGGGGAAGCGTATTTGCAGTTGATTGGCGAGAATCTCGGCCTTGACGCGGTCGCGGCCGGCAATGATCAGTTGGACATTGTGCTCACTGGCCAGTAACTCGGCAATGCGGGCGCCGAAAGTGCCATATCCGCCGAGAATCAGGACGCGCTTGTAAAGAGAGTTCAGGTGAGGCAACTGGCTGGCTCCGGATCCGTGGAATAGCCGGTATCAAGTGGATACCGGTGCCCGCTCAGGGCAGGCGCTTGGTTTGCCCTAGGATGCCGCGGGCCAGTGCAGGAGTTCAAGTCCATTTTCATTGGCGCGGATGCACCAGCCAAGTTTCCCCCAGTCGCCGAGGACAATGCGCTGTGCCGGGTTGCCATCAATTTCCAGTTGGTGGCGGGCCGGGCGATGAGTATGCCCGTGAACCAGGGTTTGCACGCCGAACTTGCGCATAACCGCAGCTACTTCTTCCGGCGTGACGTCCATTATGTCTTCGGCTTTGTTGCTGTTCATGGATTTGGAGGCGGCGCGGATCTGGGCGGCGATCTGGCGGCGCTCTTCGAGTGGTTTGGCCAGCAGGGCCTGCTGCCACTGCGGGTTGCGGGCCTGCTGCCGAAATGCCATGTATTCCAGGTCGCGGGTGCACAGGCTGTCGCCATGCATCAGCAACACCTGTTCTCCGCCGAGCTTGGCGAGGCTGGGATCAGGAAGCAGGGTGGCGCCACAGCGCTCGGCGTAATCTTCACCCAGCAGGAAGTCGCGGTTGCCGTGCATTAGAAACACCGCCGTTCCTTTGTCGGCATACACCTTTAACTGGCGGGCGACCTCCTGGGCCAGGGGCGCATCGTCGTCATCCCCGATCCATACTTCGAAGAAGTCGCCGAGGATGTACAGGGCCTTGGCGCCGGCGGCCTGGCCGTGCAGGAAGTCGAAGAAGGCGCGGGTAAGTGCCGGGCGGGATTCGTCCAGATGTAGGTCTGAAATGATAAAGCTGGTCACAGAATGATCCGCCCGTTCTCCGTTGGCTGGCCTGGTGCGTGTCCCGGGGATTACTTGTCTGCGTATGCGTCTGAAACAGTTACGCCGGTAATCTCGATGGTTTCGGTCGGTACGTCCTGATGGAAACCGTTGCTGCCGGTCGCTACTTCTTTGATCTTGTTGACCACATCCATACCGTCAGTGACTTTGCCGAATACGCAGTAGCCCCAGCCCTGGGCGTCTTTGGAGCGGAAATTCAGGAAGTCGTTATCGTTGACGTTGATGAAGAACTGAGCAGTGGCGGAGTGGGGATCCATGGTGCGCGCCATTGCCAGGGTGCCGGTGTCGTTCTTCAGGCCGTTATCCGCTTCGTTTTCAATCGCGTCGCGGGTAGGCTTTTGATCCATGTTCGGGGTCATGCCGCCGCCCTGAATCATGAAATTGTTGATTACCCGGTGGAAGATGGTGCCGGTGTAAAAATCGTCACGGCAGTACTGCAGGAAATTGGCAGCGGTTTTCGGTGCCAGGTCAAAATTCAGTTCGATGGCGATATCGCCGTAGGTGGTGTGCAGGGTGATCATAAAATGTCCTGTCCGGGTCAGTTTGGGGCGGCATGATACTCTGATCGCCGGCCTACGCAAACTGTCGCGCGGGCCTCTTGCCGATCGCAATGAAAACCCATGCGGTGTCAGTCATCTGCGTTATAATCCGCCGCTTAGTTCGAACAGCTGTATAAATAGAGAAAGCTATGACATCCGAGAGCAAGCCCGCTCACTTTTTACAGAACATCATCCGTGAAGATCTGGCCGAAGGCCGGGTCAGCGAGCTGACCACCCGTTTCCCGCCGGAGCCCAATGGCTACCTGCACATCGGTCATGCCAAATCGATCTGTCTCAACTTTGGCCTCGCCAAAGAGTTCGGTGGGCAGTGCAATTTGCGCTTCGACGATACCAACCCGGCCAAAGAGGACGAGGAATACGTTGAAGCCATCAAGCGGGATGTCGCCTGGCTGGGCTTCCAGTGGGCTGGGGAGGCAAAGTACACCTCGGATTATTTTGACCAGTTGCACCAGTGGGCCATCCACCTGATCAAGGCGGGTAAGGCCTACGTGTGTGACCTCTCTCCGGAAGAGGCGCGCACCCACCGCGGAACCCTGAAAGAGCCGGGCACCAACAGCCCCTATCGCGACCGCTCGGTGGAAGAGAACCTGGATCTGTTTGCGCGGATGACCGCGGGCGAATTTGATGAGGGCAGCTGCAGCCTGCGCGCCAAGATCGATATGGCCGCGCCGAATATCAACCTGCGCGACCCGATTATTTACCGCATCAAGAAAATGGCGCATCACCAGACTGGTGACAAATGGTGCGTGTACCCGAGCTATGACTTCGCCCATGGCCAGTCCGACGCGCTGGAGGGGATTTCGCACTCCATCTGCACGCTGGAATTTGAAGATCACAAGCCGCTGTACGACTGGTTCATCGAGAACCTGCCGGTACCGGCCCGTCCCCGCCAGTACGAGTTTGCCCGCCTGCACCTGAATTACACCGTGGTGTCCAAGCGCAAGCTTAAACAACTGGTGGACGAGGGCTTTGTGGACGGCTGGGACGATCCTCGCATGCCGACGATTTCCGGTCTGCGTCGCCGCGGTGTCACCCCGGCGGCTATCCGCCAGTTCTGCGAAATGATCGGCGTTACCCGCGCGGACTCAACCGTTGATGTGGGTATGCTGGAATACGCCATTCGTGACGATCTGGACAAGAACGCCCCGCGCGCGATGTGTGTGATGGACCCGCTCAAGGTGACGCTCACCAACTATCCGGAAGGCCAGGAAGAAATGTTGACTGCGCCCGGCCATCCGGTGCGCGACGACCTGCCGGCTCGGGAACTGCCGTTTACCCGAACCGTGTACATTGAGCAGGAAGACTTCCGTGAGGAAGCCAACAAGAAGTACAAGCGACTGGTGCTCGGCAAAAAAGTGCGCCTGCGCAACGCCTATGTGATCCAGGCCGACGAAGTCATCAAGAACGATACGGGCGAAATCGTCGAGCTGCTGTGTTCAGTGGATCTGGATACGCTGGGTAAAGACCCTGCCGACGGCGTCAAGCCAAAAGGGGTTATTCACTGGGTATCTGCCGAGAAGAATGTGGATTGCGAGGTGCGCCTCTACGATCGCCTGTTCAACGATGAATCCCCGGACGTGGGCGACAAGAACTTCCTGGAGTCCGTGAACCCGGACAACCTGCAGGTGCTCTCAGGCTGTAAAGCCGAGATTGGCCTGGCGCAGGCCAAGCCTGAGCAGGGATACCAGTTTGAGCGCAATGGCTACTTCTGCCTCGACAGCAAATACGGCAGCGCCGAGCGGCCAGTATTCAACCGCACCATCGGGCTGCGCGATTCCTGGGCGAAGGAACAGGACAAGTAAGCCGCCTGCCGGTTACGGCACCTGAAAGTGGCGCGCCCGCTGAACCAGCGGCGCGCCAACCAGTAAAAATTATTGTGAGCAGAAATGTCTCTACAGATCTACAACACGTTTTCCGGAAAGAAAGAGCCTTTCAAGCCGCTGGTTGAAGACCGCGTACGCATGTACGTGTGTGGCCCAACGGTTTACAACCGCGTGCACATCGGTAATGCCCGCCCGGTTGTGGTGTTCGACACCCTGTACCGCCTCTTGAAGACGCTGTACAAAGATGTGGCGTATGCGCGCAACATCACCGATATCGACGACAAAATCATGAAGGCGGCACGTGAGAATGGCGAGGACATCGCCGCGCTTACCGCCCGCTATGCCCAGGCGTATTTTGAGGATATGGCTGCGCTCAACAATCTTGAGCCCGACATCACGCCTTATGCCACCCAGCATTTGCCTGAAATGATTGCGATGATCGAAAGCCTGATCGAAAAGGGGCATGCCTATGCCGCAGAAGGTCACGTGCTTTTCGCGGTGGAGTCGATGGAAGACTACGGCAAGTTGTCCAAGCGATCGCTGGACGATATGTTGGCCGGCGCGCGGGTTGAAGTGGCGCCGTACAAAAAGTATGCCGGCGACTTCGTATTGTGGAAGCCGTCGTCTGACGACGAGCCCGGCTGGGACAGCCCTTGGGGCCGCGGCCGGCCAGGTTGGCACCTGGAGTGCTCGGCGATGATCAAGAAGCACCTGGGTGACACCATCGATATCCATGGCGGCGGACGCGATCTCACCTTTCCGCACCACGAAAATGAGCGCGCCCAGAGCTGCTGTGCCAATGGCACTGACTTTGTCCGCTACTGGATGCACAACGGGTACGTGAATATCGAAGGCGAGAAAATGTCCAAGTCTTTGGGCAATTTCCGCATGGTGAACGACCTGCTTGAGCAATACCCAGGTGAGGTGTTGCGCTTTGCGTTGCTCTCGGCGCATTACCGCTCGGAACTGAACTTCAGCGCCGATTTGCTGGATCAGGCCTGGCGAACGCTGGATGGTTTATACGGTGCTCTGCGTGATACGCAGGAAGTCACCGCGGCCGAAGTCGACCTCGAAGGGTCTGCATTCCTCGCGGCCTTGTACGATGACCTGAATACGCCTATAGCCATCAGTGAATTGCATCAGTTGGCGAAGGAACTGAACAAGGCGGAAGGTGCCGGGAAAGCAGTGCTCAAAGGCAAGCTGCTGGCTGCCGGTGCAATGCTTGGCATTCTGCAAATGGATGCGGAAACCTGGTTCAAGCAGTCGCGCGGTGGCGATGAACTCAGTGAAGACGAGATTGAGTCACTGATCGCCGAGCGCCAGCAGAGCAAGCTGGACAAAAATTACGCGCGTGCGGACGAAATCCGTGAGGAACTCAAGGCGCGGGGTGTCGTATTGGAAGATTCCCGCGAGGGAACCAAGTGGCGCCGCGAGTAATCTTAGTCCGCGAACCCGAGGGGCCCTGAAGAGGGCCCCTCAAACACATAACAATGAAAATCGTAGCAAGACCATGAAAAACATCCTGACCATTATCACCGCATCTCTCGCCGTCCTTACCCTGACCGCTTGTGAACCCAAGCGTGGTTCCGAAGCCTGGTGCAAAAAAATGGACGAGATCCCTAAGGGCGAGTGGAGCTTCAATGACGCCGGTGACTACACCAAGTACTGCGTACTGAACCAGAAGCCTGAAAAATAAGCGGAAATCTGCACGTTGTTCTTTGCAGACTCCTATCAGCACTTCTTCCGACCGCTTACCGGTAAATACCGTGAGCAGGTAGTCGAATGCCTGCGCTTGCTGTACGAGCGCCTGTATACGGCCAAGGCCGATTACGGCGAATCGCTTACGCGCGAGCAGATTCTGGAAACCTTTGCCGAGGCTTTAACCCGCGCGCCCCAGTTGGACAGTGACGGTGGCGAAGAGCCGGAAGGGCGTTTCCGCGGGCCGCGCGAACAGGCGGTGTGGGTGCTGAACAGTTTGGTGGAGTATGGCTGGCTGGAAAAGCTGGTCGACTCTGCCTCATTGACTGTGTCCTATCCGTTCAGCCGACGCGGCCGCCTGTTTACCCAGCCACTCGTCGAGCTGAACAGCACCCGTGTGCGCACCAGGCACCGCAATACCCGGAATACCCTTAATGCGCTGGAGGCATTTGCCAGCCGCGGCGAGGTGTACGACCTGATTGATGCCTGGGAATACTCTGAGCGTATCGTCGCAGACTTCACCGACATGATCGCCGAGCTTGAAGAGCGCAAGCGGGAACTGGTTCGTGAAGTCGAGGCGCATATCCTCGTGCAGCAGGCCACGGACGAGTTTTTCTCGTTTATGGAAAGCCGCTTCCAGCCGGATTTGGCGATCCGCCTATCCGCAGACAGTGTTGAAAAGCACCGAGACTCCATTGGCAAGGTGATTGGCCAGATTCGTCGCAAAGACAACGCCAGGAAAGCCGAGTGGGAGCAGCGCCTGCGCCAGCAATTGCCGGAGCTCATGAGTGAAGGGCGGTCAATCCTGTGGCTGATGCTGGATACCATTGAAGACCGTATGCGACGCGCCTGTGAAGTGAAGCTTCCCGCGCTGCGCCATGCGCTGCAGGGCTTTACCAAGCGGGCGGAAATCATCATTCGCCAGCTGAGCTATTTACAGAGCAATACCGAAGGCGCCTTTACGGATCTGTGCCAGGAGCTTGGCCAGTCTGACAGGCGGGATACGGTACTCGCTGCGCTTGGTGATCAATTGGCCTCGTTCCAGTTGCGTCTGTTTGACCCCCGGCAGACCCAGCTTTGGCAGCGCGCCCGTCGCGCACCGGTCAATACGCTGGTTGACGAGCATGACTCGTTATCGGAAGAAAACCAGCGTGGCATCTTGTTACAGCAAATGCTTGATCAGGCGTTCAACTTCAACAGTAGCCATCTGCGCAGCTACCTGAGTGATGCGCTGGGTAGCGGGCAGCGGGTAAGCAGTCGTGACTTGCCCCTGAAAGACGCCCGTGACCTGCTGGCAATGAGCCATGCGCTGGAGGCGGCCGCGGTATCCCAGGACGGCTCAGGGCCGTTTATGCAGGTGACTTTTACCGGTGAAGTGGCCAGCAATGAATACTTTGACCAAATTGACGAATATACCCTCGAGCTGAAACATCGTGATTGAACAGGCATTGGAAGACGCGTTGGCCCAGTGTCGGCTGACCCGTAGTGAATTCTCCGAACTGTTGGTGCGCTTGCTGGATTACGGCGTTATATGCCGCGATGAAAGCAATGTGGAAACTGTTCTGTACGACCGCTTTCAGCGCTGTGAAGCGCTGATTCGTGAATGGCTGTCACCTTTGGGTTTGCGCCTGCAGCATGACAGCCGCTTTCAGTTCATCCGCGTATTTCCACCCGGCGCAGAAGTGCCCGGCATGCCCGACCAGGAAGAGCCACATCACGGCGGTTTCCGCGCGCGCCTTACCCAGCAGGAAGTGGCTGCCATTCTCGTATTGCGGGTGGAGTACGATAAATCCCTGCGAGAAGGCCAGGTGGACGATCAGGGCTGCGTGGCACTCTCTCTGGAAGCCCTGGAGCTCGGTCTGCGCAACCTGCTTAAGCTGTCGCTGCCGGACAAGCTGGCCGATCGCAAGCAATTGCTGAAAAAGCTGCGTCAGTTACGCCTGATTCAGGTGGCTGGCGAAGACAATGAGGCGGCAGCTGAAATTCTCTTGCGAGTGCGCCCGACCATTGCGCAGTTTGTCAGTGAGGCGACCCTCCACCAGTTGCTGGAGGGAGACGCGCCCGCAGCTTCCCAGGAAAACGCGGCCGCGCCACGGATCACGCCGCTGGTCGAAGATCACAGTCTGTTCAATGCCCAGGAATCCTGACCACCGGCCGATGTGCTGGTTGGCAAGCTGGTAAAAATTCACCCTGTTGAACACGCGGAAGTCGCATGTTTCTGAAAAAACTCATCCTCATCAATTGGGGCAATATCCCGCAGCTCGAATATGAGTTCGGTCCTATCAATCTGTTTTCCGGCGGTAACGGCTCCGGGAAAACGACGGCAGCGGACGCGATACAGACCCTGATGACGGCGGCGCACGACACGCTGTTTACGTTCAATCCGGGGCAGGATGAAACAACCCAGCGCGGCCGTGGCGGCAAGCAGGTGCGAACCCTGGCCTCCTATGTGCTGGGGTGTGATGACGGCAGTTACGCGCGCTTGCAGCCGACTGACTGTTATATCGCAGGCAACTTCTTTCCCACCGAGGGGGAAGAGGGCGAGCCTTTTGCGGCGATCATGGCGATTCGGGCGCACCTGGATACCAGCAGCAAACCGGCGCAGGCGCGCCAGGATCTCCTCAAGTTTTTCATTATTCCCGGCGAGCAGCTCGCCATTGGCGACTTCATCAAGGAGTACAAGGACGGCAAGCATTTGCTGCCGTTGGACAAGTTTTATGGCGTCGCCAGCAAACAGTTCGACAAGGTCGAGCAGTACGACAAGAAGAAGGCCTACCTTCGTCGTTTGTATGGGGCTTTCCGTGGGCGCAAAGATGCGGTGCCGGATCGTGAAGCGACGCATGCCGCGCGCACGTTTGCCAACTTTATGGCCTATAAGCCGGTAAAAAGCATCAATGATTTCGTTGCCCAGGAAGTGCTGGAAAAGCGCGACCTTGGCGACGCGATCCGCTCAGTGTCAGAGCTGATGAAAACCATCCATGGGATGGAGCAGGAAGCGCGGGAGATTATTGAGCGGGTAGGGGCTTTGCAGCGAATTGCGGAGTCCGCGGAACTGTACACGGATCAGTGGCAACGGCTTCGGATTCAGGAGTACCTGCAGGCCAAGCATCAGCAGCTGCGGGTACAGAAAACCTATATTGAGGGGAAAAACCGCCAGAAAGCTACCCGCGCAGAACTCGAGCGGACAGCGCAGGAAATCCAGCATGCTGAAAGTCGCAGTCGCGATTTGAACGAGCAGCTGGTTTCCGTACAGGCGCAACGGCAGGGCATCGCTGCGCTGCGCAGCAAAGACGAGCTCAATCAAAAGATTTCGGCCGCGCAGCGCGAACTTTCGGCATTGGGTACTCCGCTGTCGGCGCAGCACCGTGTATTTGCGGCCAACCGCTCGGCCGCCGATGAACTCATCGCTTTGCTGGGCAGCACCTCCGCGGCCCTCGAGCTGCCACTTCTCAGCGATAAAGGGCTGACAAAGGCCCTTAAAGCGGTCGCGCGTGCCGAGGACTTGCCTGAAGTTCAGGGGCTGTTGGGTAAAGACTGGATTGACCTGTCAGCGCAGGAGTCCCTGCGGGAACAGGTGGCTTCCGCGGAGGCCGTACACAACAGCCTCGTGGAACTGCTGGCGGAGTCTGAGCCCGGGCGCCCGACATTAAAAGAGCAGGTGCTGGAACTGGTTTCCAGGGGAGACCTTAAAGTCCAGCAATTGCAAAAGCAGTTGCATGCCCAGGAAGCCCGCATCCAGCATTTGCACTCCAATCGCGTTCGCTATCCGCAATATGTCGATCAGGCACTGGCGGCGATTCGGGAGCAGTGTCCCCAGGCCGAGCCACAGGTTTTGTGCGATTTTGTTGAGGTGCTCGAAGATCGCTGGCAGATGGCCATTGAGGGCTACCTTGGTGGCGCGCGCTTTTCGATTATTGTCGACCCGGACTATGAGGCCGAAGCGATCCGTATTGTGCGGGGAATGCCAGGGCGCAGTAATCGTGCCCGGGTAATCCAGGGGGACAAGGCGCGGCGGGATGCCGAGCGAATGGATGCGCCCGGGGATTCCATCATCGCGCTGATGTCGTTTAGTCACAAAACGGCGGAGTACTACTTGCGCGCCTCTTACGGCAGCGTGCTGCAGGTCGCGGATGCGGATGCGCTGCGCGCGACCCGTCGCGGGCTGACGCCGGAAGGGCTCGCCAGCGGTAACTACAGTATGTGGCGCTGTGATGTGGACGATGGCGAGCTGGTCTTCGGTCAGGGCGCGCGGGCGCGGGCGCTGGCCGCGCAGCAAAAAGCCCTGGAGCAACTTCTGGAGGAGGCGGGCCAGGTCAATGGCCAGCAGCAGCAAATGCGCAAGTTGGCCGCAGCGGTACGCAGCCTGGAACCACTGAAACTGCTGGATCCGGTGGATGCGGCGCTTGCGGCCCAGCGCCAGTGGCGCAGTGCTGAACAGGCTCTGGCGAATCTTGACGTGCAGGATGGAGTCGAGCTTGAACAGCAGGCGAACGAACTTCTCAGCAAGCTGGAAACCGAGCGGCAGCAGCAGGCTGGATTGCAGAAACAGGAAGGCAAGCTCGAGCGGGATCTGGAAAATGTTGAAAAGACCCTGAAGGCCCTTGCGGCGCAGCTGGATAGCCTGGATGAAGCGCTGTCTGATAGCGAAGCGGCCGTGCAGCGAATCTGCCAGCTCACCCCGGACTTTGACGCCGAGGCGGTACTGGCTCTGGCCGACGAACAGGCGGCGGGCGCCGGGGACAGTTTCGATTTCTCTCAGGATATTGCCGAGTGGCAGGGCTTGTTGCAGAAATACAGCCACCAGCTTCTGAATGCGGTAATGCATTACAACAGCAATTGCAGTACCGGCGACACACTGTCGTTTGATCCGGACTTTGCCGGTGGTCACAACGAGGGTCAGTTCAAACTTGTCTGCCAGCTGGTAGATCAGGTTACCGCGCTGCGCAACCGGCTAAAAAACAACTTGCTGGTCGAGCGTCATGAACAGCTACAGGGTTTGAAGAAGTCCTTCAACACCACGTTCGTGACGCATCTGTGTCATGCGATATACCAGTCAATCAATGACGGCAAGCGCGTATTGGACGACCTGAATGTTGAGCTGGAGCATCACCGGTTTGGTGCTGACCGCGAGCGGTTCCGTTTCGATTATCGCTGGGTACCCGAGTTCAAGGAATACTGGGGTTTCTTCAAGGCGGTCATCGACCTGCCAAACCTGGGGGAAGAGCAGAGCCTGTTCGATGCGGAACTCGCACCCAAGCACCAGCAGGTGCGCGACAAGCTGCTGAATATGCTGTTGAGTGAAGACGAGCAGGTCGCGCGACGCGAGCTGGATCGTATCAGTGATTATCGCAATTACCGCAATTACGAGATCTACAAGGAGCCTGAGGGCAAGGAGCCCATTGCGCTCAGTCAGTACGGAACCGGTTCAGGCGGCCAGCTGGAAACACCGGCTTATATTATCCGCTCGGCAGCGGTGACCTCGGCCTTCCGTTTCAATGATGGCAATAGCCATTTGAAGATGGTGCTGGTGGACGAGGCATTCTCGAAAATGGATGAGTCCCGCTCTCGGGAAGTGATCCGTTACCTGACGGAAACGTTGGGATTGCAGCTCTTGTTCATCATGCCGAGCAGTAAGTCGGGTCCGTTCATGGACCTGATTTCCAACCAGTTTGTGTTCAGTAAATGCCCGAGTCCGAAACCGGTGGGTGAGCTGAATACCCGGGTTTACGTTGATCGCAAGGTGTGCAACCAGGAGAAAATTGCCAAGCTTTGGGCCAATCACCGCCGATTGATCCGCCAGCAGGCGAGTCTCGACTTTCTTGAGTTGCTGGAAGAGGCATGACACGGCGAAAGCCGCATTTTGGGTCACGCATTGCCCTTGCGTTTTTGGTGCCAGTTCGCGGAATATAGCTGAGGTTCCAGTAAAATTGCTGGATATGTACTTGATACCCGGTTAGCACTTGAGCAGGGGAGGCTTGAATGCGTCAGTTTTCGATTTTGGTGGTATTC
Organism: Microbulbifer weihaiensis; assembly: GCF_048323715.1. Lineage (NCBI taxonomy): Bacteria > Pseudomonadati > Pseudomonadota > Gammaproteobacteria > Cellvibrionales > Microbulbiferaceae > Microbulbifer > Microbulbifer weihaiensis. Next base: position 24,215 of record NZ_JBLWFL010000006.1, read on the forward strand.
GCGCTGGCTTTTGGCGGTGCAGCGGTGCTTTACGAACAAGAGAGCCGTAAAGTGAAAGGTGTACTGAGCCAAATTACGGATCTGCAGGCGAAAGTGGGCGATATGCAGGCGGAGATCAACCGGCTTAATGCCGAGCTGGAAGCGGTCAAGCTTGCGGAGCGCCGCCGCCCCAATCTCAGCTCGGTTGCCAACCGGGTGTTGCACTCCAAGGCCGACGTGCAGCCCTCGGCGCCGGTAAGTCGCCGAGCCCCACAAACGAGGGAGTCCCAGGGGTTTACTGCAGGTGATGTAACGGCCGCAGCTCCGGCCATTCGCAGTCGCGAGGTTGAAGACGGCGAGTGGACAAAGCCTACCGTGGATGCGGAGGTCTACGAGTCGCAGGCTGGCGGCGAGAAGCCGGTGACTGACCCGTACCAGTAGGTGCCGGTATTTGACTTCACTGCACGAATGCATATAAAAGGGCCCGCGAATATTCGCGGGCTTTTGTTTTTCTATCGGTACTGATTATGGCTACGCCTCTGTCTCCATTCTATGAATCCCTGTGTGCTCAACTTTCCGGCTTGCTGTCGGGGGAGCGCGACTGGCTGGCCAATACTGCCAATGCCAGTGCGTTGCTGTTTATGGAGTTGCCGGACATAAACTGGGCAGGTTTTTATTTTCTGAGCGAGGATGAGCTGCGCCTGGGGCCTTTTCAGGGCAAGCCTGCCTGTACCCGGATCCCCGTAGGCAAGGGTGTTTGTGGTACCGCAGTTGCGACCGGGCAGTCTCAACTGGTTGCAGACGTTCACGCATTTCCGGGGCACATTGCCTGCGATGCAGTGTCGGCATCTGAAGTGGTGGTTCCACTATACGATGGCGAGCGCTGCCTCGGCGTGCTGGATATCGACAGCCCGACAGTGGCCCGGTTTGATGAAGCGGATCTGGCGGGTATCGAAGCATTTGCCCGCACGCTGTTGGAGCTCAGTGATCTGCCTGCCGCTTGATTTCCCATGGCACTGATCTGGCAAAAGGATACGGCGGGCAGTCGCTACGAAGTTCGCACGCATGGCGCGAGTGTAAGGTTATATAGCAATGGCGTGTTTCATTCCCAGTGGAACCCCCGGGATCCGTTAAAGGGATCTCTGTGGGAGCTGTTGCTGTTGCCCGCATTCTTTGTACCGACACGCGAAGTCCGCCGGGTTTTGGTTCTGGGTGTGGGTGGCGGCGCCGTGATCCGCCTGCTCCAGCGGTTCCTGGCGCCCGATGAGATCGTCGGTGTCGATATCGATCGAACCCACTTACAGGTGGCGCGCCGGTTCTTCGGTGTGCGTGGCGCCAGGCTGGAATGTGCCGACGCTCGCGCGTTTGTGGGAGAGCAATTGCGGTTGGGCGAAAGCGGTTGCTTTGACCTGATCATTGACGATCTGTTTGGCCACGCGGGTGGTATTGCCGCAAGGGCGATTGACTCGGATGTTGCATGGAGCAAGCAGCTTTTGGCATTGCTTGCACCTGCAGGTGTTTTGGTCAGTAACTTTGCGAGTAGAGGCGAGCTGCTGAAGAGCGGTTGGCGCGACGACTCGGTTCGCCAGCATTTGAGTGGCTGCTGGACCGCGGAACACCCGGCCTACAATAATTGTATCGGCGTTTTCAGTCGGCAGGCGTTAAGCCGGCGAAACCTGACTGCCCAGGCACCCCCTGAATTAAACCCCCTTAATCCCCGTCGCCGCCTGGATTCCCGTCTTCGCCCCTTGCGCTGAGTTTCGATTGGCGTGTTATTGATCCCTGTGTCTATACTGGATTTAGGCAGTTATTTTCCCGGGATTCGTTGATGCGCTACAAAACCTTGGAGGATGTGATTCAGGAGGGGAGGGAGTTCCACTTGAAGTTAAGCCAGCAATACGAAGAGTTCGAACAGTTGGCCGGCGACGAACGCGCCACACTGTTGCTGGATCAGCTTAAACGGCGTGAAGACTCCATGATTCACACGCTGGAAAACTTCCGCCAGGATATCGGCGAAGGTGCGCTGCACACCTGGGTGCAGTTCGCGCCAGAGGGCCGCGAGCCAGAATTGCTACAGCGGTTGCGTAACCTCGATATCCGGGATGTCGAAGCCATCGGCCAGGTGGCGATGGAGATCGAGATGTACCTGGCCGACCAGTATCGGGATCTGCTCAACGGGGTCGATACCCCATCGGCAAGGCATGCTCTGGAGCGATTGCTTGAACTTGAGCAGTTGGAAGAGCACACCCTGTCGATGAACCTGTTTAACCTGCGAGATTACTAGCTTGGCATCCGGTTAAGCAGTGTTCCCTGCGATAAGGGATTGGCGATCCTATTTGGTCAGTTGATAGACGCAGAATCCCTTCGCCTTATCCACGCAGTTTGTCTGGGTAAAAATCCCCTGGGCTTTCCTTCCTACGGGAATGAACTCATTCACAACAAACAGCGCGGTACCTCTGGGGCGGAGGATGCGGGCGGCCTGCTGCAGGAAGCGATCCGTTAGATCACCTTCTACCTGAAACCCCTGATGAAATGGCGGGTTGCAAATCACCAGATCCGCGCTGCCGGTCGGAACTTCCGAGCCTGCATCCCCGGGCAAGACATTGCCCTTGATATCCAGCTGTGCAAAATTTTCCGCGCAGGCACGCAGCGCCGCGGCATTGTTGTCGGTAGCCGTGAGTGAGAAATCACCCAGTTTCGCGATGCGTGCGCTGAGGTAGCCATAACCACACCCGAGATCCACAATCTGTGCCCCAGGCGCCGGTAGGAACGCAGCAAAGTGTTCTGTCAGCAGGGCACTGCCAGCGTCGACTTTATTCCAGCCAAACTGCCCCGGCTTTGAATAGAGGCCGCCGAGCGCATCAGGTTGTTGCAGGGCACTGTAATCACTGTCATCCAGCGGCGTGCCCAGGGAACTATCCGGGCACATCGTGGAGATGCTCAGATAGTCATTGCCGTGCTTCTGGATACTTTTCGCCACCTTGCATCGCTGAGCGGCTTTTTGCGCGTAGGTTTTTATCCCGCTGTTTTTCTCGCCGAGCAGGATGAGCTCTCCCCCGCTCGGCAAAGAACGTGCAGCAGCGTTGATCACATGGTGAACCGCCGCTTTTTCTTTGGACACAGGGTAGATGATCTGCTGGTAGGGTTTCTGGATGGCGGCGAGGTCAAAGTCATTGAAATACGCCTCGATCCCGCAACGGCGAGCCTGTTGCACAATGTCCCAGCGGTTGCTGAGCAGTGTGCCGCGGTAAGACAGGCCCGGTTGCAGTAACGGCTTACTATTTTCGTCCGCGATCCAGAGTGTGGCTTCTGATGCCTGGGAAACCAGGCGGGCAAGAAGGGAGAGCATCTTTAATTAACTTTCCTGCGCGCCCATACCTGCAATCTCCTCACTGGTGAGTGCCCGGTATTCGCCTTCTGGCAAATCTTCGTCCAGAACGATATCGCCGACGCGCTCCCGGTGCAGTTCCAGCACGCGATTGTCCAGTGCGGCAAACATGCGTTTTACCTGGTGGTAACGGCCCTCGCTGATGGTAATGCGCACCTCGTTGCGATACAGGATCTCAAGCTTTGCCGGCTTGGTTCGCTTTTTCTCGTTGTTCAGCCATATACCCTTGGCGAATTTCTCGATGGCGCTGTCATCGATACCCTCAGCCAGCAGTGCGTAGTAGGTTTTCTCGCAATGGTGGCGTGGAGAGGTAATACGGTGTGACCACTGGCCATCGTCGGTGATCAGCACCAGGCCGGTGGTATCGATATCGAGCCGGCCGGCAATATGCAGCTTCTGCTTGTTGGGCTCATCAATCAGGTCGAGGACCGTCGGATGTTCGCCGTCCTTCGTCGCGCAGACATAGCCCAGAGGCTTGTTCAGCATAAAGTAGCGCGGGCCGGGTTCATGCAGGGCATCTCCGTCCAGGGTAACGGTGTCTGATTCGAGCACCTTCTGAGCGGGATCGGAAATGACTTCCCCGTTAACAGAAATGCGGCCCTGGCGGGCCGCACGTTTGACTTCTGCTCGTGAAAGGTCGGTTACCTGACTGACCAGCTTGTCCAGTCGCAAAGTTTTGTTATTAGCCAATCTTGCGCTCACCGGAATCTACAGATTGATAAATCAGCGTGTTGATGGTCATCGGGCCAACGCCGCCGGGCACCGGGGTGTAAGCTGCGACACGATCGGCAAGAGGTGCGAGTTCGATATCGCCGACGCCGCCGGGGTGATAGCCCGCGTCTACAACGACGGCGCCATCCTTGATCCACTCCGCCTTAATGAACTCCGGGCGGCCCACCGCGCCCACGACAATATCGGCCTGGCGAATGTGCTCGGCCAGATTTTGGGTGCGGGAGTGGCAGATGGTGACCGTCGCGTTGGCGTTCAGAAGCATGGCCGCCATTGGCTTGCCGAGAATCGGGCTGCGCCCAACGACCACGGCGTGTTTGCCTTCCATGGGAATATTGTAGGCTTCAAGAAGGCGCATGATGCCTTTGGGGGTCGCGCAGCCATAGGCCTCTTCGCCCATGGCCATGCGGCCAAAGCCGAGGCAGGTGACGCCGTCGACGTCTTTATCCAGTGCGATGGCGTCAAAACAGGCTCGCTCATCGATCTGTTCCGGTACCGGGTGTTGCAGCAGAATGCCGTGCACGTTGGGGTTGGCATTAAGCTCCGCAATCTTGTCGAGCAGTTGTTCGGTGGTAGTAGAAGAGGGGAGTTCGACCTGCATCGAGTCCATGCCGATGCGGTGGCAGGCGTTGCCCTTCATTTTTACGTAAGTTGCGGAAGCCGGATCGTCCCCCACCAGAATGGTGGCGAGAATCGGGGTTTGGCCGCCGCTCTTCTCTTTCAGCGCGGCAACCCGCGCAGACAGTTCCTCTTCAGTTTTCTGAGCCAGGGCTTTGCCGTCCAGAACCAATGCAGACATAAGGATTTACTCAACTTGATCATAAAGCCGGCGGCCTGCAGCGATTTATAGTGCAAGTGCGCGACTTAGTAGGGGTTGGTTGCGAAGCTTAATGAAAGGACGCTATTTTCGCACAGGCCGCGAACAATTTCCCTATTCAGTCAACAATCTGATTAAACCGTGAGCGACTTTAAAATTTCTTTAAAAATAATAGCTTAGCGGCGTTGACAGCCTAGGGGGGCGCAAGTAATATGCGCGCTCTCCAACAGGGGGGCAACCTTCTGAAAGAGAATCGGGGCATAGCGCAGTCTGGTAGCGCGCCTGCTTTGGGAGCAGGATGTCGGGGGTTCGAATCCCTCTGCCCCGACCAGATTGCCGGGTTATCATGCGCCCGTAGCTCAGCTGGATAGAGCATCCGCCTTCTAAGCGGATGGTCGCAGGTTCGAGTCCTGCCGGGCGTGCCATTATTATATGGCAATAAGATCGGCAAGGATTGGAAGTCTGCAGCGAGCTTTAAGCGCATGACTACCCATTCATCGGCTTAGTCGATGATAAAGCTGCCTGGCGCAGTGTAGGCTTGGTCTGACATAGCCAGACAGACAGTGTTGCCACAAGACACTGATTACCTCTTTATGGTGGCCGTAGCTCAGTTGGTAGAGCACAGGATTGTGGCTCCTGAGGTCGCGGGTTCGATCCCCGTCGGCCACCCCATATATGACCCTAGTTGGTCCCTAAAACCCGGCTTTATGCCGGGTTTTTTGTTTTTCCATGTTAATTGTTCTATTGGTCGCCTTTACCTATGGCGAGGCTTTCTAGGATAATGTCGCCAATTTTTAGCTTTCCATTCAAGGGGGACTTGCTGGGAAGCGCTTTCAATTGTTTAGGGGATAAAAGTGACAGAAGTAGCTGAACGCAAAGCGACCAATATCCATTGGCATGACGGTGAAATCAGCCGTGGTGACCGAGCTGCGATGCTTGGTCATAAAGGTGTGACTCTGTGGTTTACCGGTCTTTCCGGTTCCGGCAAGAGCACAGTAGCTGTCGCCGTAGAAAAGGCATTGGCCGCGCGTGGCGTGTTGAGCTACCGTCTTGATGGAGACAATATTCGCCACGGTATTAACTCCAACCTCGGCTTCTCCGCTGAAGACCGCCAGGAAAACATCCGCCGTGTGGGAGAAATCTCTCGTCTGTTTGCGGATACTGGCGTGGTTGTGCTGAGCAGCTTTATTAGCCCTTACTTTGACGACCGTGCCCTGGTGCGCAAGATGCACGATGAAAGTGATCTTCCTTTTATGGAGGTTTACATCGACTGCTCTCTTGAGGCGGCGGAAGCTCGTGACCCTAAAGGTCTGTACAAGAAAGCGCGTGCAGGCGAGATCCGTGGCTTTACTGGCATTGATGACCCGTACGAAGCGCCCGTTAATCCGGAGCTGCATCTGCGTACCGATCAGATGACGCTGGAAGATGAAGTTGAAGCCGTCATCAAGTCTTTGCAGGAGCGCGGCATCATCGTTTAACGGTAGCGCGCTTTAATTGCCGGGCCGCCGTCATGGGGGCCTGGCAGTCCTTCCTCGTTCCTTTTTTATTTCCTGTATCGCTGCGATTTTTCCACTCTGGCTCAAGCGTAATGGGCTTGAATTTTAGGCGATACCGTCCCGTCCCCATTTCCTTAAGTTGCCTTATCCGCCATCTCGCCAACGATTTCCATCGCGACACATATACTCAATGTGTAGCGGCAGGAGCATTCCTGTGCCGTTGCATGGATCTGCATTCTGATGGAGGCGAATATGTCTTGGAGAGCAAGGATTCTCTCTGCGGTGATGGTGTCTGTGGCGCTGCTGCTTGCTGTGGGTGTCTGGTACGGATACGAGAAACTCCCGAGAATCCCCGGTGTTCCCAAGGCGCCCGTCCTGGGTGTCCCTGCAGGGGCGTTGGATCATACTCCTTTAGCGGCGTACAGTGGTGAGCATCCGCGAAAATCAGGGCGCCCCGCAGAATATTTCCCGTTTCCTATCCCGGTTGGGGCGACTGGCCCTGTTGAGACCCTTTTTTCCGGTCCTTCAACGTATCCGTTCTTGTGCGGGGAGAATGACATTACTGGTTTGCAGCCGCTGGTAGACAACCATGAGCGAGAAGGGATACCAGTCTTTGCCCTGGACGATGAGGGTAAGCAAACAGGTGAAATTACAGGTTACAGCCGAGATTGCAGTCACAATACAGCCGTCTCTTATTTCTATCGCAGCTCAAACGATGGAAGGTTTCACCCGTTAGAAGAGGCACAGGGCGACATTGACCGGGTTACGGTCAATGGCAAAACCACTGACTTTGTCGTGCGCTTCGAGACCGGCACCATCAATCGCTTTTTCTACGCGATCGCTGTGTTGCGTGGCGACGGAGAAACTGCGGAAAAGCCAAATTCCAGCAATTGGAACCGGCGCCTGATTTATCAGTTTCGAGGCGGGGTAGGTGTGGGTCGCCGGCAGGGCGACATAGGGAAAAGTTCTATTTTTGAGCGTCGGGAAGATCAGTTGGCGAGAGGTTACGCAGTCGTTTATTCAACGGCTAACCAGACCAGTAACCACTACAATATCTGGCTTGCGGAAGACACCGCGCGGAGATTGAAGAAACAATTTGAGGCGTTATACGGTGAGCCTTTATATACGGTAGGTATAGGTGGTTCCGGCGGTGCCATCCAGCAGTATTTAATCGCCCAAAATGCGCCTGGCGTTATTGATGCGGCGCTTCCTCTCTATTCATATCCCGATATGGTCAGTCAGACCATCTATGTTTTTGATTGCGAGCCACTTGAATACTTCTTTGATGTCGTTGACGCAGCCAACCCTCGTTGGCGTGACGTCACCGCGAGAACGCCGGTATTGGGGTTGGCGGCGCAAAAGGATTTTGAACACCGTTTTGCTGTATTGGAAAAAGCGGCAGCCTTATTCGATGGTCGATATCGAGGGGTGGCTGATGGCGCATCGGAATGTGTGCAGGGTTGGCGGGGCTTGGTGCCGTTAGTGAACAATCCAAATTTTGTTCACTTCAGTAAAAGTTATGCTGACGAAGTCGCGAATGAAACCCATTGGACGCACTGGGAGGATCTGCGGCCGTTTTATGGGGCAGGGCGCGATGGCTACGCAAATAGCACCTGGGATAATCAGGGAGTTCAGTACGGCCTTGTTGCCTTGCAGGAAGGTAAGTTAGGCGTTGATGAATTTCTTGAATTAAACGCGACTGTTGGTGGCTGGAAGGAGCCCACGGAGCAGGGCGGCGAAAACCTGTGGTTTATGAATGGTGACGTGTTCCCGGTGAATTTGTCGGTGTGGAGTGAGCACAACATGAACCTGGGGAATATGGATAACCCTGCGCCCCGAAGCGTTGCAAGCCTTGAGGCAATCCGTGGAATCTATCGTTCGGGGCATGTATTTCTGGGGGACATTGAGATCCCGGTTGTGGATGTGCGGCACTATCTCGAGGATGAGCTGGACATGCATCATAGCCTCGCGTCATTCGCGACTCGCGAGCGTATCAAGAGGGCGCGTGGACATGCAGACAACCAGCTGATCTGGGTGAGCCACAAGGACTTTGACCCAGTCGATGAAGCCCTGGATATCATTGATCACTGGATGCAAAGGATTGCGGAGCATCCTGAGCGTGGTGTGGCCGGCAACCGCCCGGTTGAGGCGACTGATCGCTGCTTTGATGATCAGGGTAATGTCATTGCGGCAGGCAAAGGTGTATGGAACGGGGCGTGGAATCATCAGCCAACCGGGGCATGTATGAAGCAATACCCAATTTACAGTACATCGCGACAAATGGCTGGTGGTCCAATTACCGGAGATGTCTTCAAGTGTTCGTTACAGCCGGTTGAGAGGGCGATCGCCAAAGGCGTATATGGCATGGCAACTTCTGCGCTGATTGATCGTATAGATGATTTGCGCAGAGTGTTTCCGGATGGTGTGTGTAACTACAATGAGCCTGGCCAGGGGCAGCCAGGCGATCCGCTATTTCTCCGCGGTGGGACTGTTACGATAGCAGGGCATCAAGTTGGTGTTGACTACCGGTTGCCGGCCGACCAGTTAGCTGAGGAGTCGCCGCAAGGTGGTGCTGAGGAGGTGTTGGCGACCCCGGTGTCCGTTCAGCCAGGTGAAGAAACGCGGGGTTCGGATTGAGTCCAAGCTTCCCTGGCGGAAAGGAGATCGGCTGGTAACAGATTCTTTTCCACTTTTGGCGCGAAAATTGTTGACACAAAATTGGAGTCGGGTATTATGCGCGTCGCTCGAGGGGTACAGCCCCACAGCGAATTGGGTGGTTAGCTCAGTTGGTAGAGCGGCGCCCTTACAAGGCGTAGGTCACAGGTTCGACCCCTGTACCACCCACCATCTCTCACTCTTAGGTTAAGAGTCCTGAAGAGAGATGCGCTACCGCGGACCGGTAGTTCAGTTGGTTAGAATGCCGGCCTGTCACGCCGGAGGTCGCGGGTTCGAGTCCCGTCCGGTCCGCCAGATACAAAAAAGCCCCGCTCGCGAGAGTGGGGCTTTTTTGTATCTGATGAAATCAGAACCCTTCGCACACGCTGCGCCCAGCTTCCTTCCCGGTTTGCCCCCGCCCTGTCACCGTCAGTCTTCCTGCGAAGCCACCGCCTTATGCTCAGAGTTTTATGCTCAGAGTTTTATGCTCAGAGTTCTCCGGTGCTGCTGTGTTACCGCCTTTATTGCCACATGTCCTTTTTGAGCATATATTTGGACATGTGTCCTTTTTTGTCTGCGGAGACATTATGGCAAACCCTGCCAGTAACCCAACCCCATCAGAAAGTCAGGTCTTACTAGAGGCAGCGCTTAGCACTGCCAACCATTTGGGGCTGAAAAAGAAAGAGCTCGGAGAGATTATCCATCTGGATGACCGCACTCTGCGCCGCAGAGACGGCCTGTCCCCTCAAAGTGCGGAAGGGCAGCTGGCGCTTTTGTTGGTGCGAGCATACCGGTCTGCTTTTGTATTGATGGGTGGAGAAGAGGGGGCCAAAACCTGGTTTGCTACTGCAAATCGTGCGCTGAATGGGGTACCCAAAGACCTGGCATGTCGCATTGATGGGTTGGTAAGAATAGTCACCTATCTGGATGCTATGCGAGGTAAGGTTTGATCGACCTGAGGGATAAGATACGCCAGTCGGCTACCCGGCTTGTCGGGCGTCTGTATCGTATTATCGAGTCTCAGGAAGAAGTTGCCACCAGGAGTTTGGTCGACAGCCTGCAGAAGCAGGAAATACTGGAGAACCTTCTCGAGCAGAGTAAGCCGGCACGGCTTCCCGGCAGTGAACTTCTCCACTATCTTCTCGCGACACCATTTCGTTACCCACCTTTACCTTGGGGATCCCGCTTTGGGGGTACTGCAGAAACCGGGATTTTCTATGGCAGCAAAACAGTCGACACGGTTCTCGCGGAAGCTGCTTACTACCGCTTATTGTTCCTGAATGACATGGAGCAGGCGCCTGAAAGGCCTGTAACCAGCTACCACCAGGTGTTTTCGGCCAAGTATTGCGCTGATCCCGGTGTCAGGTTACAGGCAGACGGTTGGCGGGAATGCTGGCCTCAATTGACCCATACCACGGAGTACCGCTTTTGCCAGCAGCTTGGCTCTCAGATGCGGCAGTGCGGTATTCACGGCCTCGAGGCGCCATCTGCGCGCGCACTTTGTGCCGGTATTGGACAGTTGCCCTTGATGGGGGGGGAGGCCGTTAACGTCGCGCTGTTCGATCCGTGCGCATTGCTCCGCCGTCCTCCAACAATTGAAGCCGAAGTCACAGCCGAATCCTCACAGGAAGGTGTCTCTTTTTTGCTCAAGTCGGGTGGCGGCGTTCAATCCAGAACATTTGAGCGGTCCCTATTTCTTGAGTCCGGCGAGCTGCCCCTGCCTGCATAAGCGTCAAAAAAATGATCCGTTATCTCACTGAACTCAGTCTTGATGCTTTTTTAAGCGCGGCAACGAATGTCCCATACCAGCAAATCCAGTCTGAACTATTTCCGGGTATCGATCTTTGGGTTCGCCGCGATGACCTAATTGATCCACTCATCTCCGGAAATAAAGCCTACAAGCTGATCTACAACCTCTTGGAAGCGAGGAGGCTGGGCAAAGATACTATCGTGACCTGTGGTGGGGCCTGGTCGAACCATATTCACGCGACTGCGGCTGCAGGTCAGCGATTTGGCTTCAGAACCATTGGTATTATCCGGGGGGAGCGCCCGCCAGCCTTAAGTGCCATGCTTCAGGATGCGGAACGCTTTGGTATGGAGTTGAAGTTTGTGTCTCGATCCATATACCGGGAGCGAGGCACTCCTGACTTCCTGGTGTACCTTGATCGTCTGGGAGCTGGCAATTGGTATGTGCCAGAGGGCGGAGCGAATTCTTACGGTGCCCTGGGTGTGCAATTGCTGGGGTCGATTATTACAAAGACCGCTCCCGTAGATATTGATGAATGCTGGTTGGCCTGTGGAACAGGGCTTACTCTCGGGGCGCTTGCATCCGTGTTGCCCGAAAGTATGAAGTTGGTAGGTGTCCCGGTACTAAAAGCTGAAAAGTCTATCAGAGCCACGGCGGCGCAAATTACCTCCCCTGAGGGGAGGTCAGGCTCTTTCGAGCTGATTGTTGGGGCAGATCATGGTGGCTATGGGAAGTATGATCAGAACCTTACAGAGTTTCAGCGAGAGTTTGAGAGTCTTACTGCCCTTGATCTCGATCACGTTTATACAGCGAAGCTGTCATATGCACTACGTGAACGCTGCAAGCTCGATGAAACTGTGCAAAAAGGGCGCAAACTAAGGGTTCTGTTAATCCATACTGGTGGTTTACAAGGTCGGCGTGGTTTAAAAGTGAAGTGGCCATTACCGCCCGGGATGCCCACTTTTTGATCAGCATGTGCGGTGACCGCACAATCATCCTTAGCCCAGTATCGTGTTCGACTCATACTTTACGGTCAGGCATAATCGTCTGTCACATTTAATGGCATTGGTTGTTTTGTGTTCAGTTAAAAGTAAATTGACTGAAATCTAGCCAGATGTCGATGGGAACGAATTTAATCTAACTGCAATAGCCCAAATTCGGGCACCTTGGGGGAGCGGTGTCGGAATTTCAGAATATTGGCCTGATTGGACGTACAGAAAGTGATAGCGCTGTGCTTTCCCTTAAACGCCTGATGACGTTCCTTCAGCGCGAGGGCTATTCAGTTGTGCTCGAAAAGAATACGGCGGACGACGTCTCAGACCACCGTGCCAGAGTGTCCAGCAAAGAGAAACTGGGGGAACTCTGTGACCTCGTGATCGTCGTAGGAGGTGACGGCAGTCTATTGGCTGCCGCACGGGCGCTTGCCAAATTCAGCGTTCCTTTGTTGGGAATAAATCGTGGCCGTTTGGGGTTCCTAACAGACATTACGCCTGATGAAATTGAGCAGAAGGTAGGAGAGGTTCTATCCGGCAAGTACATGGCGGAAAGCCGCTTCCTGCTAGATATGTCTGTGACTCGCGGTGGCAAGCCCATAGGCAAAGGCTCATCACTAAATGATGTGGTTATTCACCCTGGTGAATATATCCGCATGATTGAGTTCGACCTTTTTATTGATGGCCAATTTGTTTATACGCAGCGTTCTGACGGCCTAATAGTCTCTACCCCGACGGGTTCAACCGCATATGCGCTTTCCGGAGGCGGGCCAATAATGCATCCCAAATTGGATGCAATAGTAGTAGTGCCACTTAATCCACATACTTTAAGTAGCCGACCCATTGTTGTTGAAGGTAGTAGCGAATTCAAAATCATAATTAGTGAGCAAAATGTCACTCACTCATATGTGACCTGCGATGGGCATGATCAGGTAGTTACAGAACCTGGTGATGTTATTCGTATCCATAAAAAGCCTCACCGACTCACATTGATTCATCCTATAGATCACAATTTCTACGAAACATGTAGGTCTAAGCTCGGCTGGGCAGAATAAGTTTTCAGGTTTTAATTTTTTAGAGAGATCCAGGGGAAGTAATGAGAATAATCACATTCGGAACATTTGATGTATTCCATATTGGACATGTAAATATTCTTGAAAGAGCAAAAGAACTGGGTACTCACTTAATTGTTGGTGTGTCCTCTGATGCACTTAATATCAGTAAAAAAGGCCGGCCACCAATTTATAATGAATCGGATCGGATGAAAATAGTCGAGTCACTGCATTGTGTCGATGAGGTTTTTCTCGAAGAGTCCCTGGAGCTAAAAGGCGAATACATCATCGCGCATAAAGCTGATGTTTTAGTTATGGGCGATGACTGGGCCGGTAAGTTTGACCATTATTCAAATCTCTGCAAAGTTCACTATTTTCCCAGAACTGAAGGGATCTCGACGACAAAGATTATCGATGTCGTTCGATCTACTACCGTCAGCTAATTTGTGAACATAGATGCGAGATAATTCATTATGAAAGCCTGCGGTTCATTAGTAAGTATTATTGTCCCTGTCTTTAATGTCCAGGGCCAGGTCAGGAAGTGCCTGAAATCAATCGTCGCACAAAGTTATCGGGAAATTGAGATTATCATCGTAGATGATTGCTCTAGTGATAACAGTGGAACTATTTGCCAAGAAGTTATTGCCGAAAATGAAGGCGTCGCTTTTAAGTATATTAAGCACGACCAAAATAAGGGGTTGGGGGCCGCTCGCAACACCGGAATAGATTGTGCTTCTGGTGAATATATCCTCTTTGTAGATAGCGATGACTGGATCGAAGTAGACTTGCTGCAGCGCGCAATGAATAATGCTCAGCATCATGGCTCGGATGTTGTGATATTCAATCACAAACGTGCCTGGCCTTCTGGCTATACCCGAATGAATTGGAGAACCGACCTATTTGATCGTTTGGCCAATAAAAAATTGACTGATGGCGATAGGGTTGAAATATTTAAAAATCTAAATGTGGCTTGGAATAAGCTTTACAGTATGGCGTTTATCAAACGCGAGGAGATTAGGTTTGGTGAAGGTTATTATGAAGATATTCCGTGGACATACTACATACTGTCTGTCGACGCGAATATAACGCTAGAAAACTACGCAGGTTATTACTATTACCAGCGCCCGGGTTCAATTCTGAATTCCTCAACAGAAAAGCACTTTGAAATATTTGATCGGTACAGTGAATTGTTTGCCAGGCAAAAGCAGTATGCTAGCCATTTATTAAATGAAGAATGCAAGAGAGAGTGCTTTTTCCGGTTTGTTGAGCATGTCGTAAACATGTCATTCGAGCGTGCAGACAGAATCCCTGAGAAACTGAGAGATAAGTTTGCTTTGCGAGCGGGGTCTGAAATCCGCAAGCATGCACTTGCCTTAGACTATAACTTAGAGGACTTCAATTTTTCGTCTGACCCTAGGTTACGTTGGCGATATCCCGTTCTCATGATGGGTAACCGGACAGCACTCTCAATTTTTAAAAATGTTAGGCCGTTAGTCCGTAAAGCGTTTTCGGTGAAAACCCATGTAACTTCTTGGGTTAGAAAACAAGAGTCTCGACTCAAAAAAATTGTTTACCCAAAGCTTTATGAGCATGTTTTTCTAAAGCTGCCGATTAAATCAGAAATAGCGATTTTTTCAGCCTATTGGGATAGTCAAATCGCATGTAACCCTAAAGCCATCTCCGACGAGCTTGAGAATGTGCGTCCAGATATTCAAAAATACTGGATCATTAAGAATGGGATCAGGGTAAAACCCGGCTACCACATAGTTAGGCCGTATTCTCTAAAGTACTACTATTTGATGGCAGTTGGAAAGTATTTCATTAACAACGCCAATTTCCCGAACTTTGTTGTTAAAAGAGTAGGGCAGGTACATATACAGACTAAACATGGAACTCCCATGAAAAAAATGGGATACGACCTGATCAGGGAATCTAGAGCAAATGATCTATCTCCAAAGTGGTTTGCTCATAGGTGCGCCCGTTGGGACTATGTGATTTCCTCAAATGTATATTCCAGTGAGCTGTGGAGAGGAGCTTTCCCCTTTGACTATAAGCTCTTAGAAATTGGTTACCCGCGGAATGATCTTCTTTGTAAATTGGATGACAATAAAATTCTCGATATTAAAGCAAAGTTAGGGCTTCCGAAGAACAAGCTAGTGATTCTTTATTCGCCCACTTTCCGGGACTACGATAAGAGTCATGTGCCAGAGTTTGACCCATACCGTTTTATAGCGGAAATCGGTGTTGATGCAGTGATCTTGGTTCGCTCACACTACTTTAGGAAAGGGCGAGAAGGCTTAGTCTCAGACGGTGTAAGGGTGGTTGACGTAAATGAGTGGCCAAGCATAGAAGAGTTGTATGCCGTTTCGGATATTATGATTTCTGATTACTCTTCTTCAATTTTTGATTATCTAAACCTAAAGAGACCGGTATTTTTGTATGCATATGACTATGAAAAATACCAAGACTATAGAGGGATCTACATTGACTTAGAGAAGGAATTTGATGAGCTGTTTGTTCGAACAGAGTTTGAGCTTGTTGAGAAAGTTAAGTCTTGGCTAAATGGCAGTCGAGATTTTGCCGACAAAATAGAGCGGCTATCACATAAGTTCACATCCCTGGATGATGGAAAGGCATCTCAGCGTTTAATTGAATCTGTATTCGAAAGTTGATTCGCAGTGATTAAGCTTGACCTCTACTATTCCCGTTTTTGGGGGTATGCCCAAAAAATTCGGAAGTCTGTTCTGATTGGGAAATCATTTTGGGCCCCTGACACCGGGGGCTCTGATGTGGACCCCTCTAATTTAATTGAAAAAGATCGAGTGTCAGTTTTTCTCGCGAGATATCGAAAGCTGCTCTATGTCGACAATAGTGATGAGAGCTCCACGTTACAGGTGGCACGTTGGTATAACTCTAACTTCTTGGCTACGTCAGAAGTAGGCGTCGTTATTGTGAAATATGCCAAAAGCCTGCGAAAAGTAACGACTTCACTAGATAAACTGGGTATCCCCTACCTCGCGATCAATTCATTTACTGAGCTGGATTTAAAAAACGTATCGCACATATTCTATGTGTTTAATTCTGCCTCAAATAGCCTTCTAATGGTTAACCGCACTCCGCTACACGTGTTTTTAGGCCATGGACAAAGTGAGAAAGGTGCGTGTGAGCACCCTATGTTGAGGATGTATGATTACATCGGTGTGGCAGGGCCGCGTGCGAAAGAAAAACTGGTTTTAAGTTCTATACTCTCACAGTCTGACGTGGCTAGTCGATGTATTCAGATTGGGATGCCGTACATGCCCCGTAGAGAACGTGACGGTCGGCCCGGTTCTTTAATATATGCACCAACTTGGGAGGGCGGAATGCCTGAACAAGAATATTCAAGTTTACCTTTTGGTAAGACTCAGCAGTATTTTCTTGATTTGGTTGAAAAGAATGATATCCAGGTTGTGGTTATACGGCCCCACCCATCAACTGCGATAAAAAACCGAAATTACGTCGTTTATTTGAATGACCTAATAATGGCTTTATACAACCGATTTGGTGATGACGGTATTGCTATTGAAGTTGAGCTTCAAAGTGGGTCAAACATCGCGAGGCGATTTCAAAGCTCAAAACTCACGAAAAGGCTACCTGCGTCAATTATAATCAGAGAAGTAAACGTTTTAAATTTAGCCGAATATGAATTTGTGTTGGCAGATATTTCAGCGGTGGCGACGGAGGCGGCTGCGCTGGGATTGAAGTTGCATGTTCTTGTTGCACAGCTGTCAGATTTACAAGTTGCCAGGAATAGATATAAGGATGTTATTTACGTGGGCTTGGAATCAAGTGAAGATCTTTCTTGGCCATCTATGACCAAGTTTAAAATTTCGGACGTCAATACACCTGAAGTGGGTTATGAACACGAGAGCTGGGAAAAATTACAGCCTGACATCCTTTTTAGAGAAGTTGTCCTAGAAATGACCAGGCGGGAAAGTAACCTGAAATAACCGATTAACCTTTTGCTAACCCTTTTTTGCTGTTGGATAGTACAAGATGCAAGATAAGCCAGAAATTATTGTTCATTTAGGTGTGCACAAGACGGCTACCACCTACCTCCAGTCACGTCTTCTCAATAGCAAAGCGCGATTGAAAAAGGATAATATTTCATACGTAAAACTTTCATCTTTACGGGAAAATGTCACTTCAAAACTAACAGAGGAAAAGTTTTCTAAAAGCGAAGTATGGCAGTTTCTTGAGCCACATTTGGATGGCAAACTATTAATCCTCTCTGACGAAAATATTTTAGGTGACACGAGAAAGCCTGTCGGCGGGAAGTTGTATCCTAATGCTCGCGCTCGATTGGAGCTTTTGGCTTCTATTTTTGATGGCATCAATGTTTCACTATATCTCACCCTGAGAGAATACGCTACATACCTCATTTCTAGGTACTCAGAGAGTTTGCGTCATTTCCATTTCCAAACATTTGATAATTATATAAATGGAATTGATCTGGATAATCACGGTTGGCTACAGCTTGTTGCAGATGTGAAAGCGGCCTTTCCTCAATCAAATATCTACTGTAATGATTTCTCGTATTTTATAAATAATGAGGAAGAATATTTTAAACGATGGTTTGGGGTATCAATTCCTCTGGAGCCTGCGAAACTTTCGCCCGCTGTGAGGCGCGCTAAGCTTAGCTTGGAAGCCTATGAATTAATAAATGAGTTTTCGAACAATTACTCTAAGAGTCAAACGAAAGCTCTGGTTCGTTTTTTGGATGCCCATGAGCAGGAAACGGAAAAAACGGAATTTAATCCATTTACTGATTCGCAAAGGCGGAGGCTGGTAGAAAAATACAGATCCGATATTGAAGAAATCCAGAAAGACCCTGCGTGCTACTGGATTAAAATGTAAACGTTAGAGCAACTTGGGGAAGTGCGTCAGCTTTTAAATTGCTCTGATATATAGTGTTTTTCTAAAGATCGCGCATTGGGGGGAGCAGGCAACGTTTGAAATAGTTTGAATTGAGTGTTTAACGCCGGTTCCGATTGCCTCCCCCAGATACGTTTTTAAAGTATTTTCTATGAGGATTAATAACAATTAGTTTTTTTGGTGGCAAAGCTTTTGGTGTTTGCTTTACTCCTCGAATTTCGATAGTGCTAAGAGACCGCGAGGATAAGCATTAACACAGAAATTAATGGTAATGCTAGATTAACGTAAGACGGGAGGTTCTTTGCTAAACTGCTTCAGTCTGTATCTCGTAGCCATATTGTATCCCCATGCTTAATATTTTTTCCGCTTGTTGTGGGAAAGTTTCATGCAGTTTTCTCCAATTCAAACCCACCCTTCTATTTGCCATTTTTCTTGTGTTGAGATCTTTAGGTAAATGCTCTAAGAGTAAACCAATACTGGTCGGTAGATTTAGGATCTCGCAAAATTTTTCTAAGCTTCTTCCCTCCTTGGAAAAGTCTTCGATGCGCAAAATTGGCTTTCCAGCAGAAAACCTCTGATTATAGCTGATCCAATAGTTTACCGCGCGACCCAACCGGATGTTCTCCTCGTCATCGAAAGAGGACAGAAAGTTTGGTTTTCCCAAGTGTCTCTCAACCTGATTAAACAAAGCATCTGAATGAGTCGTTGCAGATTCAATGGCAGAAATTGGGTTTCGAACCATGTGAAATTGGATTGGGAATGATTCTGAATATCTCGGAGTTAAAATTGACCACTTCCATCCGACAATTGTGTCAAAGTTCCGGAACATTCTAGGGTTCTGCGCTATATATTTTATTCCATATTCCTTTGGGTAAGGCCAATCGTCACCCATTTCATGAAGTACCGAGAAGCCCATACTGCGTAATGCTTGTGCTATGTATTTGCTGCCACTACGGCCGCAGCATGATATGTGGAATCTTTTCTTCATTTTTTCTTCCAATCTCGGTTTTAGTTTCTAAACCCGGGTATCAAAGATCTGGATATGTTCTTTACGTCAGCAAACACCTGCTTTGGGTTTTCTATTAGCTTCAAGACATTTCTTTTCCAAAAGCTGGATTGACTTAAATAACTAAACTTCTCCTCCTTGTTGATAGGGTAATGAGATCTTGCGCTGCTTCTACACCCCATGAAGATTCTAGATAGCTTGGCCTCGGAATAATGATCCGATTCAACTAGGTGTTCATGTAATGTCTGGTTAATAAAATTCATGAAACTCTTATATTCATCTAATGAGATTAAGCCAGTAAACTTTTCATCGTTTACCAATTCTGGTATGTGATTTATTTCAGGCATGTCATATGTGAATCCCTTGCCGGAGAAAAAAGCGTTATTTACAACAATTGGCTTCTTTCCATAGAAGCATGCTTCCAGTAGTGACTGTGAGCAGATGCCTAGCGCTGTCTCTGACTTTTCTATGAGCTGTACAATATTACAATCCTCGACAATGTGAATTCTCATTTGCGCGGATTTCGGAAGTTCTAATTTGTAAATAGAGAGAATACTGTAAGTGTTGTATTCAGTATATTTTAAGTTGTTGCGCTCCCAGGGGTGAGTTTTAATCACTAAATTATAGGATGTCTCATTTATAATTTTATCGATTAACTTTTTGTATACATCAACTGTAGATCTTTTGGGGTATCTCTGGTTGATAATTGAGTAGTCGTTGGATACTTGGCAAAGCAAGAGAAGAAATCCTGGTTCGAACTGGAATTTATCTCCTTGTTTACTTTGCTTCACATTTTTGTTGTTGACGCCAGTTTTCCTTATCGCTTCATTCGTCCTTCTCCAGCGAATAGTGTCATACTCAATGGTATACTCAGGGCAAATGTATTTTATTTCGGAATTGTTAGGTATAGGTGTATATCTGTTTTCTATGTAAAAATGCCGCCCGGTGAAAAATGTTTCCAAAATCAGCGGTTCTGTGGCAAAAAACTGACACGTCTTTAATAGCGAGAATGCGGATATCGTTGAACCCGAGAATACCAGTGCGTAGCGATAATTTTTTGTATTTAGCTCTTCGAACCACCTGTCAACCCAGAATACCGCCAGAGCATATGCGCTTTTGAGTTTTTTTCTATGGTGCGATAAGCAGTAATCGAAAAATTCGCGTTGTGAATAGAATTGATAATGAAAATTCCCTTCGGAGATTAGGTTGTTTAAGATCTCAAGCTCAACAACCGTTAATATCCTTAACCCTCTATGAGTATAGTTAAAGAACGCATCATCATCCATTCTGTTGAAACGCTTTGAATGTGTCCGAATAGTTAGACTGGTTTCCGAATCGCCACTGATGCATTTGTCTATCGATTCATTTCGGTGATTGTTGTTTTTTGAGTAAGTGTTGAATGAAATGTTTGATCTCTTGAAGTGCTCAAATACAGGTTTAAAATTTTTTTCGTGAATATGAAGAGAGTCTGAAATTAGGATTTCATAGTTCATATTTCTAATATCCGTTCATATTCAAGTTGATACATTTTTATAATTTGTGCCCAGTCCGGGACATTGGTAAAAGAGAAACTTTTGGTTTTTTTTCTGAATGCCGAAATTTGGTCGGCGGCGGAATCGAAGTCGTCATCCAGAAAAAAACCATTCTCCAATTTTTCTGGATTTAGAACGTCAATCGACATGCCGACAGGTGTCGAAATGATAGGTGTCTTTGAGTAAATTGCCTCCGGTATGTTTGCGGGCCCACCCTCAAAATTCGATAATATCAATAGCGCATCTATCCGATTGTATACTTGAGGGATCAAGCTGTAGGGCATGTCCTCGAAACATTGAACATCAAAGCCAAGATTCGCCAATTTCTTTGCGTCTAGATAGCGTTGTTCTCCAACAAGAAAAAAACTAAATTCGCTCGGGTTTAACCGTTTGGCGATTTCATACAGTCTAAATTCGCCTTTCACGCCTCTGGCATATCTTTTAGATATTAGTCCTAAACATGTTTTTATGTTGGAGTTTGGTTTGTGGATAGGCTTGGAAAATATTCCCTTGTTTACTCCGTGAGGGATTACGGTTGTGTTACGTATTTCAAATTGATCATTTAAAGTTCTTTGCTGTGTTTTGTTTATGCATACAACGCGTGAGCACAATTGGTAAGCTTGGATGAATTTATCAATTGATAGCCACTTGTCCTGATCCTTCAGGTCATGATGGACGGTACAAAGAGAGTTCTTGGGGATATGTTGTGCCAACTGTGGTCGGTGGAAATGGTACACATCGCAGTTTGGCAGCGGTTCTTTAGAGACCACTTGGGTATAGTTTTCTGGTAGGTATTCTTCAAAGTAACCTAGGATTGCGGAAAATATTCCGCTATGAATGTCGCTAGACATTACATGGTTAATTTTAAAGGTCTTATTGTTTAGGTCGGGGGCGGGTGAGGCTGAGGCTGAGGCTGGTCCCTTTGCCTTTTCTGCTCTGCTATCAGGAAATACTTGAGTCAGTTCCATGTGTCGCGTCACGCCCTCTACCATTCAGGCTTTGGATTAAAAGCCTTGATTGCATTTTTGATCAAAGAAATTTTGCCAATTAACTCAGAGGTTAAGGCTTCTTTTTGATCTCAGTAGAAACATTTTCGCGATTTAAGATTACAATTTTGTTTATTTGGTGAGAATAAATTGTTTCAGTTTGATTAAGGTCTGGGCAATTTTTTGATCCACTTTCCCGTATTGGGTCGTAAGCTCGCGGCTCAAAGAAGACCTTATTGTCCGAGGGGCGATGGTTGAGAGCTGCATACTTGGGAGAGGGGCTTGGCGGGCTAATAGAAGGCTGATTAGTTCATCTGCCCGTTCCTCATTGAAATGTAATTTTTCTATATCTAACCTATAGTTTATATCGTGCTTATAAATAGCCGGTGATGAACTGAATACACCGCGGCCCAGAGCTACTACCGGTTTATGGTATATCAATGCTTCTAGAAGTACGGTGCTATTTACTCCAATTACCAGTTTGCACTCTGCAAGAAGTTTGTGCAGATCGCTTGTCGTATCTATGCTTATCCGGTCGCTCAAGTTAGCGATTTGATGGTAATCAATCTGATCGTCAAGTGGGTGTGGTCGAACTACTATTTGCGTTGCTTTCGTTGTGTTACTTATCACCCAGACAAGCAATTCACGCATGGTTTTAAATGGCGAAAACAGTGCTATGTTGGTGTCGGTTTCTAATTGAAGAGGAATAAAGATATATTCTTTATTCTTTATTTTGTGATCGCCATTTTTCTTCCTGAATTCGGCTTTCCATTTTTTTACCTCCTGGCTTTCATCGGAGCTTAGTGGGGGAGGGCTGGTCTCTGATATGGAGCTGGCGCCGTTAACGCCGTTAGGATCCTGGTAATAATGGGCTTTTTGTGGGTACCATCCTGCTTCCATGAATACGAAAGACTGATTTGGGTTTGCCGACCTAACTGTTTGAATGAAATCTTGTTGAAAGTGAGCCAGTCCATTCCAAACATGGACTTCATCCGGATTGTAGGCCTTGAGTAGTGGTATCGTTGCTCGATTTCGGTGTTCACGGATCGACTTCATGATTGATTCAGGGTCTTTCGGAAAAACAACCCTGGCTTTTTTCAGTTTTGGCAACACATAGAACGGTATTCCCGTTGGGGCAATAATCGACTTTATTATATTTTTGCAAGATATTGTGTGTGGCGTGTTCAACCCATTGCGGCTTAATAGTTGAACTTCCTCCTCAACAAATATGAGGACTTCATTTCCATCACCTATCTCTTTTAGCGCCAGGTTAACTATTACTTTGGCGCGCTCAATGTCCGGCATCGCCTCATAAATTAGTATTTTTTTCATGACTTTGAACTTGCCGCTGATTTTTAGGTGGCGGTATGCCGAGCTAAGTAAAGCTCTGTTGTCTCGCGGGCCATTTCTTCAACAGATAAAACTTTAGAAGTGTGGAAAAAGTATTCTGGGTGATCCAGGAATTTCAATATTCGCTCGGCCAGGCGTGAGCTGTCATTCGTCGTAAACAGTGAGCTTTCGTTTAATATTTCCGCGCATCCCGGTGTGGAACTCGATACCACCGGTATTTTACGTGCGATTGCTTCCAGCAATACCTGGGGCTGGTTTTCCGGGCTGTTACTGGGTAACACCAGTAGATCCAGGGAGTCCATGAATTTGACTGCACTTTTCTCGTTTATTGCGCCTACATATCTTAAGTTGTCGATGCCGCGTATTGAGTCCCTGAAGTACTCTTTATCTGCGATCGGCCCGGCCACGACAAGTTCAACTTCTTTCGGGAGTGATCGGATCGCGGCAGTCAACGTGTGCAGCCCCTTGTGTGGTGCGATTGCTCCTAGATAGCCTAAGACATGTTTACTTCTGCGCTCTTTTGTATCTTTCTCCTGGAACCAGTCGCTTGATAGACCCGCTGGTAGATATATAGTGTTCTTCAGATTGAAGAAATCAGTGAGCTTTTTCTGTCCAGTTCGGGATAGGCAGATCACACATTTTGCACTTGAGAGAACCGAATAGAGAATTCGATTTCTATTTTCCCAATGGCTAGGTGCATAACCTCGAAGATGATTTACCAATCGCAACCCTATAGTACTTATTGCTCTTGTTGGGCGAGCCGAAAACATTTTCTTCACTGCCTTGTTTGGGTGAGTTTGGACTATACAGTTGCGGCAGCTTTCAGAGTCCCGAAAGCCATTACAAAAAGAAAGGGTGGGTAAGGTTAGGGTGTGCTTAGGGCACATCCACCAGAAATCGGTGGCTGTTATAAAGTATGGGATTTTAAGTTTTCTTGCGGCCTCCAGAACATTTATACCAATATGAGCTGGATTGGCCATATGAACAAAATCAGGTGCGACTTCCTTTAGTAACTGCTCGTAACTACTGATATTGCCCCCTAGCAGGGTTGTCCATCCGTATGTAGGGAGCTCTATGTGTGGAATTTCGCTATCTTTATTGTGTTTGATTGACGTTGATCTATTTTTTGGATTCCCTGCCGCAATTATGCACTCGTATCCCATTTTTGTTAGCTCGGAAGTGAGATTCTTCAGGTACTTCTCAGTTCCTTGAGCATAGCCGGCTCCGTACTGCATTGTGCAGAACAGTATTTTTCCTCGGTTACTCTTGGCTATTTTCATATCGGTTTGAGGCATGACTTGTGTTTAATGGGTGGGTGTTGTAGCCAGAGCTATGTTTTCCTTTTCTTCAGCTGATTAATCTGTTTTTGCTGCGTTATTGCGAACTCAATGAGTCGGGATTGCCCAATATTGATTATTGAGCTCATGCTTGGCCTGTGGCTTTCCTTGGCTATCTCGTTCACTGGCAGTTTTACATTGAAATCCTTAAAGAGCCTTTTAGCGTACAACTGGGATATTTTTAATGCGAGATACCTTTTGGCATAGCTGCTTATTAAGTGATTTTCACTCGGGTACTTGTTGATGATGGTTTCAGAAAATTTTGTTTTTACGGTCGGGCGGGATGAATTGTTGAACAAGGCTACTCCGTATATAGTATATATGTCGGGGGTGACATTCTTCTTCTGGGAAATACCTTTTAAGTGTTCAGAGTAATTTTCCAGACCCGCAGTATGTAGGAAATCCTGGAATATGTTGTTTTCCTTCCACTGCGTATTGTTATACGGGCGAACCCGAATCTGATCTTTCCTGAATACCTTGAGCCAATTAAATATAAAACGTGATTTAAATGCGGATGCGTAGACTTGAGGGCAAAAAATTGCCGGGATCCACTTATACTTGAGGTAGAATCGGGAAAAATCTTCTTTGGATTGGAGGCCTTTTAAGCGTTGCTTAATCCCTGATTCCAGATATTCATCGGATCTGCGAATATAGGCAATAATAGTAGTGTCGATATTGCCCAGCCACTCTTTCAACACTCTGATGTGCTTGTTGTTAAGCGTACAGAGCATTTCCGAGCTTAGGATTACGTACTTGTGATCTTGCTTTAGAATTTCTCTTAACGCTTTCCAGGCCAATCCTTGTTGGCCGCGGATAATCTCATGAGCAAGCTCTTCGTGATGGGTTGCTTTAGTCAGGTTGGGATAGCACACACCCAAATCGGATAATATCTGTCTGTTGTTGCTCAAGATTGATTGGATCGCAGTCGTTCCAGTTTTGTCTGAGCCAATGTGTAGAATTAATTTCATGTGGTTTCACTTTCAGAGGTGTACTTTTCTATTACCTCTGCAGTTGGTGCGAGCATTTTTACGTGCCCTTTCTCAATCCATAATACTCGGTCACATAGGTTCTTAAGCGTGTTGATTGAGTGCGATACCAACACTACCGTTTGATCGGAAGTGACACGTTTTTTCAGTTCGTCGGCTGAACGTTTTTTAAATTGCTTGTCTCCGACACCAAGTACCTCATCAAGTAATAGAATATCTGGTGAAGTATTGATTGCGATAGAAAAACCCAGCCTCGTGCGCTCTCCAGACGAATATGTGCCTACTGGCTGGTGCAGCAGGTGCTCAACACCGCCGAATTTGGCCACGTCAGCAGCCATGCTTTTTGCTTGGGTGATCGATTTTCCTTGCGTGACAAGGGCCATAATGGTGTTGTCATAACCGCTGAGATTCTTGTTGAATCCGAGATTGAGTGACAGTAATTGTGACTTTACTTTCGGACTTCGGGTGATTGTCCCTGTGTCGGGTTTGATTATATCGCCCAGTAGCTTTAAAAGCGTTGATTTGCCAGCCCCGTTTCGCCCAATTACACCAAGTGATTCTCCACGGAAAAGTTCGAATGAGATGCCTTTCAACACCGGTTCTTTTTTGGAAAGTGGGTTTAGTCGTCGACGAAATGCCACACCAACGTCGCTAAAAGACAGCATAACCTCATTCATACCATGACCCTCGGGTAATACTTGTCAAATACGCGGAGGATGGAAAAGCCGATCGTAAAACAGATTAGGCCGAAAAAGAGGGGGTAGGCGAGCCCTCCAAAGGTAACTGGGATGTCATGAAGCAGCACTGAGCGATATGCGTCGAAAATATCTACGTATGGGTTCAGCCGTAAAAGATTTTGTGTCGTTTCTTCGCGGCTGTTTATGTCAAAGAAAATACCGGATGTAAACAGTATTACGGTGACCCCCAGGCTTACGAGATACTTCAGATCTGGAACAAGGGGCACCAGGGCTGCGGTCAGGTAACTAATGCCAAGGTTTACTATGAGTTGGCATGTCATCACGACTAAGACACAGGCCCATGTAATACTCGGGGAGTAGCCGCCGAACAGCAGTATTCCGGTAATTAGTGGCAACACAAGCAGGAATCTTAGCAGCATTGACAAGTTGACTGCTGTTGGAAAAATCCATTTGGGCAAATAAAACTGCTCGAGAATACCTTTATTCGAGGTGATTGACGTGCTGGCGCCAGTGATCGAGGAAGCCGCCCACTTGAATGGGAGTAGTGCGCAAATCAAAAAATAGAAGAACTCAACTCCATGGCCTCCACCCCTCAATCCTGTGGCGAAGGTAATGTAAAATAATCCAGTTAGGAGTAATGGTTCGAGGATCCACCAGAGGGTTCCCAAATAGGAGTTTTCGGCGTCGGCCTTGAGTGCACCTATTCCACGTACCCATATGATGCTCAGGTAGTTGCGTAACATCGTCAGTTGGGAGCCTTCTTTGCTTTTGGGGTTATTTCACGTAAGTTGTGACGCGATGATTAAATAGAGGGTGATGTGGCGCAGGGACAATACGGGATTGCCACAGCCTCCCCCCGTTGATAACCTCCGCAAGCCGGCGAATATACAAGATTTTGTTTAAAAACAGTACCCTACGGAAAGCTCGGCTGGCTGGTCACACTCGAGTTGGTACTAATTGTGACTTGTGTGATTGACAATAGAGTTTGATTGCTTGGGGTTCTGTGTTGAATAAACCTGTCAAAATTCTTCAGTGCTACCGCACTTTTTTTCCTGAATCACAGGGTGGGGTCGAGCAGGTCATCTTGGAGGTCGCTCGGCTGACAGGGGGGGAAGTGCTGACCTTGGCGAGCTCGTCGGTCGGGGAGGGGCATTTCGGTGGCGTAGCATATAGTTCAGCCAAGCGCTGGTTCTCCTTGGCATCTTGCTGCGTAGGGCCCGGAATGCTTCGATTGCTGAACAAAAAATCACCAGACCTGTTGCATTTCCATTTCCCTTGGCCATTTGGTGACCTCGTATACCTGCTTGCAGGGTCTTCGCGCCCACTTGTGATTACGTACCATTCCGATGTTGTCCGCCAGCGTTTTCTGGGAGCGCTGTATCGCCCGCTGATGAAGCGCTTTTTTGCCCGGGCAGACAGAATCGTCGCGACGTCCCAAAATTATGTAGAAAGTAGCGAAATACTGAAGGACTACCGCCACAAGACAGAGGTGATACCGCTGGGTATTTCCGAGTCAGGTTACCCTCGCCCTTCTGACGAAGCGCTTGCTTCGGTAGAAGAGAGGTTTGGTAGAGATTTCATGCTGTTTGTCGGGGTGTTGCGCTATTACAAAGGGTTGGAGTTTCTGGTCCGTGCCGCTTTAGGCCAGCCCTATAGGATCGTTATTGCCGGCTCAGGGCCTGAGGAGGCTCGTCTAAAGGCTTTGGCCGTCGATCTGGGCATTGATAACGTGATATTTGCGGGTTTTGTCGATGAGGTAGAAAAGATGGCTCTATTTCAGCTCTGTCGCGCCACTGTATTCCCGTCCCACATCCGTTCAGAGGCATTTGGTGTGACCTTGTTAGAGGGGTTAATGTGCGGGAAGCCACTCATTTCCTGCGAAATTGGTACGGGGACGAGCTATGTAAACCAGCATGAGGAAACGGGCTACGTGGTGCCGCCTGCAGACCCGGATTCTTTGCGCGATGCGATGAGTACTCTTTGGCACAACCCTGAAAAGGCTGTGTTGATGGGGCATAAAGGCCGACAGCGTTATGAACGCCTATTCACCGGAGAGCGCATGGCGACGGCTTACGCCCGACTTTACGAGTCCGTACTTTCAGAGCGACGTGAAACAAACTGATGGCGCGTATAGCTGTTGACGCGCGTCCATTGTCGATCCCTACAACCGGCATTGGGCGTTACACGCAGGCGGTTCTCGATCGCTTGTTGGATTCTGAACATGAATGGTTTTTGTACAGTGATCGGCCGCTCAAGCTGGATTACGGCACAAGGACTAATGTCCAGGTTCGAACTGGACGTCTAAAGGCTGCGAAATTTGGTTCGATATATGCCCAGCTCCAGTTTCCCAGGTGGTCTCGTCAGGATCAGGTGGATCTTTACTGGTCTCCCAGGCACCACTTGCCTCTACTTATAAGTTCGGCCGTTCCACAGGTTGTTACTATTCATGACCTGGTTTGGAAGCTTTACCCGGAGACAATGTCGCGTTTTGGACATTGGCTGGAAAGGGTGCTTATGCCTCCGTCTATCAGGGCTGCAAGTGCTGTCATCGCTGTGTCCGATGCCACCGCGACAGATGTGGCGCAACATTTTCCTGTCGCAGCCGGACGCTTGCGGACAATCTATGAGGCGCCGTTTTTACCGATTTTTGAGGGGCGCAGGCCCGAGGGCAATTACTTCCTGTTTGTCGGTACTATTGAGCCGCGCAAAAATTTATTCCGTTTGCTTGAGGCGTATTCACGGTATCTAAGACTTGTGGCGGAGCCATTACCCTTGAAAATCTGTGGTGGCAGCGGCTGGGGGCTGCCAGAGCTGGAGGATAAGCTGCGTGTGTTGGGCATTACCGATCATGTCGAAGTGCTCGGATATGTCGAAGATAATCAATTGCCTAGTTTGTATAGAAATGCCCGGGCGCTGTTGTTGCCGTCACTTTATGAAGGCTTCGGATTGCCGATAGTTGAAGCATTCAGCCAAGGGACGCCAGTAATGACTTCGAGTCGTGGCGCGATGCAGGAAGTTGCTGGCGACGCTGGTGTATTGGTGGATCCGGAGTGCGTTGATGGAATGGCCAGGTGCCTCGCTGAGTTAACAGGCAATACTGCTCGCGTCAGGAATCTGCAAAGCCTGGCTCTGGATCGAGCAAAACAATTTAGTTGGGATCGTGCCGCGGAGCAGACTCTGGAGCTGATGAACTCACTGCTTTAGCAGTTTAGCTGACGCTAAATGCCTGCCCCGAATACTGGCTTTGAATCATCCACTAAACAATCCTGGCAGTGCGCCGTGTTTCGGCGATGACTCTTGTTCAATACGGGTCAATCTGTGAATCAGGATCTGCAGCTGCTGTCGATTCATTGGCTTCGGCGGAACCTTGTAAATTGCATCATTCAATATGTCAAAGGCCTGGGACAGATCCGATATTCCAAGCTGCTGCACTGCACAGTCGGGGCTTTGATGTCTGAGCGCAGGCCAGCGGAGCGCAATCCAGTGACGTAGGGCAACTTGAATTTCTTGAGGTTCGCCCGATTTTGCCGCCTCGATCAACTTCTGAGACTCTGCTTGAATTGAGCTATTTCTGCGTGTTTCCCTTAATGGTTCCGCACTTTTGTTTTGCTTCGTGTAAAAAAAGTAAATGATCCATAGCAAGTGTGACGCTATTGCGATTAGCGCAATTTTTTGCCAGAAGCCAGGTTCGACCTCTGTGACAATAGGCGTGGTATGTAGAGGGGGAGATGACGTGCCAGGCGTCGTAGATTCTATAATCGGCGCTCCCTTTACTTTGAATCTGAATGCCGGCAGTTGCGTAGCCCTCTGTTGCCCCGTCTTACTGTCCCACCAGGTGATCGTGATCGGCGGGAGCTGGTAGTCGCCTGGCTTGGTCGCAACAATAGCCGTGGTTTCTATACGGCTACCGATGATTCCGTTGGTGCCCGGGCTGTCTTCCTGCTGTGGCTGGTCAGGATAGGTTTTAAGGCCTTCGACATTCAGCTTTGGCAAGGGCGGCAACTGGGCGGCGCGCAGGCCTTCGGCACGCAAAGTGATGATACGCGTGATCGGTTCGCCTACCTTAAATTCCTCGGGATCCTTGCTCCAGCTTTGAACCAGCCCAAGGCTGGCTGCCGGCAGCCAATGGGTGCCGCTGTAGCTGTCTGGTTTGGGTTCCACCTGAACGCTCTTGGCTTCCGAGCGCAGGCGGATACGCTGCGCATTGCGGTTGAATAGTGAAAACGGGTCTCGTCGCCCGGTGACGGCGATATAGTTGAGCGGTGGGATTTGCAGTTCGCCCGAACTTTCCGGGAACACCGCATACGTCAGCTCGTATACCGCATGCCCGACGCCATTGATCTGTTGCTCATAGCGTTGCTCATCCACTTTTTCAATATGCGCGTCGGGAATCTGCAGCGGGTCTGCGGCGATGTCGTGGAGGCCGACAGTGGTATACAGGCGAACTTTGACGAGGAGCTGTTCCTGTACATAGAGCTTGTCTTTGTCGAGCTCTACTTCCAGAAAAGCCTGCCGGTTGTTTCCGCTCGGTGATTGGCCGGCCTGGTTAACAGTGATTGGAATAGCATCGGAAACCTGCCCGTGCAGGTGCAGTGATGGCACGAACAGTTTACCTTCCTTGAGCGGGGCGAGAATCACCGTCCACTCCACAAAACTTTCGGCGCGACCGTTGAAGACCCGGTACTGGTTGGACTGCTGGCGGGAGAGGACTTCAAAGTCCTGTTCCAGCAGGTCAAAGTCGGGTTGACCACCGCTTTGCGCGCCGCTGTAGCGGAGGGTAAGCGTGAAGGTCTCATTTACCGCGAGCTCGTTTCGGTCTACCGTCGCGGTCAATTCCTGCGCTGCAGCTAATTGAGCAAACAAGAATGTGCTCAAGGTGACTGCTATCAACAGCAACGTTTTGAAAAGTCCTGAGATGTACAACTTACGGGGTGCTCCGCTTACCATCGTTGGGTAGCTCCATTCTCCGGGGGCTGCCACTCTCCGGCGCGGTACGCGCGCCGGCGTTGCAGGCTTTCATATTTGAATTTTTCGCGCATAAGCCCAGCAGGGTCATCGGGTATCTGGCGCAGCCATTGATCCAGGGCTTGCTGGGTCTCGGGGTCCAGGGGGCTTTCCTTGGGCTCGCCGGCTTGGGCGTTTTGCTCCTTCTGCTGCTCCCCTTCGTCACCTCGTTGCTGTCCAGGCTTTTGCTGATCTTCTTCGGCGTCTTCCTGCTGTTGCGAGGACTGCTCCTGATCGTTGCCAGCTTGATCCGGTCGCTGGTTGTTCTGCTGGCCGTCTTCCTGGCTCTGCTGGGATTGCTGTTGTGAGCCGTCCTGGTTTGGCTGCTGGTTGTCCTGTCCCTGTTTTTTCTCTTGCTGTGACTGTTGATCGCCTTGCTGCTGATTTTGCTGTTGCTGCTGTTCCTGTAGCTCTTTCAGCTTCTCAGCAATTTCGCGGTTGTGCTTGGCGTCTGCGAATTGCGGGTTTTGCTTGAGTGCTTCATCGTATGCCTTGATGGCGTCGTCGAAGCGACCTTGCTGGGTCAGGCTGTTGCCGAGATTATAGAGGCCCTGGGGTTTCGCGCTCTGTGCAAAATCCTTAGCCGCCGCATCAAATTCGCCAGCACGATAATTTGCAGTGCCTTGCCACTGCGTATTGTCAAACAACTCGGCGGCTTCTTTCGGCTTGCCATTGAGCAGTAATTCTTCGGCCTGTTGATCCGGTGTCTTCCAGAGATCCTGCCAGGTGTCCGCGTTACTGTTTGGCGCAGGCACCAGGAAGAGCAGGGGTAGGCTGCAGGCGAGGGTTCCGCGGCGGAATAGCAGCAGGGCAAACGGCAGTATGAGGAGTACCAGCCAGGGGCCTTCTTCTCGCCACTGGTCAAACTGCCGCTCGGTGAGTTCGGCCCGCTCTGGGGGGGATTCTTCTGGGATCAGTCGGGCAATATCACTGTCATCAACGGATATTTGCGCGAAATGCCCACCAGTGCTTTCTGCCAGACTCGACAGCGCACGGCGATCAAAACCTGCGATGACAATTGCGCCCGCATCGTCGGTTACAAAGCCACTGCCGTTGGTCTTGGGAATGGGGCTGCCCTCGCCGCTGCCAACGGCGAGAATCGACAGCTGAACGCCGCTACTGCGGAGGTCGCTTTTGATGGTGCCAATCGCGTCTTTGTCGATGCCATCGGTGACGGCGAGCAGCTGACCATTGCCATTGGCGCCATCCTGAATCAGGCGTATGCCCGTTTCCACAGCCATTTCGATATTGCTTCCGGGCACCGGCATGATCCGCGGTGACAGGGGAGGCACAAGGTTGGCGACGGTTGCCGTATCGTCGGTAAGGGGGGCCACCACATGGGCCTCACCGGCATAGGCAACCAGTGCAGTAAGGCCGTCCTTGCGCTGTTTCAGGATGTCCAGAACCTTCAGGCGTGCACGGGTCAGCCGGTTGGGCGACAAATCCGTGGCCATCATGGACGGTGAAAGATCTAGAAGGATCACCAGGGCATCCTGGTTGCTATACACCGGTGAGGGTAATTTGCGCCAGGTGGGGCCCGCGAGGGCGACAATAATCAGCGTGAGCAGGGCAAAAATAAGCGCGAACAGCCAGGGGCGCTTTTCACCACCGCGCATCAAGAGGTGCGGAAGCAGGTCGGGGTCAATCACTTTCTGCAGCCCGCCGCTGGCGAGAATTGTGCGCGCGAGTGCCCAGCATGCCGCGGCCGTGGGCAGAATCAACCACAGAAGGTGGGGCCGCAAGAAGTGGAATTCGGCAATATCAGAAGGACTCATTGGTGCTGTCCTCCCTGTGCGGGAAGCGGGGATTTGGGTGAATGGTTGGATCTCGTGGCCAGCCATCCCATGGCCAGGGGCGCCAGGCCCCAGAGCGCGGCCAAAAGCAGGGCCACGGCCAGAGGCCAGATGTACAGAGACTTGAGAGGTCGGTAGGTTTCCGCATCCTGTTCCACCGGTTCCAGCCGATCCAGTTCGGTATAAATACTGGCGAGTTCCTGAGGGTTGTGTGCGCGGAAATACTGCCCGCCGGTTTTATCGGCAATTGCCTGCAGGGTTTCGCTGTCGAGGTCGCGGGACGGGTTGACCCGGCGCGCGCCAAAGCGCGAACCGAGCAGGCCGGGTTGAACCATTTCTTCCGCGCCTACGCCAATGGTGTAGACCGTAACACCGGCCTGCTTGGCGAGTTCAGCGGCTTTCAGTGGGCTGACTTCCCCTGCGGTGTTGGCGCCATCGGTGAGCAGAATCAACACGCGTTGCTCCGCAGGGCGCTGGGTTAGCCTTTTGACGGAGAGGCCAATGGCATCGCCGATAGCTGTGCCCTGACCAGCGAAGCCGATTTGCGCCTCATTCAACAGGGTGTCGACGGTTGCCCGGTCGAACGTCAGTGGCGCTTGCAGGTACGCGCGGGTGCCAAACAGCACAAGGCCCAGTCGGTCGCCTTTGCGTCGTAACACGAAGTCCCCAACCACCTGCTTCACCGCAGTGATGCGCATGGCGGGGTTGCCATTGAGGATCATGTCCGGGGTTTCCATGCTGCCGGAAATGTCCACTGCTATCAGCAGGTCGCGGGCACTGCTTGTCTGGGTTATGGGTTCGCCAAACCACTGTGGGCGCGCGGCAGCGACCACCAGCAAGGTCCAGATAAGCCATAGCAATAGAAGGTTGAGCCGGTTTGCCGGTGATGAGCCTTTGGCGCGGGGCAACTGGCGGTAGTAGGGCACTTTCAATGCGCTGCTCAGTGGTTCGCTGCGGGGCAGTAGCCAGCGCACCAGCAGTGGCAGCGGCAGCAGGACAAATACCCACGGGAAGCCAAATTCAAACACGAACGGCCTCCGCAGGCGTTGATGTGGGCGTCTCGCTGCCCTGCAGCTGATGCTGTTGCACCCAGTTTATCGCGAAGTCGCGCAATGCAAGTACGCCGCTCGGGTCGCTGTCCCCGTGACGGTACAGGCCTTCCAGCAGTGCGCGGCGGGCGGGTGCGTCCATATCCAGACGTGCGGTGCCCTCGAGAAAATCAATCCAGCGCTGGCCGGTCAACGACGCGCAGGCGCGGCGACCAAAGGTTACGACGGCGACACGCTTCAGGATTGTGTTGATTTCCTCGACGGCGGCTGCGGAAGATGTATCGATGGCATTCAAAAGAGCAATGCCCTCTGCCCGGTAGCGGTTTTGCAGTCGTTTCCGGCGCGCGCGCCAAAAGAGGGTGAATGCGCCTGCAATTGCCAGCAGTACCAGGCCTGCCAGTAGCCACCAGCCGGGTGCCGGGGGCCACCAGCCGACGGCCGCGGGCTCGTGAATATCCTTCAGCTGCTCAAGCAGTGCCTGCATTTCTGGCGTCAGGTTTGGCTGGTTGGTTTGAGGAGCCTGTTGCCTGCTTGGCAGCATCACAACGCCCTCCGCGTCGGAGACGGCTGGCGGTCGCCGTAGGTGTTCAGCAGGGTGGGGATTACGGGTTGTGTGCTGTCGAAGTCGACAAGGGGCAAGCGCAGGCGGCGGCACATCTGGGCAGTCTGCTCACGCACCCGCTGCTGGTGCCTGGCAAAGGTGTTGCGCATACCCTTATTGGATTTGCCGAGGAAAGTGCGCTGCTGGCCATCGCTGATGGTCAGCGACTGATCCGGCAGCTGCAGTTCCAGGGGATCTGTCAGCCGGAGCACCTGAAGGTCTGCGTGCCGGGTCAACAGATAGAGTGCCTGCTCGCAATGCTCGTCGAGATCGTGGCAGTCGCTGATCAGGAACAGGGCGCTGCCGGGGCGGGCAATGCGTCTAGCCTCTTCCAGCAGGGTTGCGAGCGACTGGCTGCCATGGCTGGGGATGGGGCTCACCAGGCTGGATGCAGCGTCGACCATGCCGTGAATGGCGGCGAGAACGGCGTGGTGACTGCGGCGCGGCCGCACGGTTTCCACATCGTTATCCGTAAACAGCAGGGCGCCAATGCGGTCGCCGTGCTGCAGGCCGGCCCAGCTCAGGGCTGAGGCGATGCTGCAGGCGGCGACTGACTTGAATGCGTTTTGGCTGCCAAAAAACATGGGTGAGCGGAGGTCGAGCAGAATGACCACCGGCCTTTCACGCTCTTCCTGATACAGCTTGGTGTGGGTTTTGCCTGTGCGCGCAGTCACACGCCAGTCGATGGCGCGAACGTCATCGCCAGGCTGATAGTTGCGCACTTCCTCGAAATTCATTCCGCGCCCGCGGTAGCGGGTAAGCAGGTTGCCGGCCTGATCGCTGCGATTAACCCGCGGCTTGAACAGTTTTAGTTGGCGGGCGATATGGCGCAGACGCACCAGCGGCGCCACCGATGGATAGGCGCCGCGGAGGTTGAGTTCGCTATGGTTGATCGCTTTGTGCACGTCGCTGTCTTTTATTACCTGGTTCCAGCCCGGACACGTGTCCGGTGTCATTACCTGGGCGGTTCGCCCGGTTACCGGCGTCGCTCATCAGATAGCCGGTACCTGTTGCAGTAACTGCCGGATGACCTCATCCGCGCTGGCGCCTGCAGCTTCAGCCTCGAAACTCAGGAGCAGTCGGTGGCGCAACACGTCCGGTGCAATCGCCATGACGTCGTCCGGGGTGACGTAATCCCGCCCGGCCAGCCAGGCGTAGGCACGGGCACAGCGATCGAGGGCGATGGTCGCCCGCGGGCTGGCGCCAAAATCGAGCCAGGAAGCCAGTTCTGCCGAGTAGCGCGCCGGCTCCCGGGTGGCCATGATCAACTGGACGATATAGGTCTCCACAGCCTCGACCATCTGCATGTCGAGAATCTCCCGCCGTGCGGCGAAGAGGGTTTCCTGACTGACAATGTTGGTTGGGCGGCTTTCCCCCTGGCTGGCTTCCACGCGCGCCAGCTTCAGGATTTGTGTCTCTGCCTCTGCATCCGGGTAATGGATGTTGACCTGCATCAGGAAGCGGTCAAGCTGTGCCTCCGGAAGCGGGTAGGTGCCTTCCTGTTCAATAGGGTTCTGGGTTGCCATCACCAGGAACAGATCCGGAAGGGTGTAGGTTTTGCGTCCGACACTGACCTGGCGCTCGGCCATCGCTTCCAGAAGAGCAGACTGCACTTTGGCGGGCGCACGGTTGATTTCGTCCGCCAGGATCAGGTTGTGAAACACCGGGCCGGGCTGGAAATGGAATTCGCCAGTCTCGGGACGGTAGATGTCGGTGCCGGTGATATCGGCGGGAAGGAGGTCCGGGGTGAACTGAACCCGGTGAAAGTCGCCCTCGATTCCGTCGGCCAGCGTCTTGATGGCTTTGGTCTTGGCAAGCCCTGGAGCGCCCTCCACCAGAAGGTGTCCATCGGCCAGTAAACCTATGAGAATTCGATTGACCAGAGTCGCTTGGCCAATAATCTGCTGTTCCAGCCAATCACTCAGAATTTTTATCTGCTGGCGTGTGTCCATATCGTCACTTCTTTTGCCAATTTCCTGTTTCAATACGCTGCCCGAGCCGGGTGCTATCTATGATCTTTATATATAGTCACTCGTTGCAGTTTGGCGGGCCAGGTTGATTTTAGCGGCAGTATGCCGAGAGGCAACCGCCGGTTTGATTTGACCGCTGTTCTGGCACTTTGTTCAACTCTATTGGTTGGCATGGTTGCCTCGAGCGGTACGGGTGGCTCAGGTGCCAGCAATCGCCACTTTCGGTCGGCGGGCAGGTGCAGGCCGCGAGGGATCAGCCGAACCGCCAACGTCTTGCGACAATCGGCTGCCGGCAAGCATGAACGACACAAGATAAAACAAGACAGTTAAAACGTAGACGCAAATTCTTTTGCGTGCCGATGGGAGGTTACACGTGAATATGGCGACGGTGATTACCGATAGCCGGGAAGAGTTGCTGGAGCAGGTCAGTAGTCTGATTCGCGACAAGCTGGGTGATAAGTCCGGGCCCGTGGTGGCCTTTGCCGAGCAGTTCCTGAACCAGTACCCGTTGGAAGACCTGACGGGGCGGCGCCTGGTGGATGTCTATGGCTGCATCTACACCTGCTGGGATTTCATTCAGCAGAGGGATGCAGGCGAGCGCAAGGTTCGGGTTTTCAACCCGCGACTGGAGGATCACGGCTGGGAGTGTTCCCATACGGCGGTGTGTGTATTGCAGCGTGATATGCCCTTCCTGGTGGATTCCGTGCGGATGGAAATCAACCGCCGCAATACCGTTATCCATTCCATCAAGAGCACAGTGTTGCAATTGCAGCGGGATGAGAAGGGCCACCTGCAGAAGCTGCTGCCTGCCCGCAAGGAAGAAGGCGAGCGCCAGGACGACCCCTCCATTACCAGCGAGGCGATGATCTTCCTGGAAATCAACCTGGATACCTCCTCTTCCAACCTGTCTGAGTTGTCCCGGGCTTTGAAAGACGTACTGGGTGACGTTGAGCTGGTCGTAGACGACTATCTGCCGATGCTGGATACCTGCTCGGCCATGGAAGACCAGCTGCATTCAGGGTTCGCCGAGCACGAAGCCAACCTGGAAGAGGCTTCGGCCTTCCTGCAGTGGATGCGCGACGGCAACTTTACCTTCCTCGGCTACCGCGAGTATGAATTTTGTCAGCAAGGCGACAAGAAGGTTCTGTGTGAGGTGGAAAACCGCCGGCTGGGGATTTTCAAGAAGCTGCCTGATCTCGCCGAGCCTACGCCGGAAAATGCATTTAATGAAGGCAAGCAGCGCTTTTACCAGGGCCCGAACTTCCTGACCTTCGCCAAGTCGTCAGTAAAGTCCCGGGTGCACCGCGCGGCCTATTCCGACTATGTGAGCATCAAACGCTACGACGCCGAAGGTGAGCTGATCGGCGAGTCCGCGTTTATGGGCCTCTATACCTCCCCGGTTTACACCGAGAGCCCATCCAAGATACCAATCATCCGCCGCAAGCTGGCCTCCGTGATGGAGCAGAGTGGCCTTTCGCCCACCGGCCACGATGGCAAAGCCCTCAAGCGCATCCTCGATACCTTCCCGCGGGATGAGCTGTTCCAGAGCAGCACTCAGGAGTTGTTCGATACCACCCTGGGTGTGCTCAGCATGAACGAGCGTGCCCGCCTGCGTCTGTTCATGCGCAAGGATCCGTTCGGCAAGTTTGTGTCAGCATTGGTTTACGTGCCGCGGGATCAGTTCAGCAGTGATGTGCGTGAGAAGATCTGCGATCACATCGCCCGCGCCATCGACGCCAAAGACTCCGACTTTACGACCTATTTTTCTGAATCCATTCTGGCCCGGGTGCACTTTGTATTCCGGGTAGACCCGAGCGAACCCGTGGAATTTGATGTAGCGCGACTGGAGGCGCAAATCGTGGATATTACCCGCAGCTGGGAAGATGTATTCCAAAAGTCCCTGAACGAGACCCATGGGGAAGAAGAGGGCAGCCGACTGGGCAGCATCTTTGGCCAGGCGTTTCCGGCGGGCTACCGCGAGGACTTCGAGCCGCGCATCGCAGTGCAGGACATCGCCTCAATCGCCGAGTTGAGCAATGACAACCGCGTCGCCATGAGCTTTTACCAGCCCGTTGGCGCCGAGCCGGGCAGCCTGCGCTTCAAGGTGTTCAACCTGGGCAGCGGCCTGACCCTGTCTGATGTGATTCCGGTACTGGAAAACCTCGGGCTGCGGGTAATGGGTGAATTCCCCTACACCATTCGCCCGCGCGGACAGCAAGATGTGTGGATGCACGAGTTCCGCCTGGAGTTCGGCCTGCCAACACGCATTGATGCCCAGGCCTCGCGTTCGCTGTTCCAGGATGCGTTTGCGGCGATCTGGGATGGTGTGGCGGAAAGTGATTCCTTTAACCGGCTGGTACTGGCCGCGCGCCTGAACTGGCGGGAAGTCACCATGCTGCGCGCCTATGCGCGCTACCTGAAGCAGACCAAGTTCAGCGCCAGCCAATCCTATATTGCTGCCACACTCGCCAACCATGTCGAGATCACCCGCAACCTGGTTGCCCTGTTCCGTGCACTGTTTGATCCGCGCATCAACTCTGCCGATCGCCAGGACCAGTCCCGGGTCGAGCGCCTGATCAGCAAGATCCACGATGGCCTGGACGGTGTCGACAACCTGAACGAAGACCAGGTCATCCGTCGTTACCTCGACCTGATCCGCGCGACACTGCGCACCAATTTCTTCCAGCTGGACGAAAACGACCAGCCGAAGGATTACATCTCGATCAAATTCAGCCCTCGGGAGATCCCCAACATTCCCGAGCCGCGCCCCGAGTTCGAGATCTTTGTGTACTCACCGCAAGTGGAGGGTGTGCACCTGCGCGGCGGCAAGGTGGCGCGCGGCGGACTGCGCTGGTCCGATCGCCTGGAAGACTTCCGTACCGAAGTGCTGGGCCTGGTGAAGGCGCAGAACGTCAAGAACGCCGTGATCGTGCCGAGTGGTGCCAAGGGCGGCTTCGTTGTGCGCAGACCGCCAGCGGATAACAGCCGTGAAGCCATGATCGAGGCGGGAATCAACTGCTACAAGACGTTCATTCGCGCGTTGCTGGATGTGACCGATAACCTGAAGGACGGTGAGGTGATCCCGCCGCCGCGGGTTGTGCGCCGCGATGAAGACGATCCCTACCTGGTGGTTGCCGCGGACAAGGGTACGGCCACCTTCTCCGATATCGCCAACAGTATCGCCGCCGAGTATGACTTCTGGCTGGGTGATGCCTTTGCTTCCGGTGGCAGTAACGGTTACGACCACAAGAAGATGGGCATCACCGCGCGTGGTGCCTGGGTATCGGTGCAGCGTCACTTCCGCGAAATGGGTGTGGACGTCCAGAGTGAAGACTTCTCGGTAATCGGCATCGGCGATATGGCGGGCGACGTGTTCGGCAATGGTATGTTGCTGTCCGAGCATATCTGCCTCAAGGGTGCCTTCAACCATATGCACATCTTCGTCGACCCGACGCCGGATGCCAGCAGCAGCTTCCAGGAGCGCAAGCGCCTGTTTGAACTGCCGCGCTCAAGCTGGGCCGATTACAACCTGAGCCTGATTTCCAAGGGTGGTGGCATTTTTGACCGCCGTGCCAAGTCGGTGAAAATCTCTCCGGAAATGAAACAGGCATTCGCGATTGAGGCCGACCAGCTGACCCCGAATGAACTGATCAGTGCGATGCTGCGCTCGCCGGTGGATCTGATCTGGAATGGTGGTATCGGTACCTATGTCAAAGCCACCGGGGAGAGCAATGCCCAGGTAGGCGACAAGTCCAACGATAACCTGC
Organism: Microbulbifer weihaiensis; assembly: GCF_048323715.1. Taxonomy (NCBI): domain Bacteria; kingdom Pseudomonadati; phylum Pseudomonadota; class Gammaproteobacteria; order Cellvibrionales; family Microbulbiferaceae; genus Microbulbifer; species Microbulbifer weihaiensis. The sequence continues at coordinate 64,063 of NZ_JBLWFL010000006.1, forward strand.
GGGTAAACGGCAGTGAGCTGCGCTGCAAGGTGTTCGGTGAAGGCGGCAACCTGGGGATGACCCAGCGTGGGCGCATCGAGTTTGCTCTGACCGGCGGGCGCTGTAATACAGACTTCATTGATAACGCAGGCGGTGTGGACTGCTCGGATCACGAAGTAAACATCAAGATCCTGCTGGACAAGGTGGTGGCCAACGGCGACCTCACCGACAAGCAGCGCAACCAGCTGTTGGAGGAAATGACCGATTCCGTTTCCGATCTGGTGTTGGACAATAACTACAACCAGACCCTTGCGCTGAGTGTGGCCGAGTACCAGATCGGGGATCGCTTCGACGAGTACCGCCGAACCATCAACGCCCTGGAGGCCGAAGGCCGGCTGCGCCGTGCGCTGGAGTTTATCCCGGACAATGAGACCCTTACAGAACGCCAGAACAAAGGGCGGTACCTGACTCGTCCGGAGCTTTCCGTTCTGATCTCGTACGTGAAGGTGAAGCTGAAGGAAGACCTGCTCGGTTCCCAGATCATTGATAACGACCGGGTGCAGGAGGCCGTCGAGTCTGCCTTCCCGCCGGCGCTGGTCGCGCGCTATAAAGGTCTGGTGTATGACCACCAGCTGCGCCGGGAGATCGTGTCTACCCAGGTTGCCAACGAGTTGGTGAACAGCATGGGGATCACTTTCTATCACCGGGTCAGCAGTGCCACCGGGGCTGACATCGATACCATCACTGCAGCTTACATCAGTGCGCGCGATGTGTACCTGATGCAGGAGTTCCAGGATGGTGTCGCAGAGCTGGACTACAAGGTGCCATCGGAACTGCAGCTGCAGCTGATGAACTCCATGATTGGCCGTGTGCGGCGTGCCACCCGCTGGTTTGTGCGCAACCGTCGCGGCGAACTGGATCCGGCCGTAGAGCGCGAGCTGTTCCAGGATTCGGTGCAGCGAGTGATTCGGGCCCTGCCGGAGGTGTTGAGTGGCGAGCCGCTGCGGGACTGGCAGTCGCGCCACGAAAAGCTGGTGCAGGCAAATGTGCCGGAGAAACTGGCGATGCTGGCCGCTTCTCCGACCTACCTGTTCTCAGCCCTGGGTATTTCCCAGTCTGCGCGTGTCAGTGACCGCCCGGTTGAAGAGGTGGCTCGCACCTACTTCACGCTGGCGGACAAACTGGGCCTCTACTGGTTCGGCAACCAGATCATCGATCTGCCGGTAGACAGCTTCTGGCAGGCCCAGGCGCGGGAGACCAGTATGGATGACCTGGACAGCCAGCTGTCCAAGCTCGCGATTCATATCCTGCGCCTTGCGGGTGATGATGGTTTGGATGTGGATAGCGCGGTAGCCCGCTGGAGCGCTATCATGGCGCAGCCCATTCAGCGCTGGAACAGCCTGCTGAAGGAGCTGAAGTCCGCGCAGGGCAGTGACTTTGCCATGTTCACTGTCGCGCTCAGGGAGTTGATGTACCTCGCGAATGCGACCGAGGACCAGGATTCCCTGGCACAATAAGCGACTTCGTCATCCGAGAGTGCCGGGCAGGGACACAGTTATCCTGCCCGGCAACGCAACCAAGTAAAGGAAGCCCATGTACGAGCTAGTGCGCAAAGCTCTGTTTGCGCTGGATCCGGAGCGGGTCCACCACCTTTCTATTGATGCCATTGGTGCCGCTGAGCGCCTTGGCCTGATGTCTTTGTTTGCCAAGAGCATCCCCGATGATCCGGTCGAACTGATGGGGCTGACTTTGCCCAATCCGGTAGGCCTGGCTGCGGGGCTCGACAAGAACGCCCAGGCGTTCAACGGCCTGGGAGCGCTCGGATTCGGGTTTGTGGAAGTGGGTACGGTGACGCCGCGCCCGCAGCCGGGCAACCCACAGCCGAGACTTTTCCGGTTGACGGAAGCCGAGGCCATCATCAACCGGATGGGATTCAATAACCTTGGTGTCGACTATTTGCTGGAGCGCGTCAAACATCGCCGTTACTCCGGTGTGCTCGGCATCAATGTGGGCAAGAATTTTGACACCCCGGTGGAGAAGGCTGCAGACGATTACTGCCTGTGCATGGAAAAAGTCTATGCACATGCAGATTACATAACGGCAAATGTTTCCTCGCCCAATACCAAGGGACTGCGGGATCTGCAGTTTGGCGATAGCCTGAATCAGTTGTTGGCTGCGCTGAAGGAAAAACAGAATGCCCTGGCTGAAGAGCATGACCGCTATGTACCCCTTGCGGTGAAGATTGCGCCGGATATGGAAGATGAGGCACTTGAACAAGTGGCAAAATCGTTCCTTGAGCATGGCATTGACGGCGTGATCGCGACCAACACCACCGTTGATAAATCTTCCGTGGCGGGCATGGAGCACGGCGCGGAGGAGGGTGGCCTGAGTGGCCGGCCGCTGACTGCGCGCTCCACGGAGGTGATCCGGAAGCTTTCTTCAGAATTGAATGGCCGGATACCGATCATTGGTGTCGGCGGTATATTTGATGGGGATAGCGCGGCAGATAAAATCCGGGCGGGTGCGACTGCAGTTCAGATTTATTCTGGCTTCATCTACCGGGGTCCGGCGGTCATTCGTGAAGCGGCGGAAGCCATTGCGAAACTGCATCAAGGCCGTGCAGTAGCGAAATAGTCTGCGAAGTTCGACCTCTTGTCGCCAGGCGAAAAAATCCCGGGATAACCCGGGATTTTTTTATCTAGTCTGTTTAGAGGTTGGCGATGCGTTGTGCCTGAGCTGCAGGCCCGAAGCCGCTCCAGTAATCCTGCCGCCCCTGCCGCCAGCCATTCACCCATTCCTGGTGAAGTGATGCCACTTCATATGGGCAACTTTCAGAATTTCTGCCTTCCATTGCGGCTACATAACCTTTGTGGAATGCGCGGTCGGAGGGATTACGTTTTTGGCGTTTCATCGATGGTGTACCTCGAACTTTCATTCATTCAATACGGTGCGGTCGGCTAATTCCCAGAGATAAGCCTCCGCACGTTTATTGCCGGTATTGGGGTGCCGGATGGCCAGCCCAATGCAGTATCGATGTCGTTTTCTCCTTGCTGGGTGACTCAGATAATTCCCGATTGTTCGTATTCCAGCTTATTGTGGAACGGCCAAAGCGAGAACACTTGCAGTAAAACAGAATAGTGCAGGTGGTGGAATGAACGGATTTTTCTGAAAAACCGCTGCGATAGGAGGAAATCATCTAGGTGGGGAAATGGTATCGCCTACCCGATTAGCAAGAGGGAATGTCATACCCGTTTCATGTATGCTTGCGCCACCCAAGTACCGCCTGGCCAGATTGGCCGGCCTGTCTTTGCCAAAATGGCTACTAACTGCTGACTGAGAAGACCCCTTTGACCGTAGAGTTCAAATTTACCGCTACTTGCCCGAAAGGCCTGGAAAACTTGCTGGCAGAAGAGCTGCGCAATCTGGGAGCCCAGGTTGAACGGGAACAGCCGGCCGCCGTACGCTTCTCGGGCCCCCTGGCGCTCGCGTACCGCGTTTGCCTCTGGAGCCGCCTCGCCAACCGGGTACTTCTTAACCTCGGGCAGGCACGTATCTCCGGAGCTGAAGATCTTTACCAGGCGGTGGTTGAGCTGCCGTGGGAAGAGCACATCAGTCCAACCGGAATTCTCTGGGTGCAGTTTTCCGGAACCAACCAGGAAATCCGCAACAGTCAGTTCGGCGCGCAAAAGGCGAAAGACGCCATTGTCGACCGGCTGCGCAACACCACTGGTGCGCGTCCCGACGTCGACAAACGGGATCCGGATCTGTCGGTCATGCTGCGGCTGCACCGCGATATGCTGGAAGTGGCCATCGACCTGACTGGCGACAGCCTCCACCGCCGCGGATACCGAACGCATATCGGTGCGGCCCCGTTGAAGGAAAATCTCGCCGCCGCGCTGCTGCTGCGCAGTGGTTGGCCTGAGATCGCCGAGAGTGGCGGCGCCTTGCTGGATCCCATGTGTGGCTCGGGAACCATATTGATCGAGGCGGCCCTGATGGCGGCAGACATCGCACCCGGGCTGCTGCGGAAAAGCTTCGGCTTTGAGCGCTGGCTGAATCACCAGAATGACATCTGGCTGGAGCTGCGCGAGGAAGCGCTGCAGCGCCGCAGTGCGGGGCTGGAGCGGGCGATGCCGGAAATTCGCGGCTACGATGCCGATGCCAAAGTGCTGTTTGCCGCGGAATCCAATATTGCCCGTGCGGGGGTGGAACAATTTGTCCGGGTCAGCTGCAGGCCAGTCAGCGGATTCAAGGTGCCGAGCCATCGAGAGGTAAAGCCGGGCCTGGTGTTGACCAACCCGCCGTACGGAGAGCGTCTGGGCGAGCTGGATGCCCTGCGGGAAACCTACGCGGAACTGGGGGGGCAATTAAAGCAGGAGTTTGCCGGCTGGCGTGCCGGCATTTTCACCGGGAACCCCGAGCTTTGTCACAGTATGGGCCTGCGATCGCACAAGCAGTACAAGTTGTTTAACGGCAGTATCCCGAGCCAGCTTCTGCTGTTTGAGGTGCACGCCAATACCGGTGGCCAGGCGGGCGAGGGCGGTAAGCCTGCGCGGCCGCTGTCTGCCGAAGCGCAGATGGTTGCCAACCGGCTACAGAAAAACCTGCGGAATATTGGCAAGTGGGCGAACAAGAACGGGGTCACCTGCTACCGGCTGTACGACGCAGATTTGCCGGAATATTCGGCGGCTATTGATGTTTACCAGTCGCTCGAAGGGGAGAAGTTTGCGCATATCCAGGAGTATCGCGCACCGGCCAGCGTTCCGGAAGAAAAGGCGCGCATGCGCCTGGCGGATTTGGTGCGTGCGACCCGCCATGTGCTTGAGTTGCCGCCACGCCAGGTGTCAATCAAGGAGCGCCGTCGCCACAGCCACAAGGAAAGCGGCAGCCAGTACCAGAAGCGTGAGTCCAGCGCGGGCACGTTCTGGGTGGATGAATACGGTGCGCAACTCGAGATCAATCTATGGGATTACCTGGATACCGGGCTGTTCCTGGATCATCGCCCGGTTCGGCAGTATCTGAGAAAGATGGCCGAAGGCAAGAAGCTGCTCAACCTGTTTTGCTACACCGCGACAGCAACGGTGCAGGCTTTCCTTGGCGGGTGTACGGAAAGCACCAGCGTTGATATGTCGAAGACCTATCAGGCATGGGCCCAGCGCAACTTCCGGCAAAATGGCATGGACGCGTACCGTCATCAGCTGATTGAAGCGGATTGTCTGCAGTGGCTTGATGCTGCGCAGCAAAATCGCAAAGGGCACTACCAGTTGATTTTTCTGGATCCCCCAACGTTTTCCAACTCCGCCAAAATGCAAGGCGTGCTGGATATTCAGCGGGACCACGTCAAATTAATCGAGCAGTGCATGGCGCTGTTGGCCCCGGGTGGGAAATTGCTTTTCTCGAATAACCTGCGCAGTTTCAAAATGGATGAGCAGGTTCTCGAGTCCTATGCGGTCGATAACCTGTCGGCCAGGTTGCTGGACAAGGATTTTCAGCGCAATCCCAGGATTCACAATGTCTGGGAAATCAGCCGCAGCGGGGAATAGGTGAAATAGTGAGACAGGATCTGGTTATGGAACTCTGATAACGGGATCAGAGTTCCATAACCAGGCGAAAGCCGACTTCTTTGGAGGAGGCTTTTTCGTTCAGGCCCGTGCGGTAGTCTGAACTGATATTGCGCAATGGCTCGCGCATGGAGCCACCGCGTACCGCGCGAAGCTTGCAGTTCTTGATGTGCACCGGGCGCGCGTCCGAACGGTGGTTGCTGTAGTCACCGAGAAAACAGTCCTGCACCCACTCGGCGACGTTGCCGGCAGTATCATAGAGGCCAAACTCGTTGGCTTTGTAGTTGCCCACTGGTGCGCTGGATACTGAAAACAGGGTGTTAAATTCACTGGCGCAGCCACGGCGGCAATTGGCTTTGCCTTTGGCGCTGCCGTTACCCCACCAGAATGGTGTATCGGTGGCGGCACGCGCCGCATATTCCCATTCGGCCTCGCTCGCCAGGCGATATTTCTGCCCCGTCTGGCCAGTGAGCCATTTCGCGTAATCCTGCGCGTCGGTCCACGTCACATTCACCACTGGGCGATTGCCGCGGCCCCAGTTTGCGTCATTGGGCAGCGCGCGCTCGGTGGCTTTCGCGAATCCATCATATTCGTCAAAGGTAATTTCGTGGGCCGCAATGGCGAACGGTTTGCGAATAGTGATCTTGTGCTCTGGGCTGGTGAAGGGGCGCCGGTCGTTGCCCATAGTGAAGCTGCCGGCCTTCACCACCACCATTTCCGGGCCGTGTCCGCCGCTTTTCAGCGGGGACTGGAATCTGCGACCGGCCATGTATTTGCGTTCCAGCTCTACCGCCAGCGTAACATCCGCATCATCCACTTCGATCCAGCGTCGCAAAATGTCATAGCCGGGCTTGCTGACTTCGACGTCGTAGCGCCCGGGAGCGAGTGCTATGCCCGGCGTATAGCGAGGCGCAATGTTCATGATGCGGATGCGCGCATCGGTCGGTTTGGCTGAAACCGTGAGGGAGTAGGTTTCCGGCGGCTCGGCTTGCTCGGGCTCGCTCGGCGTTACCGTTGAAGTGTCGGAAGCGGCCTGAGGGGACGGACGCACTGGCGCATCGGCGCTGCGTTCGATTTTTTGCGGGTCAGGCTGGGCGTTGGCCGCCTGGGTTACTTCCGGTGCTTGTGCCGTTGGCGCGAAATTCTCCGTGCGCAATATTGCTCCGGTGTTACGCGGTTGTTCGAGCCGGAGCGGGCCCGGTAGCGGAGAGTTCTCCACCGCCGGCGCCGGTAGCAACAGTTGCGAAGTGATGCCGACGGCATCGTTTACGAGTCCGGATTCGGTTTTCCAGGAGAACTTGTTGCTGATCAAACTGAACAGCACCCACACAAGAACCAGGCTTGCACAGGCGGTGGCGCCCAGTAACCAGGAGCGCCGTTTCGCGGGGGGTGTCTGCAGCATAACCTGCTGAATGCGCAGGATGGTCTGTTGTTCTGCACGGCCGCTATGCTCGTGCAGGGGTTTGTCGCGCCAGCGGGCCCAGGTAGCGGCAAGGCGATCACACAGGGTGCCGTACAGTGTCATCAACAGGGCGCGGAGCAGGCTCGAAACGCGCACTGACGTGTTGTTCAGCTTCGTCGGGGTAGTCGGAGTTTTCCCGTCAATGGCCGCCAGCAATTGGTCGATGGCGTCGACAACATCGAGCCCCCGTTGAAAGCGCTGTTCTGGATCCTTGGCGAGGAAGCGGTCTATCAGGCCCTGATACAGTGAGTGGCGCGCCGGCAGTCGCGGAATAGGGTCTGTCAGGTGCTTGATGGCGATCGCGACAGCTTCTTCCGCCTGGTAGGGCACGGCACTGGTGAGCATTTCATAAAATACGACGCCCAGGCTGTACAAGTCTGCGCGCCCGTCAACGGCGGCGCCCCGGGCTTGTTCCGGGCTCATGTAGTGGGGCGTTCCCACGACCATGCCGGTATTCGTCATGCGGGTCGTGCGGGCCACCGCCCGCGCCACGCCGAAGTCCGTGAGGACGGCAGAGCCGTCCTCGCGAAAAAGAATGTTTTCCGGTTTTAGGTCGCGGTGGACATACCCCTTGTTGCTGGCGTGATCCAGGGCCATCGCAATCTGGCGGGTAATGTGCAGGGCTTCGAGTGGTTCGATTGCCCCTTTCGTCAGCGCATCGGCCACAGATCCACCGGGCAGGTAGTCCATGGCGATATAGTTAAGGCTGCGGTAACGGCCGATGTCGTGGATTGCGACAATATTGGGGTGGGACAATTGGCCGACGATATTCGCTTCGCGTTGGAAGCGCTCGCTGAAAATTGGATCGGCATTGAGCACCGGGGACATGACTTTCAACGCTACCTGCCGCCCCATACTCCGCTGGGTAGCCAGATAGACGGTAGACATGCCGCCCTGATTGATCTTTTTGAGGATCTGGTATCCGGGAATCTCAAGTGAAGCAGCGCCGGTGCTGACAACTTCCATTCAAATATTCCCCGCAGATTTCCGTTGCATTCCCGTGATCAGGCGCGCAGCAGCCACCAGGCTGCTGCGGCACAGATTGCCAAAAACCCGGTAATTGTAGCGAGTTTGAGCGCAAGTCTGCCCTCATTGGCAAAAGAATGCTCCGACGAGGGTACCGGGTCGGCTGTGCGGTTGTTCCGGTTTTGGGGCAATTGTTGTGCCTGTTCCGGAGAGGCAACCAATTGGACGGTGATATTGTCGCGACCACCGGCATCGAGCGCAGCAGCAATCAGTAATTCAGCGGCGCGCTGGTTGTCTGGATTTTCAGCCAGAACCCGGCAAATTTCCTGCTCGCTGACATCGTTGCTGAGTCCGTCGCTGCACAGCAATAGCTTCTGCCCGGGCTTCCAGGCAAATGATGCACGGTCAATTTCCAGGGAAGGATTGGTTGAGCCACCGATGCAGCGTGTAATCACATGTTTGTTGGGGTGGCTGGCTGCTTCTTCGGCATTGATCGCTCCCGAGTCGACCAGCATCTGCACGTAGGAGTGGTCAACGGTCAGTTGCGCAAGTTGGCCGTGTGAAAGCGGGGTGACTGTGCCGGGTTCGGCGCCGAGGGCAGACTCCGTGGCAGTGCCCGGCGTCCAGAGGTAGGCGCGACTGTCGCCAACCCAGTAAACATGGAAGTAGTTTCCGTCTTCCGCAACCACCACGGCGGTGGTGCCCATGGCGGTGGAGTTGCTTTCTTCACCGATCAGGAGTGCGTGGGCCCGCCGCAGGGCCTGCTCATAGTGGCGGTCTGTCGCAGACGAGCGCTGTATTTCCTCGACGACGGTCTGGCTGGCGATTTCACCCGCCTGGTGCCCCCCGAGGCCATCGGCAACAACCCAAACGCCGCGTTTTTCATCGCCCCAGAATGCATCCTCATTCTGGTCGCGACGGTACCCGGTGTGTGTCGCACCGGCGCTGCGCTTGTTTATGTGTACTGCGGAGTGGCTCACGCCACTTGGGCGTTCCCGTACTTTGGCTTCACTCACTGGTATGCAACTACCTGTTACCTGTCGTTATTTTCGAAAGCGCCACGCACGCTGCCCATTCCCTGGGTGGAGTCAGCAGTAGCCGGCGGATTAGGGTGAGGGGTGAGTCCTCAAAACAACGCCTACTCGTTCGAGTGATGCTGCCGCAGATCATTTCCTGATCAGCACTGCCAAATCCGACGCTTCCATACTAGAGCCTTGGAGCATTGTAAGCTGCAAACCGAATCACACGCTAACGAAAATCTCCGTGATAGACTCAACTGATCGATTCTAGGCGGTCTGGGCCTGGAGTCACGTTATAGACCGGTAACTTGTCCGTCCTGACGCCTGTTTTGAATAGTCGGCGGCCGCCAGGCGGGCAGGTTATGTTGTATTTGGAATACTCGCTGGGCCACAGGCGGCGCGGGATCTATTCAAGGATATCTAGGCAATGCTCAAATTATGCGACGTAAAAGATAGTCGACACAGTGTTTGGCTGGTGGCGCCGAAAGTTACCATCGGGCGTGCCAGCAACTGCGACCTGACTCTTCCGGATGCGTCTGTCGCTAAATTGCATGCTGAAATTGTGGTCGAAGGTGAAAACCTGGAGCTGCACAACCTCGCTGGTGCCGGGCAGGTTGCAGTAAATGGCAGGTTGGTTGATGGAAGCTGCCAATTGCAGCGCAATGACCGGGTTCAGCTCGGTGAGCGCAACCTGACGGTAATTGACCCGAAAATCACCCGCATGAAGTCCGCAGCCGGGGGGGCCAATGTTGCCTGGGCGCTGCGTGCCAATCACCCGGCCATTGTCGGCAGGGTGTTTCCGGTGCGTGAAACCAGCATCGTGGGGCGCTCAGAAGAATGTGATCTGACCTTCGCCATGTCTCACCTATCCCGGCGCCATGCACGTCTGGAAGTGCGCGAGGGTCTGCTGTTTGTGGTCGACCTGGGATCTGCGAATGGCACTTACCTGAACAACCAGCGGGTAACGGAATGCCGGGTTAGGCGCGGTGACGAGCTGCGTTTTGACAGCCTCAGTTTCAGTGTGGTGGGGCCGTCGGATGACCTGGATAAAACCACGGTTCGCCAGGCGGTTACCATGCCGGACGCTGGACGTGATGACTCGAGCCTGGAGCAGGCCCTCAATCGCGACCGGCTGCGGTCTGCTGCACGTCCATCGGCTAATGTTGCGGAAGCCGCCAGCGGTTCCTATCAGGCGAGCAGTGCGGCAGCCAGTGGATCCAGTTGGCTGTGGGTTGGAATATTGCTGGCCGGTGTGGCCGGCGCAGGGTATTTCTGGGCGCGAAGCCAGGGTCTCCTGTAGTTTGACTGGTCTGCGTGGGCACATGCCTGCGCAGCCGCACTTGTAATTAGGAGTATGAATTGGCGACTAAGGCGCTCATTATTTATACAACACTCGGGTGCACACTGTGCGAGAAGGCCAAGGTTGAATTGTGGCCGGTGCTGGAGAAGTTGGATTTAACCCTTAAATCGGTTGATATCGCCGACGACGAGCAACTGAGCGAGCTGTTTGGCTGGAGTATTCCGGTGGTGGGGCTGGGTGATACTGGCGACGTGTTGTGCTGGCCGTTCACTTCAGCTGAACTGGAAGACTGGTTGCAAAGTCGTCTTTAAAAAGACCCTGGTCGCGTGTACCCAAGCCGCTGAACTGTCCCCTTTATTCATTGCGGTTCCGCCATTGCCGGCGGAACCTTCGCGCATCCCGCCTACAGTTTTGACTCCGCTTCACCCTTCCTCAATAGCGAGGTTTTGGTGCCGCTGCGGTAGGCATAAATCACCGAGTATGAGAGCACATTCTGTACATACTTGCGTGTTTCGCTATACGGGATTGTCTCAATCCATACATCGAATGGCAGTTTTTTATCCGTGTCCCTGAGCCAGCTGGATACCCTTCCAGGACCGGCATTGTAAGCGGCCGCCGCCAGGAAACGGTTGTTGTCAAAGCGGTTCAGCAGGGAATTGAGATAGTAGGCCCCGAGGTTGATATTGGTTGTTGGGTTCAGCAGATCCCAGCTGTGGCGGTAGGGCACGCCGGCCTTGCGTGCGGTTTCGCTGGCGGTTGAAGGGAGAAGCTGCATCAGTCCCATTGCCCCGGCGTGGGATTTCGCGTCGTGGCTGAAATGACTCTCCTGGCGCGCAATGGCGTAAACCAGGTAGGAGTCCAGTGCGGTCTTCTTGCCCATGCGGCCTGATACTTCCGCAACAATGTCGGAAAAGGCCAGGGGAAAGCGCAGCTCCAGATCGTCGAGGTAGTCTGCGGCGAGGATCGACTGAATCGACTTGTGGTACCAGCCCCAGGCGCTGGCGATCCTGCCTGCCGACATCAACTCCTGCGTGGTCATATCGTCCGTGGCGTAATCCCATTCCCGGCGTGCGTGGTAAAACTCACCGATAGCCTGTAATTCCCTGGCCCGTTGCATGCCGGCACGGGCTGCGACTTCCTCCACCTGTTCCGGTTTGATCGGGGCGGGTTTGTCGACAAAACTGTAATCCTGGCCGATCGCATCAGACGAAAGAAAGCCGTAATAGCTGCGCTCTGCCGCAGCCTTGCGATAGAGCTGCTGGGCCAGTGCCTTGCGTGTCTGCGCCTCACTTTTGCCGTGGGACGCTTGCTCGTCGATGGCGCGGGCTTTCCAGTACAGCCAGCGATCCTGGTTCTGTTCCTCGGTGGGCAGCTGGTCAATCCAGAATTCCACCTGGGCCCAGTCCATCTCCCGGAGCGACTGCCGGATCAACCACTCGCCGGCGCGCTGGTCGAAGAAGCCGTCATTGTGCTTGATCAGGTCCTTCAGGCCTTTGTGGTCGTCCTGACGGGCGAACTGCAAGGCCAGGTAGCGTAAAAATTCGTCTTGCTCGTCGTCGTCATACAGGTAGCTGGCGCTGTAGCGCTGCCATGCGGATCCGGCCTTGCCGGCGTCGCGCTGTGCCAGGCGTCGCAGGCCGATATTCACGATATCGCGATATTCGGGATCCTTCTTGATGAACTTGTCGTAGTTGAGAATTTGCTCGGGTTTGCGGTACACCGCGCGCATAAGTTCCGCACGCTGGGTATCCGTTTTGTTCATCTTGCGCGCGATATAGGCAGCCAGATCCAGGTTTCCCGCCGTCACGGAGAGATAGTGACGCTTCCACGCCAGAGCGTCCGTCAGCCCACCGTCGCTGATCCAGCGATCGAAAGCGGGGTCGCACTCTTTGGGTTGCGAGGCGCCAACACTCCAGAGTTCCTCGATCAGTGCATAGGCTTCTTTTTTGTCGCCGTGACGGCTGAGCGCGTCGGCATAGTAGCAACGCAGTGATGTGCGCGTTATGCGATCCGGTCGGTAGTACTTCAGGTATGCGCGAAAGCGCTCCCGGCTGCCGAGTTCACGCAACACGCGCACGCGCATCCAATCGCCAATGGCTGTACCATCGTACTCTTCGAGGAAGCGGTCGATATCGTCGTAGGGCAATCTCGAGAGATTCTTGCTGATCGCCCAGTAATCGATGTACGGCAGGAGAGGGTAGTCTTTCAGCTCCTTCTTGAGCTTTTTCAGTTCGCGCTGGTCATTGTGCGCGATGGCCAGTCGGGCCTTTTTGAGCTTCTCGCGGGCTGCGACTGCTCTTTCCGCCTCTATGACGTCATTGCGCTCTTTCTTGATAGCGCTCGCCGCACTCGCCGCGGCGACGGCCGTTGGCTGTTGTGCACTCGCGGACAAAGCGAGCATGGAGAGGCCGGTAGAAAGAATTATGGCGAGTCCTTTGCTGCCAATCGACATACTGAAAACCCGATTGAGAAATCGCTTATTCGTGGCGCTCAGAATAAAGCGTAAAATATCCTTTTTCACCCAAAAATATTGTAGTTGTTATTTATGTTGCTTCAGTTGGATGGCGTGTGTTTGCGCTATGGCGTACAAATATTGGCCGATGATGTCAGCGCCAAAATCGAGCGCGGTGATCGGATCTGCCTGGTTGGCCGCAATGGCGAGGGCAAATCCAGCCTGTTGCGCCTGGTCGCCGGCGGTGGAGAGCCGGATGCGGGCGAGGTGATCCGCCAGAGTGGGGCTGTATTCGCCACGCTGGAGCAGGCTTTGCCCGAAGGGTGTACGGACACGGTATACCGATACGTGGCGGCAGGCCTCGGGGACGTTGGCCGCTGGCTGGGGGAGTACCGTGAGAGCCAGAACCCCGATTTGCAGGCAAAAATCGATGACGCCCACGGCTGGGAGTTGATGGCGCGTATCGACAGTGTGCTGGATCGGCTGAGTCTTGATCCCGAAGCGCTTGTCGCGGATATGTCCGGCGGGTGGCAGCGGCGTGCGGCGCTTGCCCGGGCCCTGGTCAGCGAGCCGGATCTGCTGATCCTGGATGAGCCTACCAACCACCTCGACATTGCTGCAGTGGAATGGCTGGAGAGCTTTCTCGCCACATACCGCGGCGCGCTGCTGTTTGTGAGTCACGACCGGGCCCTGGCCCAGCGGCTGGCGAGCACGGTCTGGGACCTCGATCGCGGCATTTTGCGCGTGTTCAACTGTCCTTTTGATCGCTACCAGCAGGAAAAAGAAAAGCTTCTGGAAGAAGAAGCGCGCAACGACGCGCTGTTCGACAAAAAGCTGGCACAGGAGGAGACCTGGATCCGGCAGGGCATCAAGGCGCGCCGTACCCGCAACGAGGGCCGTGTGCGAGCGTTGGAAGCGTTGCGCCGCGAGCGTCAGGCGCGCCGGCAGCAGCAGGGGATAGCGCGCATGTCGCTGGATTCCGGGGAAAAATCCGGGAAGCTGGTGGCGGAGTTGACCGGAGTGAGCTTCGCCTTCCCGGGTGAAGCGCCACTGATCAGCAATCTCGACTTCACCCTGATGCGCGGTGACAAGGTTGGCCTGATCGGCCCCAACGGTGCCGGAAAAAGTACCCTGATCCGGCTGCTGCTGGGGGAGCTGGAGCCGCAGTCGGGCAATATTCGCCTCGGTACCAAGCAGCAGGTGGCGTATTTCGACCAGCGCCGGGACACTCTGAATCCGGAACTTTCGGTACTGGACAATATCGCCGAGGGGCGTGAAAGCATTCAAATTGGCGGCAGCACCCGTCACGTTATGTCCTACCTGAGCGACTTCCTGTTTTCCGGGGTCAAGGCCCGGACAAAAGTGGGGGCACTCAGCGGTGGTGAGCGGAACCGGGCGCTGTTGGCCAAGCTTTTCAGCCAGCCGGCAAACATTCTGGTGCTGGACGAACCGACCAACGACCTGGACGTGGAAACCCTCGAGCTGCTGGAGCAGTTGCTGCTCGACTTCCCCGGAACGGTACTGCTGGTGAGCCACGACCGGGCCTTCCTCGACAACGTCGTCGACAGCTGCCTGGCATTTGAGGGACAGGGACGCGTGCGTGAATATGTCGGCGGTTATCAGGACTTCCTCCGTCAGGGCGGGCGTTTTCTGAGCGCGGAAGAGCAACTGAATGCACGCAAAGGTTCTGGATCCGCATCTGTGAGCGATGCAGTTTCAGGTGATAAGGGCGATGCGCAACCTGCCGCGGAGGCTCCCGGGAAATCTGCACAGAAAGGCAAAAAGCTCAGCTACAAGCTGCAACGCGAGCTGGATGCGCTGCCTGCGCTCATTGAGCAGCTGGAACAACAGCTCGGAGAGCTGGAGGCGGAAATGGCTGCGCCGGAGTTTTACCAGCAAGAGAGCGGGGTGGTGCAGGAAAAACTGGAGAGGCTTGCGGATGTCCAGCAGCAGCTCGAAACCGCTTTCGAACGCTGGGCCGAGCTGGATGAAATGTAGGCGCAGGTGTCTGCGCCTCGTCATCTGCGGGTGTCGCGGGTTTTCGCCCCAGGAATTATTCCTTGGGTGAATGCACCCGCACCGCCAGTACGTCGCATCCAGCGCCGTGAAGAACGCCATTTGCGGTGGAGCCCAGTAGAAGGGCGAGACCGTGCCGGCCGTGGCTGCCGATCACAATCAGATCGCAACCGGAGTCCTCAGCCAGCCGGTGTATTTCCGTGGCGGGCTGCCCCAGCATGACGTGCTGGCGGGATTCCGGGATGTTGAGTGCGGCCCCGGCTTTGCGCAGTTGATCCTTCGCCTGGTTTTGCAGCTGTTCCTGTACTTCGGAGAGATCCATGGGAATATCGCCGCCATAGGCGAAGGTCAGCGGCTCGATAATGTGTGCCAGGCTTACCTGCGCGCCGCTATCCGCGGCAATCTGAGCGGCGCGATCCAGCACCTGGGCCGAGTCTTCAGAGAGATCCAGTCCCACTAATATATTTTTATATCCCGCCATATTCTCCTCGCATCTACAGTAATTCGTGTCGAATTCCGGCAACCCTGCCAGCCGGGATCCGGGGCCTATGCCTGCCCGGATCAACTGAGTCTACTTTAAAACAACAGGCTTGACACACAGGTATGCGTGCAGGGAAAAATGTGTGCCCAATTGATGCGTTTTAATGAGCAAGGAATCTGCAATGGCCAGCTGGCTTCCCCTGATTGTTATTGTTTTCGCCGTCGTCCTGGTGATTGGCCCGGTTATGTGGCTGAAGCCCAGTAGTCGCGATCGGCGCCTGGCCAGTTTGCGCCAACAAGCTGCAGCATCCGGCTTCAAAGTACAGATGCAGCCTTTGCCCCCGTCGCAGGGCGAGGGCAATGCCGCTGTTTATATCGCGCCCTGGCGCAATCCCCGGCGGCTTAAAACCGGCTGGGGACTGGAGCTCAAGCGCATGACACATGACATGCACTTTGATGGCGTCTGGGACTGGTATAAAGGACGTGAGGCGCCAGAGGCCGCGAATGGGCCCCTGCGAGAGCTTCTGGGCCGGCTCCCAGCCGATGCCACGGCCGTTCTCTGTACGGATGGAGGTCTGGGTGTTCAATGGCAGGAGCGCAGCGGGGATCCCGGGATGAAGGCGGTTTCCGATGCCCTGCGGGATCTGCGCCCGGTAATAGAAGAAGCGATTCGCGAGCCCCAGAGAAATGCACCGGGCGCCAGCGGTTCCCCCGAGTGAGGTGGTGTTCTCGGGGTGTCGTGCCACTGTCGCATTTGCGGATCTGGTCTACTGTATACCGGTTAACAGCCGGGGAAGCGGCCGGTCGTCGATAACGGGTGTGTTCGATGATTTTCCGGGCACTCCCGGATGCGGAATTTCAGCTGAACCAGCGGTCAATTAGCGGGTCAGAATTTGCAGATGGGGACCCATTTGGGCAATAAAATTTTGGCGCTTGCTTGACCGCACCGGGGGCGAAGCATATATATTCGCGCAGCGTGCGGTGTCATCCGGCAGTATCGGGCGGCGCGAAAGTAGTAAATTTTCTTTTAAAAATCAGAAGCTTATGGGTAAATCACTGGTCATTGTCGAGTCACCGGCAAAGGCGAAAACGATCAATAAATATCTCGGTAAGGACTTTGTCGTGAAGTCCAGTATCGGTCACATCCGGGATTTGCCAACTGGCGCTTCCAGCAAGCAGGCAGTGGATCCCAAGGAGCGTGCCCGTCGCGCCGCTGAGACCCGCAAGCTTTCTCCCGAGCAAAAAGAGATCTACAAGCGCAAGAAAAACCGCGAGCAGTTGATCCGCCGAATGGGTATTGACCCGGATCACGACTGGGAGGCGCACTACGAAGTGCTCCCGGGCAAAGAGAAGGTCGTGGATGAGTTGCGCAAGCTTGCCGCCAACGCCGACCACGTCTATCTCGCGACGGACTTGGACCGCGAGGGAGAGGCGATTGCCTGGCACTTGCGGGAATCCATAGGCGGTGATGAAAGCCGCTACCGTCGCGTGGTGTTCAACGAGATCACCAAGTCCGCAATTCAGCAGGCTTTCGAAGATCCGGGCCCGCTTGATATCAACCGGGTGAACGCCCAGCAAGCACGCCGTTTCCTTGACCGCATTGTTGGTTACATGGTTTCGCCGCTGTTGTGGGAAAAGGTTGCCCGCGGACTTTCCGCCGGGCGCGTGCAATCGGTTGCCGTGCGTCTTGTCGTCGAGCGCGAGCGGGAGATCCGTGCATTCATTCCAGAAGAATACTGGACGCTGTTTGCCGACACGCACACCGCCAAATCAGATGCATTGCGGCTTGAGGTGAAAAAGCAGGGCGGCGAAGCCTTCCGTCCTACGAATGAAGCTGATGCTATGGCCGCGGTGAAAGCGCTGCAGGCGAGCAATTTTGAAGTTGTTGCGCGGGAAGATAAACCCACCAGCTCCAAGCCGAGCGCACCGTATATCACTTCTACGCTCCAGCAGGCGGCGAGTAACCGGCTTGGCTTCAGTGTGAAGAAGACCATGATGATGGCCCAGCGTCTGTACGAGGCTGGCTACATCACCTATATGCGTACTGACTCGACCAACTTGAGTGCCGAGGCGGTTTCTTCGGTTCGGGATTACATTGTCGAAAATTACGGTGAAAAGTACCTGCCGGCAGACCCGAATCGCTATAGCAGCAAAGAGGGGGCGCAGGAGGCGCACGAGGCCATTCGTCCGTCCGATGTGCGAATGAAGCCCAATATGCTGAGCGGCATGGAACGGGATGCAGAGCGGCTCTATACGCTGATCTGGCAGCAGTTTGTTGCCTGTCAGATGACCCCGGCCCAATTTACTTCTACCTCTGTGGTGGTCAATGCGGGTGATTTTGAACTGCGCACCCGTGGGCGTGTTATTCGCTTTGATGGTTTCCTCAAGGTTGCACCCCAGCAGTCCAAAAAAGACGAAGACGTGGTGCTGCCGGATATCAAGGTTGGCGAAAAGCTCGCGCTGAACAAGCTGGATCCCAAGCAGCATTTTACCAAGCCCCCTGCGCGCTTCAGCGAAGCGGCGCTGGTGAAAGAGCTTGAGAAACGCGGTATCGGCCGCCCGTCCACCTATGCCTCGATTATTTCCACGATTCAGGATCGCGGATATGTTCGCCTGGAAAATCGCCGTTTCTATGCGGAAAAAATGGGCGATATCGTAACGGATCGTCTGAGCGAAAGTTTTACCGACCTGATGGATTACGGCTTTACCGCCAATCTGGAAGAGGCCCTGGATGCGGTCGCTGAAGGCGACAAGGGCTGGAAGGACTTGCTCAACGAGTTTTACTCTGATTTCTCCAAGCGTCTCGAAGCAGCGCAGGCCGCAGAGGGCGGTATGCGCCGCAATGCGCCGACAGACACCGATATTGAATGCAGCCAGTGCGGTCGCCACATGCAGATTCGCACCGGCTCTACCGGTGTCTTCCTCGGTTGTTCCGGTTACGCCCTCCCGCCCAAGGAGCGCTGCACCAACACCATGAACCTGGTGTCCGGGGAGGAAGCGATCGACGCGGATAAGGACGAGGAAGCGGAAACCCGCCAGCTGCGTGACAAGCGTCGCTGCCAGAAGTGTGGCACTGCGATGGACAGCTACCTGCTGGACGAGCACCGCAAGCTGCACATCTGCGGTAACAACCCGGACTGTAACGGTTTTGAGGTAGAGAAGGGCACCTTCAAAATCAAGGGATACGATGGCCCGTTGATTGAGTGCGACAAGTGCGGAAGTGACATGCAGCTGAAGTCCGGCCGTTTTGGCAAGTACTTCGGTTGCACTAACGAAGCCTGCAAGAATACGCGCAAGCTTCTCAAGAACGGGCAGCCTGCACCACCGAAGATGGATCCGGTGCCGATGCCGGAGCTCGCCTGCGAAAAAGTGGATGACACGTATATTCTGCGAGACGGCGCATCCGGTCTGTTCCTGGCCGCCAGTCAGTTCCCGAAGAACCGTGAAACCCGCGCGCCGCTGGTCAAGGAGTTGCTGCCGCACAAGGACGAGATTGATCCCAAGTACAGCTTCCTGTTCTCCGCGCCGGTGGAAGACGACGAGGGTCGGGACACGGTGGTGCGCTTTAGCCGCAAAACCCAGGAGCAGTACGTGCAGTCTGAAGAAGACGGCAAAGCAACGGGCTGGAAGGCGTTTTACACCGCCGGGAAGTGGCAGGTAGAGGCGCCGGCCAAGAAGAAGCCGGCGGCCAAGAAAAAGGCCGCAGCGAAAAAGGCACCCGCAAAGAAGCGTCCGACCGGTAGCAAAAGTTGATGAGTAACCCCTATACCGGCAGCGTGGCTTCTGCGCTGCGGAAAGGCCAGCTGTTGCTTGAAGTGGTATCCGGTGGGGCGCGTGCGGATGCGCCCCCCCTTGCGGAAACGGCACTGCTTGAAGGGGCTCTGCTTCACCTGTGGCGGGCCTACCGGGCGTTCCTCGGCGAGCAGGCCCACCAGCTGGGGCTGGGCGCTGAGCCGGAAAGTGCCCGAGCGCTGAAGAAGTTGGCCGAGGCACGGCAGAAAACCAGTGCGGAAATCGATGAACTGGTCGGGTTGGAAGAAAACCCGGACAGCTGGTTATATGGGATGGCTTGGGCGTGGAAGGGGCTCTGGCGGCTTTCCGCCCAGAACCCGTTGGCAGATGTCGGTAAAGCCGGTGGCGCTGCAGCGGCCTCCCTGATTCCTCTGGCGCAGCTGGATGAGCCGCGGGTAGATACCCTGGGTGCTCAAAAATTAACCTTTTGGTGCCGTTCGCTTAGCGAGCTGATTGCTCGCCAGCGTGCCCAGGGGCAGGAGTGGTAGCGGGGTAATCGTGGGCAGCTGTGTTACACTGCGCGCAAATCCCGCTGTAACTGGAGAAGTGAATGTCCTCTGAGACCTTTGAAATCATCGAGTTGTCCAATGGCGATGTGGCGCTGCGCCGTGCCGGCCACAAGGAAGACCCGCTGGTACGCATTCATTTCTCAGAGGAGAGCCTGCACTTCCTGCGCGAGCACAAGGTCGCCATCGCCCGCGCGATGCTCGAGGCCGGTATCGAAGCCGTTCAGGATTTGAATGAGCTGGAGCCTGAGCCCTTTGAAGAAGAGGACGTGGATCTCACCGAACACACGATCCACTGAATTCTGCGACCATTGGCGGCAGCTTGCTGCCGCACATAAAAAAACAGGGCCCATCGGGCCCTGTTTTTTTATGCATGACTGCCAGGTGGGGTAGGTCGGATCAGTCCGCGTGTTGGCGGATAACCCCAACAGCCAGCCCTTCGATGGCAAAATTCTTGTCGCGCATATCCACCTGGATAACATCAAACTCCGCATTCTCAGGCAGCAGCTGAACCGTCGCCTGGTTGCCGCGGCGGCGGAAGCGCTTCACGGTAACCTCGTCATCAATTCGGGCAACAACAATCTGACCATTGCGGATGTTGTCAGTGCGCTGCACTGCGAGTAAATCCCCGTCCAGAATGCCCGCGTCTTTCATGCTCATCCCGTGCACTCGCAGCAGGTAGTCTGCTGGCGGGTGAAAGAATTCCGCAGGTATCTCACAGTACTCTTCGATGTTCTCTTCCGCGAGTATTGGATTGCCCGCGGCTACGCGCCCAACCACTGGCAGCCCAGTATGGTGATCCGGGATTCGAATACCCCGGGATGCTCCGGCCACCATTTCGATTGCGCCTTTTCTTGCAAGGGCCTTCAGGTGTTCTTCCGCAGCATTGGGTGAGCGAAAACCCAGCTCCTGGGCGATTTCGGCCCGGGTTGGTGGGTAGCCTGTTTCATCCAGATAGGACTTGATCAGATCCAGAACCTGAGCCTGGCGAGCAGTGAGATTTGTCATGGGCATTCCTGTTGTCTGTATTTTTATACAGTTGCTGTGATTATATACAGATTTAGGGGTAGCGCAATCTTTCACGGTGGGCGCTAAAAGGGCTGCTAAACTTGGGGTGTCGCTGAAAACTTTTTGCTGCCTGATGCAGCGCGAATTGAATGGAGGTAACGAAAAGACAGGAACCAGTACCGCCGGAAAATATCCCGTGTCCGCTCAGATGTCGTGGGTGTACAGCACTGCGTGCTAAGTGCCTTCGGCGCATTTTCCCGGGACCGGCTCGGTAAATTAAACCGCGTTGTTTGAATAAGGAGAAGGCATATGCTGGATGCAAAAATGCCGGAGGCGTGGCGAGTGCTGCGTATTCAATCGGAACTTGTCGATGGCATTGAGCGCTTGATCAGCCTCAAGGGGGCAGTCACCGTTTTTGGCAGTGCACGGTTCCCGGAAGATAGTCCCGAGTACCAACAGGCCGTGCGTCTTGGCGAGCTGCTGTCCAGTGAGGGTATTCCGGTGATAACCGGCGGTGGCCCCGGTTTGATGGAAGCGTGTAATCGAGGTGCATTTCCGGAATCGGGCTCTTCCATTGGCCTGAATATCGAATTGCCCTTCGAGCAATATCCCAATGCCTACCTAGATATCAGTTTGCACTTTCGCTATTTCTTCGTCCGAAAATTCATGTTCGTAAAGCACGCTGTGGGCTTTATCGCGCTGCCCGGTGGTTACGGCACAATGGACGAGTTGTTTGAAGCGCTGACACTCGTGCAGACAAAGAAAGTCTTTCGGTTTCCGATTGTGCTGGTGGGCAAGCGCTATTGGGCAGGCCTGGTGGACTGGCTGATGAACACGGTACTTGAACGGCAGTGTATCGATGCCTCGGATCTCAATCTTTTTCGGCTGGTTGATACGGTCGATGAAGCAGCGGAAATCATTATCGAATATATTCGAGAGCGCAATGAAACGCCCTGATGCAGCCTAATGTTGCGCGCACGTCAGGGTGAGGTGAGCGTGAGCGCATTCCAATCCGTTGCCAGTTGGCTGTGATCAGTAACCTTCATCAGTGCCGGAAAAGCTATCCCCCTCCAGCCGGTCAACGGCATTCTGTGCCGGCGAAAGCACCGGGCTTCGGTAACCCCCGTCTTCCGCATCCTGCATTTCCTCCGCTAAACGCCCGTAACCGGCATTGGCGTCCTCAGGAGGAGCAGCGCCTATCACTGGCAGTTGAGGCCAGCTGTCAAACTCGATTTCGTCGACGGTGCCGTCGAGATACTGTATTTCGATGCTGTGACCCTGATAGTCCACCGCGACCACCTCAAAAAGGTCGCCGGTATCAAAGTTCTCGAACCAGCTACCGATTTCCGGGGCAATTCTGGCCATGCGCATGCCCTCCTGTTGCGAAATTTTTGATCTCTCGTAGGCAATCTAGTGTTGTTGTCGGCAGCCCGGTAGTTCAATGGATCCGCTTTGCGGCAGGCGCAGGATGGCGCGCAGGCCGCGGGATTGCGGGGTATGGGGTAGCTGCCTGATGCGAGGTTGTTCCATTTGCCGCCGACTGTGCTAGTCTCGTGTGTTAAACAAGCGTTTAAATTAATGGTTTGAATTGGCATGAGTCAGCCAGATACAGTCGGTCGCATTCTGGACGCCGCAGAGGTGCTGTTCGCCGAACGCGGATTTACCGAGACGTCGTTACGCACGATCACCAGCACCGCCGGGGTAAACCTGGCAGCGGTGAACTATCACTTTGGTTCGAAAAAAGAACTTATTCAGGCGGTGTTTGAGCGCTTTCTTACACCTTTTACGGAGCATCTGGACCGAGAACTCAGCCGGCGTGCGAGCCAGGATGGCGAGTTACAGGTAGATGACCTGCTACAGAGCCTGTACAGCGTGGCGCTGGCCGGGCTGGCAAACGAGGGCAGGGATCCAAAGCGGTTTATGCGTCTGCTAGGTCTCGCCTATACCCAGTCGCAGGGGCATATGCGTCGATTCATCGTGTTGCGCTACGGATCCACATACCGCCGTTTTGCCGGGCTGCTAAGGGAGGCGCTGCCTGGGATCGACCCGGTTACTTTCTACTGGCGGCTTTATTTCATGCTGGGCGCCACAATCTTTTCGCTTTCGAGCTTTGACGCCATCGAGGCTATCCTGAGAGAGGATTTCGGAGCCGAAAGCAGCCTCGAAGAGACTCTCGCCCGTTTGGCTCCTGCTGCGACCGCGTTGTTGACCGGGCCGCAATAATCTCCAGTGTGCGGCCGTCACAAGATCTGTCGCGTATTCCATATATCATCGCAGGGCGAGCTACGGGAGTAGCTTGCCTTTGTGTTATTTCCAGGAGGTATACACATGTCGGCCCAGATCGGACCAGTGATGATCGACGTCGAAGGGCTGGTGCTCTCTGATGAGGATCGCGAACTTCTGCAACACCCTTTGGTCGGTGGACTGATTTTTTTCGCACGCAACTATCGCGACCGCGCCCAGCTTGAAGCCTTGGTTGGTGAGATCCGGGCGGTGCGTCCCGAAATCCTTCTTGCCGTGGATCAGGAGGGGGGGCGTGTACAGCGCTTCCGCGACGAGTTTACCCGTATTCCCTCGATGCAGGCGTTGAGTGCGCAGGCAGATGCACAGCGCTTGCGGGATGTTGGCTGGCTGCTGGCAGCCGAGCTGCTGGCGGTAGGTGTGGACTTCAGTTTTGCGCCGGTGCTGGATGCTGACGACGATTTCTGTCGCATTGTCGGTGACCGCAGTTTTGCCTGTGACCCGTTGCAGCTCTTCGAAAAAGCGCGTCCGTTTATGGCGGGCATGCACGAAGCGGGAATGGCCACCACCGGAAAACATTTTCCCGGGCACGGCCAGGTTCGCGAAGACAGCCACGAAGAGCTACCGGTGGATCAGCGTGCGCTCGAAGAAGTACTGGCCACTGATTGCCAGCCCTTTGCCCAGGGTATTGCTGCCGGTGAGCTTGAAGCCATCATGCCCGCGCATATCCGCTTTGCGCAGGTCGACGAGCGCTCGGTCGGCTTTTCCCGGTTTTGGCTGCAGGACATTCTGCGTGGCAGGTTGGGATTTGATGGTGTCATTTTCAGTGATGACCTGACGATGGAGGGCGCCGGTGCTGCCGGCGGCTACAGTGAGCGGATTCGCGCGGCGATGGCGGCCGGTTGCGATATGGGGGTTGTTTGTAATAATCGCGAGGGTGCAAAGCAGGTCCTGGCGGCGCTTGAAGGGTTTGAGCCTGATCCAGAGTCCAGTCGACGCCTCGCGCGGATGCGTGGCAAGCCGACGATAACGTCCTGGGCGGAACTGGAGCGATCACCCCGCTGGCAGGAAACGCGCCAGTGGCTCGCGTCCTGGATGTAAGGTGCGGACCCGAACCTCGCAGGCGGCGTTTACCGCACGGCCTTGATGTGCAATGAAATTCAATAAGATGTAGAGACGGAGTGTTGTGTGGAATCAGTTAAAGGATTTTTGCAGGGCCTGTTGGGGGATGACCGCTTCTGGATTGCCGAAGTATTCCTGATCGTACTTGTAACTGCACTGGCTTCCTGGTTACTGGGATTGTTTGTCAGCCGGCTTCAGGTCAGGGCTGAGCGCACGGTAAACCCCTGGGACGATGCCCTCGTGGGCTCGATCAATCCCCCGGGTTCTGTTCTGATCTGGCTGATGGGTTTGACGGCGGCTGCAGCGAGGGCTGGTTCCGCGACGGACGCCGAGGTATTTACCTGGCTGGCCGGCAACCCCAGGGCCGTTGCTTTCGTCGTTGTGATTACCTGGTTCGCGCTGCGGTTCGCCAAGGCCGTTGAGGTAAACCTCGCTGACCCCCGCTTTATGCGCAAGCCAATTGACGCTACTACCGTGCGCGCGATCGGCAAGCTGGTGCGCGCCTCGATCATGATTACCGCGGCAATGGTGATCATGCAAAGCCTCGGGTATAGCGTCAGCGGTGTGTTGGCGATGGGCGGTATCGGTGGCCTGGCCATCGGCTTTGCCGCCAAGGATCTGCTGGCCAACTTTTTTGGTGGCCTGATGATTTATCTCGATCGCCCGTTTGCGGTCGGTGATTGGGTGCGCTCGCCCGATAAGGAAATTGAAGGTACGGTTGAAGATATCGGTTGGCGGCTCACCCGGATCCGGACGTTTGATAAGCGCCCGCTATATATCCCAAACGCCGTGTTTACCCAGATTTCCGTAGAGAACCCGTCGCGAATGCTGAACCGGCGTATTTATGAGACGGTGGGTATTCGCTACGACGATGCGAAGTTGATGGCGCCAATCGTCAAAGCGGTTAAAGAGATGCTGCTTCAGCACCCGGAAATCGATACCAACCAGACATTGATCGTGAATTTCAATTCTTTCGCGCCCTCGTCGTTGGATTTCTTTATCTACACGTTTACCAAAACAACTGACTGGATTCGCTACCATGAAATCAAGCAGGACGTTTTGTTAAGGGTGTTACAGATTGTTGAAGATCACGGCGCGTCCTGTGCATTCCCGACGTCGACTTTGCATATCGCGGACATGCCGCAATTGTCTCTGGAGCGCGCGCAGGAAAGCGATCATTTGCGCTAATGGCAGGTAAGTCGCGCGGGGGTTTTCGGTGCCAAATGGTCATATTTATGGAATACAGCACATATATTCGGTGATATGTTGCGCACTGGGCGCGAGAATTAATATTAAATTCGCGTTCATCCCTAGACACTGGCGCAGTTTTATCTAAGAATCGGTAGGGACTTGGCCCATTGGTCAGGTACTTCGAGATTGCGGCATTTGATGTCGCTGAAATTGGGGTAGGCGCACCGTCCACAATAGAGACTGGCGCAATAACAATAATGAGGTTGGCTTAATGAGTGATCGCGTTACGGGTACCGTGAAGTGGTTCAACAATGCCCGGGGTTATGGTTTTATCACCTGTGCAGAGGGTTCCGAAGATATTTTTGTACACTACCGCAGCATTCGTGGGGATGGTTACAAAACCTTGAACGAAGGGCAGGCAGTAGAATTCGAAATGCAGAAAGGCGATAAAGGCCTTTTGGCTGAAGACGTAGTTCCTTGCGAATAATATTGCATTAGGTCAATCCGCTGTGAGTCCTCCGGGCCTGGCAGCGGGCCTCCAAAAGCTGTTTCACATCGCTCTACCGGGGCCGTATCAATAAGATATCTCCGGCGGTTAGGTTTTAATTGCTTTACGCCGGTACTATTGCTGTGGTGTAGAGCTGTTCTCCCGGGTGATTCCAGCAACAAAAAAGCCCCATTAATGGCGAATGCAATCGCCATTAATGGGGCTTTTTTGGTTGTCTGCGTTAGCCCGCGCCGACAATCCTGAGCAGCTGTCCGCAGAACCAGGCCGCGTAGGTTCCCAGTGCATACCCCATTACTGCCAGCAGTACGCCGACCGGGGCGAGTGACGGGTGGAAGGCTGCCGCAACCACCGGCGCGGATGCAGCGCCACCCACGTTGGCCTGGCTGCCAACCGCCATAAAGAAGGTCGGGGCCTTGATCAGTTTGGCGACCAGCAGCATCAATCCCGCATGGATGGCCATCCAGATAATACCGAGTACAAACAGCTCGGGGCTTTCCTTCAGTGCCGTGATATCCATGTGGGTGCCGATAGTGGCCACCAGGAAATAAATAAAGACGGATCCCACCTTGGAGGCTCCAGCGCCTTCGAGTTTCTTGGCGGGTGAAAACGCCATGGCTACACCCAGGGTGGTCGCGATGACGATCAGCCAGAAGAACTGGCTGGTGAAGCTGAAGCGTGCCAGCTGTGGAGCGTTGGTTTGGAACCAGGGGGCCAGGAAGTCCGCGAAAGCATGGGCGATGGCGGTAACACCAAAACCGACAGCGGCGATCAGCATCAGATCCTGAAGAGTCGGGATGCGCGCGTGCTTGCGCTGCATGGTTTCGACGCGCTCGCGCAGCGTGTTAATGGCGGTTGTGTCGGCGCCGCGTCGAGCATCCAGCTGCTTGGCATTGCCGGCCATAAGCAGCAGCACCGCCATCCAGATATTCGCAACGATCACATCCACGGCCACCATGGCAGAAAAGACCTGACCGCCCACACCGAAAATTTCCTTCATTGCTGCCTGGTTGGCGCCGCCGCCGATCCAGCTACCGGCGACGGTGGTCATGCCGCGCCACACCGCATCCGGGCCGTTACCATTCAGTATGTCGGCGTCAAAGAATGACATGATCAGCAGTGCCAGGGGGCCGCCGATCACAATGCCGAGCGTGCCGGTAAGGAACAGGATCAGTGCTTTCGGGCCCAGGTTGACGATGCCTTTCAGGTCGATACTGAGGGTAAGCAGAACCAGGCTCGCGGGAAGCAGGTAGCGCGAGGCAACAAAATACAGGTTGGAGTTGTGCGCATCGATGATGTGGAAAGTGGTCAGCAGGGAAGGCAGGAAGTAGCACAGCAGCAGCGCCGGTACAAAGCGGTAAAAGCGCTTCCAGAAGCGGTGTTCGCTACTCGCCGTATAAAAAACCAGGCCGAGTATGGCCGCTAGCATGCCGAGAATAATCGCGTCGTTTGTGATCATAGTTTTAAATTATTGGGCGGTTTGATGGGTTTATTCTTTGGGCTGGTGTGTTGCCCTGTTTTAAACGCAAGGCGGCCCAAACAGGGCCGCCTTGGAAACGGTTGCCGGTCACTGCAGGGCGGGCAGATCCAGGTCTTCGTCCGTAATTTCATCGGGCTGCGAGCTCACGGTTCGCACTTCAACCAATACACCCAGTTTGGGGTGATCAATATAGTGGAGCTCCCCGCTGCGCAAACGGCGCTCTTCCTGTAACACGGCAACGCGGCTCGCATAAAAGGGGGTGTGTGCTTCAGTCGCGCCATCGGCAAAGAATACCGCGGAGTCTGCGCTTGTGCTGTAACTGCCGTTGCCGCCAAATGCGGAATCGCTGGAAAGCGCGACGGGCTCTTCGCTCACATCGCCGCGGAGTGCACTTTTTGGCTGCGCCGGAATCTGGATGCCCTGCACGCTGGAGGTGGTGGCGCCACTCGGGGCGTCCAGCTCACTGAGCCACAGGTCGGTGCTGAGGTGCAGGTAGCGCGATACGCTGAGGGTGATGCTGCCTTCGAGCGCATGGTGATCCTGGAGAGCCGGGCCACCTTTGATCAATACCTGCGGCGCATTCCGCTGCTCCTGCAGCACCTGTCGCCAGGTCTTGTGGAACAGAACCCGGTAGCCGGGCGAGCGTCGCAGGGCGTCGACCTTGTTGTCCAGCTGGTTTGCCGCCGGCTGCAGGGCCGGGTAACCGGCATCGGCGGAAGAGGGGGTGTCGAAGTCCACCCAGCGATCCGCGTACTCCAGGCGTGGCGCTGCGGGCCAGCTTTCCCGGGACTGATTCATGCCGTTGTCGCGGCTGAAAACCACCAGTTCAATTTCGAACTGGTTGCCCGCGTAGCTGGCGGCCTCGGCGCCTGCGGCGCAAAGGGAGAGTAGCAGTGCGCTGCCAAGGTGTCTGAAGCGATTGGTAATATTGGTCATCTTGATACCGCTATTGTCATTATGGACCGCGCTGCACTGGCGGCGAATGGCCCATGTTATCACTGTTTTCCGACGAGATTGTGCCACGGGTCATCTATTGGGACAGTTGCTCCAGGACTTCGCTGACCTGTTGCAGGCGCTGTTCCGGGCCGCTGTCGTCCAGGGCAAAGCTCAACTGGTTGGCCCCCTGGAGCTGGAAGCTGGTGGGGCGGGTCTGAACCAGCTTGACAAGGGTGAGCGGATCCACGTTGGCTTTGTCCGCGAATTCGATGCGACCGCGGCTGGCGGACGCTTCCAGTTTACGAATCCCCATTTTGTTGGCGTTGAGCTTGATCTCGGTAATCCGGAACAGGTGCTTGACGGGCTCCGGCAGCAGGCCAAAGCGGTCAATCATTTCCACCTGCAGCTCTTTCAGCGCTGCCTTGTCTTCCGCGTTAGCGATGCGCTTGTACATGATCAGGCGGCTGTGCACGTCCGGGAGATAGTCTTCCGGGATCAGCGCGGGTACCCGCAGGTTCACGTCAACCGCGGGGGATTCCAGGGGCTCGTCGATATTCGGCGTGCGGCCCTCGCGGATGGCCTTGACGGCGTGGTCCAGCATTTCCATATAAAGGTTGAAGCCGACGCTCTGGATTTGCCCGCTCTGTTCTTCGCCCAGCAGTTCGCCCGCGCCACGGATTTCCAGGTCGTGGGTGGCGAGGGTGAAGCCCGCCCCCAGATCCTGGGCTTCGCTGATGGCTTCCAGCCGTTTGACCGCATCCGCGGTCATCGCGCGCTTGTTCGGGGTCAGCAGGTACGCATAGGCCTGGTGGTGCGAGCGCCCAACCCGGCCGCGCAACTGGTGCAGCTGCGCGAGGCCGAACTTGTCCGCCCGCTCGATCAGGATGGTGTTGGCGCTCGGCACGTCAATACCGGTCTCAATGATGGTGGTGCAGACCAGGACGTTGAAACGCTTGTGGTAGAAGTCGCCCATCACCTGTTCCAGTTCGCGCTCGCGCATCTGGCCATGGCCGATGCCGACCCGCGCCTCGGGCACCAGCTCCTGGATTTCACGGGCGATCCGCTCGATGCTCTTCACTTCGTTGTGCAGGAAGTACACCTGTCCGCCGCGGAGGATTTCACGCAGGATGGCTTCCTTCACCAGGGCGTCATCGCGCTCCCGTACAAAGGTCTTCACGGACAGCCGTCGCGCCGGCGGGGTAGCGATCACAGACAGGTCGCGGATGCCGGCCATCGCCATATTCAGCGTGCGTGGGATGGGTGTGGCGGTCAGGTTCAGGATGTCGACTTCGGCGCGCAGGCTCTTCAGCTTCTCCTTTTGGCGAACGCCGAAACGGTGCTCTTCGTCGATAATCAGCAGCCCCAGGTTTTTGAACTTGAGGTCACTCTGCAGCAGTTTGTGAGTGCCGACGAGGATGTCCACCTTGCCCTCGGCCACCCGTTCCTTGATTGCGTCCACTTCCTTGGTGCTGCGGAAGCGGGAGATCACCTCGATGCTCACCGGCCAATCGGCAAACCGATCCTGCAGTGTCTGGAAGTGCTGCTGGGCGAGCAGGGTGGTGGGCACCAGCATGGCAACCTGCCTGCCTCCATGGGCGGCCACGAAGGCCGCGCGCATGGCGACTTCGGTTTTGCCGAAGCCCACGTCGCCGCACACCAGCCGGTCCATCGGCTTGTCGGACAGCATGTCGGCCACCACAGATTCGATGGCATGTTGCTGATCCGGTGTTTCCTCGAACGGGAAGCCCGCGGCAAATTCGCGGTAAGCGAGCCCGGGATTGTTGAACGCGTGCCCCACGCGGGCCTCGCGACGGGCGTAAATATCGAGTAGCTCGGCCGCTGCATCGCGCACCTTTTCTGCGGCTTTGCGCTTGGCTTTCTGCCACTGCTCGCTGCCGAGCTTGTGCAGCGGGGCCAGTTCTTCATCGGCGCCGGAATAGCGGCTGATCAGGTGCAGGCTGGCTACCGGCACATAGAGCTTGGCGCCGTCGCCGTATTCCAGTGTCAGAAACTCCGCCTGCTGGCCGTCAATCTCGAGCCCCTGGAGACCCTTGTAGCGGCCAACACCATGATCGATGTGCACCACTGGGGCGCCGATCCGCAGTTCGGCCAGGTTCTTGACCGCGTTGTCGGCATCTTCTTTGGCTTTGCGGCGACGGCGCTGCTGCAGCACCCGGTCGCCAAACAGCTGTGGCTCGGAGATGACATTGATCGCCGGATCCAGCAGAACCATGCCCTGGTCAACGGGGGCGACGGTAATGCCAAATTTTTCACTGCTGTCGACAAAGTCGGCCCAGGAATTGAACGTCCTGGGTTTCTGGCGGATGCCTGCCAGTAATTCCAGTAGCGCCTCGCGGCGCCCGCTGCTCTCGGCACAAAACAGGACGCGCCCGGAATAGTCCATCAGATAGGCTTCCAGCGCGCTGAGGGGCTGCTCGGACTTGCCGTTTACCGGGAGGCTTGGTGGCGTGGTTGTGGCAAAGTTGTAGTTGCCGCTGGTCTCGTCGAGGGTTTCGGCGGAGAAGAAGGCCCGCGGATGGGTCTTGAGGGCCCCGTAAAATTCATCGACGTTCAGTAGAACCTGTCGCGGCTCCAGGATGGGTCTGGTGAGATCGCCGCGGCGGCTCTGGTAGCGGTTCTCGGTCTCCCGCCAGAAGGATTCAACGGGCTTTTGCAGGTCGCCCTGGACGAATACCGGGCTGTTCTCAGGCAGGTAGTCAAAGAGGCTTGCGCACTGCTCAAAGAAGAGTGGCAGATAGTACTCGATACCTGCGGGGGCGATGCCGGCACTGATGTCCTGATAGATGGAGACCGGGCCGGGATCCACGTCAAACTGTTCATGCCAGCGCTCCAGGAACTTGGCCAGCCCGGCCTTGTGCATCGGGAATTCCCGTGCCGGCAGCAGGTCGATCTGCTCCACACGGTCGACGGTACGCTGATCCTCCGGATCAAAGGTACGGAGGGATTCAATTTCATCATCGAACAGGTCGATCCGGTAGGGCAGGGAACTGCCCATTGGGAAGATATCCATTAAAGAGCCGCGCACGGCAAACTCGCCATGCTCGTAAACCGTGTCCACGCAGTGGTAGCCCGCCTGTTCCAGCAGCTTGCGCTGGGCGTCCAGGTCGAACTTTTGCCCCTCGCGCAGCACCAGTGCATTGCCGGCCACGTAATCCTGGGGGGCAAGGCGGTGCAGGGCTGTGCTCACCGGGACGATGACAATACCGCTGTCCATCTGTGGCAGCCGGTACAGGGTGGCCAGGCGGTCGGAAATGATGTCCTGGTGGGGCGAGAAGGTGTCGTAGGGCAGAATTTCCCAATCTGGGAACTGGATGATTTCCAGCGTCTGACCACCCTTTGGAGAATTATTTTCTACCTCCCCATCTCGCCGCGACTTGTTAAAAAATTTCAGCTGAACCTCAAGCTGGTGCGCTTCCTGGCTGTTGCGCGCAATGACCAGGGTCGGGGCGTGGGCGTTTCGCGCTGCCTGCAAAATGGCGAGAGCGGCGCTGGCGCCATGTAATTGCCCCCAGAATTGGCGGTCATTCTGGTTGCGGAAGGCGGGGGGCGATAGTGGGGGGAACTGGCTCATGATTCCTTATAATTCCGTACTTTCTGCCCGCATAAGAGGCGGGAGGCGCACTATTGTAACGGCGATCGATGACCGCTGCAGGCAGGGTGTGAAATTCTGTTTTTCCTCGGGTTCATGCCGGGTGAGTTTTGGTGGTGTGACCGGGCGTTTTGCAGTGGGTGTGAATGTAGTTTAACTACAGTTTTTTGGCTGTTTTTCGTGCGGTTGCGCGCCCATGGGGGAATCCACATAATCCGCTGCCATGTGACCTGGGAGCTGATTGGGAACGCTGCCAGGCGCCGTACTAAGACCTATATTTTTCACTTTGCAGAGGTGTCTGACAGTGACTCAGAAGCGACCGAAGCCCGCAGACTTTTTCAAAGACTGGAAAGCGCGTGAAGCGCTGGCGGAATCCATGATTCCGATGATTGGCAAGCTCAATCGGGAAAGTAATGTCGGCATTTACATGTACGGCCAGAACCTGGTGAATCGCTCTGTGCTGAGCATCATGAAGGCACATCGCTTTGTGCGCCAGGTAGAAGAGAATGAGCTGTCTGAGTTCGAAACCTTCCCGGTGCTCGAAGCCATTTGCAAACTTGAGCTGGGTCCGGTGCATATCGACCTGGGCACGCTGACCAACAAATTCATGCGCGATGAGCGCGGTCTGGCGGTAGAAGATTTTGTTCGCGAAGAGCTGGCGGATGCCTCTGGTGCAGGTACACCGCTGCCGGAGCCGCAGGATGTGGTCATTTACGGTTTTGGTCGAATCGGCCGCCTGGTGGCTCGTCTGCTGATCGAGAAGGCGGGCAGTGGTGACGTGTTGCGTCTGCGTGCCATCGTGCTGCGCAAGGGCAGTGCCGCCAACGACCTGGTCAAGCGCGCTTCCCTGCTGCGTCGCGACTCCGTGCACGGTGCATTCAATGGCACCATCCGCGTGGATGAAGAGACCAACACCCTGATCTGCAACGGCAATGAAGTCAAGGTGATCTACGCGAACACCCCGCAGGAAGTGGATTACACCCAGTACGGCATCAACAACGCGCTGATCGTCGACAGTACCGGTGTATGGCGCGACGAAGACGGCCTGGCCCAGCACCTGGAGAGCAAGGGCGCTGCCAAAGTTCTGCTGACCGCGCCGGGCAAGGGCGATATCAAGAACATCGTTTACGGCATCAACAACGGTGATATCACCCCGGAAGACAAGATCCTGTCCGCCGCTTCCTGTACCACCAATGCCATCGTGCCGGTGCTGAAGGCCATGATGGACAAGTACGGCGTAGAGCACGGTCACGTAGAGACTGTTCACGCGTACACCAACGACCAGAACCTGATCGACAACTACCACAAGGGTGAGCGTCGTGGCCGTTCCGCTGCGCTGAACATGGTATTGACCGAGACTGGTGCGGCGAAGGCTGTGTCCAAGGCGCTGCCGGAGCTGAAGGGCAAGCTGACCGGTAACGCTATCCGTGTGCCGACCCCGAACGTCTCCATGGCGATCCTGAACCTGCGTCTCGGCAAAGAGACCACCAAGGAAGAGCTGAACGAGTACATGCGTGATGTGGCACTGCACTCGCCACTGCGTCAGCAGATCGACTTTACCAATTCTCCGGAAGTGGTATCCAGCGACTTCGTTGGCTCCCGTCGCGCCTGCGTATTTGACTCTATCGCCACCATCGTGGAAGGCGACAACGCTGTGCTGTACTGTTGGTACGACAACGAGTTCGGCTACAGCTGTCAGGTTGTTCGCTGTCTCGAAGATATGGCCGGTGTCCGCTACGAGCTCTTCCCCAAGAAGGACTGAGTCGCGGCTGACCAATTCCCGGGGCGGGCTTGCCCGTCCCGGGGTGTCACATCCTCTAAAGTTGTTGTTTTTTCAGCAAAAATTTCCCCCTCTTCGCCGCTTTTGGCTGCTTTCGCACTGGTAAACACACTGTCCCATCCTTATAATGCGCGCGATTTTGCGGGGCTGCCGTGCAGCCGGGGAAAATGTGCCGGAGGATGCTCATTCCTTGAGGAATAGGGCGTTTCAGAGGTCATCCCCGGGTGGTTAGCAACTTCTTTACCTAGTGGTGTACCGAATGGTGGCTACTATGTGGTCAGGGCTCTTATATGCCGCGGCCTAAGTCCCCGCTATGGGTTTCCTCTTTCATTTTTAGCGTTTTTTAAACCTAGAAGCTTACAAACCTACCAACTTAGAACTTAGGCATAGGCGTATGAGAAAAATCCGTCGGGGATTGGATTTACCCATATCCGGCGCGCCCGAGCAGGTCATCTATGATGCACCTGCAGCCAAGACTGTTGCGGTGCTTGGTCCCGATTACAACGGGATGAAGCCGACCATGGCAGTTGCGGAAGGGGATAGCGTCAAACTCGGACAGCTGCTGTTCACTGACAAAAAGACCGAAGGCGTGCGCTACACCGCACCAGCCGCCGGCCGCGTAGTGGCAATCAACCGCGGTGCCCGCAGGGTGCTGCAGTCTGTTGTCATCGAGGTCGACGGTGATGAAGCTGAGCAGTTTGCCAGCTACAGCGCGGATCAGCTGGCAAGCCTGACTGCTGAGCAGGTGCGGGTTAACCTGGTGGAGTCCGGTCTGTGGACTGCACTGCGCACCCGTCCTTACAGCAAGGTTCCGGCTCTGAATGCCCAGCCTTCTGCTCTGTTCATCAATGCCATGGATACCAATCCGCTGGCGGCAGATCCGGCTGTGATCATCGCCGAGCAGCGCGAAGCGTTTGCCCAGGGTGTCGAGATCCTCGCCAAACTGGCTGAGAAGACCTTTGTTTGTACCGCACCTGATGCGGACATCCCTGTACCGAGCGTTGCTTCCGTGCAGCGTGAAGCCTTCGCTGGCCCGCACCCGGCCGGTCTGACCGGTACCCATATCCACTTCCTGCACCCGGTCAAGCCCGGTCGCCAGGTATGGAGCATCAACTACCAGGACGTGATCGCCGTTGGCAAGCTGTTTGAAACCGGCAAGCTGTTCACCGATCGCGTCGTCGCCCTGGGTGGCCCCCAGGTCACCAAGCCGCGTCTTGTGCGCACCCGTCTGGGCGCTGACCTGACTGCACTGCTGGCTGGTGAGACTACAGGTGATGACAACCGTGTGATTTCCGGTTCCGTGTTTGGCGGTCGTACCGCGGAAGGCCCGCTGGCCTACGTGGGTCGCTACCACAACCAGATCACCGTGCTGCAGGAAGGCCGCGAGCGCCCGATGCTGCACTACTTCACCCCCGGTGCGAACCGCTTCTCCGTGCTGCCGATCTACATCAGCCGCCTCATGAAGAGCAAGCTGTTCAACTTCACTACCAGCACCAACGGTTCTGAGCGTGCGCTGCTGCCGATTGGCACCTACGAGCGCGTAGTACCGCTGGACATCCTGCCGACTCAGCTGCTGCGTGCACTGGTCGTTGGCGACACCCAGGTTGCTCAGCAGCTGGGCGCGCTGGAGCTGGATGAGGAAGATTTGGCACTGTGCACCTTTGTGTGCCCGGGCAAGTACGATTTCGGCCCCATTTTGCGGGACAACCTGACTCGCATTGAGAAGGAGGGTTAAGGATGTTGCGTAAATTACTCGACAACATGGAGCCGCACTTCCACAAAGGCGGAAAGTACGAAAAGTTCTACGCGCTGTATGAAGCGATCGACACCGGTCTGTTCCAGCCGGCTGATCGCACCAAGTCTACTGCGCACGTGCGTGACGGTATCGACCTGAAGCGCATCATGATCACTGTGTGGGCTTGCGCCATGATCCCCATGTTCTACGGCATGTGGAATGTGGGCTTCCAGGCCAACACCATCATGGCTGACATGGGCCTGACCGAAGCAGCCGGCTGGCGTCACGCCATTATCGGCGCGCTGACTGGTTACGATGCCAACAGCCTGTGGGACAACCTGATCCACGGCGCCATGTACTTCCTGCCGATCTACGCGGTGACCTTCATCGTGGGCGGTATCTGGGAAGTGCTGTTCGCCGCTGTACGCGGCCATGAAGTCAACGAAGGCTTCTTCGTAACTTCCATCCTGTTCGCGCTGACCTGTCCGCCGGATCTGCCGCTGTGGATGGTGGCCATGGGTATCAGCTTCGGTGTGGTTATCGGTAAGGAAGTGTTCGGTGGTACCGGCAAAAACTTCCTGAACCCGGCGCTCACCGGTCGTGCCTTCCTGTTCTTCGCCTACCCGGCAGCGATGTCTGGCGACGCGGTTTGGACTGCAGTTGACGGCTACACCGGCGCGACTGCACTGTCTGTGATGGCGAGCGAAGGCATCCAGAGCGGTGTGGTTAACGCTGCTGCCGGCCAGCTGACCTGGATGGACGCCTTCTTCGGCAAGATGCACGGTTCCATCGGTGAGACTTCCACCCTGGCGATGCTGATTGCCGGTGTGATCCTGATCGGTATGAAGATTGCGAGCTGGCGCATTGTGGCCGGTACCCTGCTGGGTATGATGGCGACCGCTACGCTGTTCAACTTCATCGGTTCCGATACCAACCTGATGTTCAATGTGCCCTGGTACTGGCACCTGGTTGTGGGCGGTTTCGCCTTTGGTCTGATCTTCATGACCACCGACCCGGTTTCCGCTGCCATGACCGACGCTGGTCGTTGGTGGTACGGCATCCTCATCGGCGTAATGTGTGTGTTGATTCGCGTGGTGAACCCTGCTTTCCCGGAAGGCATGATGCTGGCGATCCTGTTCGCTAACCTGTTCGCGCCGCTGTTTGACCACTTCGTGGTGCAGTCCCATATCAAACGGAGGTTGGCACGTGGCTAATAAAGACTCTGTAAAAGGTACTCTGATTGTCGCGCTGGTGCTGTGTATCGTCTGTTCTGTGGTGGTTTCCACCGCGGCGGTGATGCTGAAGCCCACCCAGAAGGCCAACGCCGAGCTGGACATGAAGAAGAACGTATTGCTGGCCGGTGGCCTGATCGATGCCGATCAGAGCAACGCCAAGGCCATCGAAGATGCGTTTGAATCTGTGACCATCAAGTACGTAGACCTGCGTACCGGCAAATTCACCGACGAAGCGCCTGCCGGCGGTACTGGCCGCGCTGCGGCCAAGATTGCCAGCGCCAGTGAAAAGCTGCCTGCGGAAGAAGACACCGCCAAGATCATTCGCCGTGAAAACACCAAAGAGGTGTACCTGGTGGAGAAGAATGGCGAGCTGCAGCGCATCATCCTGCCGGTTCGTGGCTACGGCCTGTGGGGTCAGCTGTACGGCTTCCTGGCTCTGGAAAGTGACCTGAAAACCGTAGCGGGCCTCGGCTTCTACGAGCACAAGGAAACTCCGGGACTGGGTGGTGAAGTTGACAACCCGCGCTGGAAAGCCCAGTGGAACGGCAAAGAAGTTTACGATGCCAACGGCAACGTAGATATCACCGTAATCAAGGGCAGTGTTGATCCGAACAGCCCCAAGGCTGCGCATCAGGTAGATGGTCTCTCCGGAGCCACCCTGACCAGTAAGGGCGTCGACAACCTGGTTAACTTCTGGCTGGGCAGCCAGGGTTACGGTCCCTTCCTGAAAAATCTGAAAGCAGGGGAGGCGTAAGCATGAGCACGAAATTAAAAGACACTCTGCTGGAGCCGGTTTTCAACAACAACCCCATCGCGTTGCAGATCCTCGGTATCTGTTCTGCGCTGGCGGTGACCAGCTCACTGCAAGTGACGCTGGTAATGTGTATCGCTCTGACCACGGTTACCGCGTTCTCGAACATGGCGGTATCCCTGATCCGTAACCAGATCCCCAACAGCATCCGTATCATCGTGCAGATGACCGTGATTGCATCGTTGGTAATCGTGGTGGATCAGATCCTGAAAGCGTACGCCTACGACATTTCCAAGCAGCTGTCGGTATTCGTTGGTTTGATCATCACCAACTGTATCGTAATGGGCCGCGCGGAAGCCTTCGCCATGAAGCACGGTCCCAAGGACAGCTTCTTCGACGGTATCGGCAATGGTCTGGGCTACAGCTTCATCCTGATCTGCCTCGCAGTGATCCGTGAACTGTTCGGTGCGGGCAAACTGTTCGGTATTGAAATCCTGTCTACCGTCAACAACGGTGGTTGGTATATCCCGAATGGTCTGCTGCTGTTGCCGCCGAGCGCATTCTTCCTGATCGGTCTGATCATCTGGGCAATCCGTACCTGGAAGCCGGCTCAGGTGGAAGAGCAAGAGTTCAAGATCGCGCCTAACTCTAAAGCTGTTGCGGCGCAGGAGGCCTGATAGATGGAACATTTTATTTCTCTGATCATCCGCGCCGTTTTCATTGAAAACATGGCGCTGGCCTTCTTCCTCGGGATGTGTACCTTCCTGGCGGTATCCAAGAAGGTCGAAGCGGCGATTGGTCTCGGTGTTGCGGTAATCGTAGTACTGACCATCACCGTTCCGGTTAACAACCTGATTTACACCTACCTGCTGAAAGACGGTGCGCTGGCATGGGCCGGCTACCCGGATGTAGACCTGAGCTTCCTCGGCCTGCTGTCTTACATCGGCGTTATCGCGGCTCTGGTACAGATCCTGGAAATGTTCCTGGATAAGTACGTGCCGGCGCTCTACAACGCCCTGGGTGTATTCCTGCCGCTGATTACCGTGAACTGCGCCATCATGGGTGCGTCTCTGTTCATGGTGGAGCGCGAATACAATTTTGGTGAATCTGTTGCTTATGGCTTCGGCGCCGGCCTCGGCTGGGCGTTGGCGATTACCGCTCTGGCGGGTATTCGCGAGCGTATGAAGTACAGCGACGTGCCGGAAGGCCTGAAAGGCCTGGGCATCACCTTCATTACCGTTGGTCTCATGTCGCTGGGCTTCATGTCCTTCGGCGGCATCGATATCTAAGCGGGGAGGTCGAATAACATGGAATTAACCGATATCTATTTTGGCGTAGGCATGTTCACCGTGATCGTGCTGGCGCTGGTAGCCATCATTCTGGCTGCCCGCTCGCGCCTGGTGAACACCGGTGACGTCAACATCCTGGTCAACGGTGAGAAAACCCTCACCGTGCCGGCGGGTGGCAAACTGCTGCAGACCCTGGCTGCCAACAACCTGTTCCTGGCCTCCGCCTGTGGCGGCGGCGGCAGCTGCGCGCAGTGTGTGTGTAAGGTTCTCGAGGGTGGTGGCGACATGCTGCCGACCGAGGCTGCGCACTTCACCCCGCGTGATGCCAAAGCCGGCAAGCGTCTGTCTTGCCAGGTGGCTGTTAAGCAGGATATGAAGATCGAAGTGCCCGAAGAGGTGTTTGGTGTGAAGCAGTGGGAATGCACTGTGGAATCCAACCCCAACGTGGCCACCTTCATTAAAGAGCTGACCCTGAAGCTGCCGGAAGGTGAGAACGTCGACTTCCGTGCTGGCGGTTACGTCCAGCTGGAAGCGCCGCCCCACCACGTGAAATTCTCCGACTTCGATATCCAGCCGGAATATCGCGGTGACTGGGAGCACTTCGGCTTCTTCAAGCTGGAATCCAAGGTTACCGAGCCGGTGGTGCGCGCCTACTCCATGGCCAACTACCCGGAAGAGAAGGGCGTTGTTAAGTTCAACATCCGTATCGCCACTCCGCCGCCGCGCACCGAGGGTATCCCCCCGGGCCAGATGTCTTCCTACGTCTTCAACCTGAAGCCGGGCGACAAAATGCGCGTATACGGTCCCTTCGGTGAGTTCTTCGCCAAGGACACCGAGAACGAGATGGTCTTCATCGGTGGTGGTGCCGGTATGGCGCCGATGCGTTCGCACATCTTCGACCAGCTGAAGCGCCTGAACTCCAAGCGCAAGATCAGCTTCTGGTACGGTGCGCGCTCCCTGCGCGAGATGTTCTACGAGGACGACTACAACGGCCTGCAGTCAGAGTTCGATAACTTCCAGTGGCACATCGCCCTGTCTGATCCGCAGCCGGAAGACAACTGGACCGGTTACACTGGCTTCATTCACAACGTAGTGTACGAAAACTACCTGAAGGACCACCCGGCTCCGGAAGACTGTGAGTACTACATGTGTGGACCGCCCATGATGAACGCGGCGGTAATCAACATGCTGAAGAACTTGGGCGTAGAGGATGAAAACATCCTGCTCGACGACTTCGGTGGCTGATGACCACATGATTGGCTGTGTAACAACAACCACAAAAACAGGGCCGAAGCTTTCGGCCCTGTTTTTGTTTGTGCGCAAAGGGTTTTTGGGTGTGGTGAGCGTGTTGCTGGCACTGGTGCTGGCAGCGTGTGAAGGCAAACCCGAGAGCTGGAAACTGTCCGGCCCTACAATGGGAACCAGCTACCACATCACGCTGGTGCAGGTGCCCGCAGGGGAGGCGAAAGCCCCGTTGCAGTCGGCAATCGATGCCGAGCTGGCTGCGGTCAACCAGGAAATGTCGACCTATATCCCGGATTCAGAGCTGATGCGCTTTAATGCGGCGGCGGTGGATGCGAAGGTTGAAGTGTCCCGGCACCTGGCCGGTGTAGTGGGGCGTTCACTGGATATCTACCGCCGTAGCGGCGGCGCGTTTGATGTCACCATCGGGCCTCTGGTGAACCTGTGGGGTTTCGGGCCCAATCCTGAGCCTGAAACCATCCCGTCCGCGGAAGACATCGAGCGTTTGCAGCAGGTGCTTGGCTCCGACGCACTGACGCTGGATGGCCTGGTGCTCAGCAAGTCGCGCCCCGTATCCATCGACCTCTCGGCCATAGCCAAGGGGCACGGTGTCGATCGCGTGGCGGAGCTGCTGGAGTCGCGCGGTATCACCAACTACCTGGTTGAGGTAGGCGGCGAGCTGCGTACTGCCGGGGTCAACCCGCAAGGGCAGCCTTGGCGCATTGGCATTGAGCGGCCGACGGCCGGTCAGGTCGTCCA
Source organism: Microbulbifer weihaiensis (assembly GCF_048323715.1). Taxonomy (NCBI): domain Bacteria; kingdom Pseudomonadati; phylum Pseudomonadota; class Gammaproteobacteria; order Cellvibrionales; family Microbulbiferaceae; genus Microbulbifer; species Microbulbifer weihaiensis. Next base: position 104,480 of record NZ_JBLWFL010000006.1, read on the forward strand.
GAAACCGATTCAGGTGAGCGGTCGCGCGGTGGCAACGTCCGGTGATTACCGCAACTACTACGAGCGCGACGGCAAGCGCTACGCTCATACACTCGATCCGCGCACCGGCCGCCCGGTCGAACACCGCCTCGCATCCGTGACTGTAATCGCGGACAATTGCGCGGAAGCGGATGGCCTGGCGACGGCACTGAATGTGATGGGGGCCGACGCGGCGTTAGAATTGGCGGATAAAGAAGGTCTGGCGGTGTTTCTGCTGGTGAAGTCTGACGAAGGCTTTGAGGAGCGCTATAGCGCTGCCTTCACTCCATATCTTGAAAGTCAGGGGAGGTAACCGTGACTATTTATATCCTCGCATTTGTCATTTTGGTTTTGATTGTCACCGGTATGGCACTGGGTGCGATTATTCAAAACAAGCCGTTGAAAGGTTCCTGCGGTGGCCTCAACAAAATCGGCATGAAGAAAGACTGCGATATTTGTGGCGGGGACGACCAGGAGTGTGAAAAGGAGCAGGAGCGCCAGCGCAAGATCGCTGAAGCGAAAGCGGCTTCTGCTACCGACCTGGCTTACGATGCCACCAAGCGCCGGGACTGATCCCGGCTTTGGCGTAGCTTGTGCGCCATGATTGGATCCAATAAACACTTAAATAAACAAGACAGAAATTCGATGGCAGATTCCAAGTACGATCTGGTAATAATCGGTTCCGGCCCGGCCGGTGAAGCGGCAGCGATGAGCGCCGCAAAGAAAGGACTGCGTGTTGCAGTAATCGAGCGCAGCTCCGCAGTCGGCGGCAATTGCACCCATAAGGGCACCATTCCTTCCAAGGCACTGCGTCACTCCGTAAAGCAGCTGATGCGCTACAACACCCATGCCGTGTTCCGTGCGCTGGGTGAGCCGCGCCGTTTGACCTTCCCGCAGGTGATGGAAACGGTAAACAAGGTCATTTCCTACCAGGTGGAAATGCACACCAGTTTTTACGCGCGCAATCGCGTGGATCTGATTACTGGCGATGCGCAGTTCCGCGACGCCAACAGTGTCGTGGTACAGCTGACCGATGGTGCCCGTGAAATCGTCACCGCGGAAAAATTCGTTGTGGCCACCGGCTCTCGCCCGTACCGCCCGGCCGATGTCGATTTCAATCATGAGCGCATCTACGACAGCGATACCATTCTCGACATGGAGCACACGCCGCAGGCCATCATCATTTATGGTGCCGGTGTAATCGGTTGCGAATACGCATCGATTTTCGCTGCGCTCGGGATGAAGGTGGACCTGATCAACAGCCGTGGCCACCTGCTGGAGTTTCTCGATGACGAGATTTCCGATGCCCTGAGCTACCACCTGCGCGACATGGGCGTTACCGTTCGCCACCGCGAGGAGTATGCGCGTGTAGTGGGTACCGATCGCGGTGTGACCATGGAAATGCAATCCGGCAAACGGATTTCCGCGGACGCGTTACTGTGGTGTAACGGGCGCTCCGGTAACACTGGTTCCCTCGGTCTGGAAAATGTCGGCCTTGAGGCCAACCACCGCGGCCAGCTCGCCGTGGATGATCACTATTGCACGTCAGTAGAGAATATTTTCGCTGTGGGCGATGTGATTGGCTGGCCGAGTCTCGCCAGCGCGTCCTACGACCAGGGCCGCGCTGCCGCGGATGCCATAGCCGGGCGCGAGCATCGCCTGATTGAAGATGCACCCACAGGCATTTATACCCTGCCGGAGATTTCTTCCGTGGGTAAAACCGAGAGCGAGCTGACCAATGCCAAGGTGCCTTACGAAGTAGGGCGTGCACTGTTCAAGCACACTGCGCGGGCGCAGATTTCCGGTGAGCGCGTGGGCATGCTGAAAATCCTGTTCCACATCGAAACCCGGGAAATTCTCGGTATCCACTGTTTCGGTGCGGAGGCGGCGGAAATCGTGCACATCGGTCAGGCGATCATGAAGCAGCCGGCTCCGAACAACACGATCGATTTCTTCGTGAACACCACGTTCAACTATCCGACCATGGCCGAAGCCTACCGCAGTGCGGCGCTGGACGGCCTGAACCGGGTGACCCGCCTGTGACCGAGCCATCGCCTTCTGAATTCCGTCAGCTGGTGGAGGGGATATTTGCCGATATCCCCTTCGTGCGCGAAGTCGGTCTCGGCTTGCACGAGTTCGATCTGGAAAACCAGACGCTGTCCGCGGCGTTCGAGCTGAAGCCGCAGCTGATCGGCAACCATTTCAAGAATATTCTGCACGGCGGCGTGATCGCTACGGCGATGGATACCGTGGGCGGAATGACGGCAATGGTTGCGGCTTATCAGCGTATGGGTGGGTCAATCGACTGGAACGAAAAGATCCAGCGCCTCACGCGTCTGGGCACTGTGGACATGCGGGTGGATTACCTGAAGCCCGGCCGTGGATCCCATTTTGTCTGTGAGGGATCGATTCTGCGGGTGGGCAATAAGCTCGTGGTAACGCGCATGGAGCTGCACAACGACAGTCAGGAGCTGATTGCCACTGGAACGGCAACCTTCCTTTACTGACGGTTGCTGACCGGGTATCAATGGGTGAACCCGGGATCGGGCCGCAGGGCGATGTCTGTGATCGGGTATCGCCATCCTCGATTCGAGCGATGGCGATTCTTTCCAGCAGTGGGAAGTGGCGAGGCTGTTCTCAGCCGCGGTGCTTTTTCACCACGTGCAAAACGCGCTCGTACTCAAAATAAACGTAGAAATCTGCATATTCCCAGCGAGTGATCGCCGGTTCACCGACCGGGCCCTGGATGCTCAGCGGCTCGCCCAGTTCAGTTGTTACAAATTCCTGCTTCTTGCCGCGGAGGATGTTGGCCTCGGCCACCAGTCCCTGACTACCTACCGGTACTTCCACCGTCTCGGCCTGGGCTGTAAGTGCAGTCGTGAAGAGCGCGGCGCCGAGCAGGGATGCCATGCCAAGGCGGCTCAGCAGGGAAGAAGAATGGCGGTTTGAGAACATACTGTCTCTCCGATTTGATTATTCGAGTTGTCAGGCATTAAAGCAGATATTGTGCCGAAACACGCGGCATTCTTCACGTTTTATCTCCCCTCTATTGCACGAATAGCCCCGGATAGCCAGGTTTGGGGAGTGACTCTTGGTCAATATGCTAGGCTGATATTTCAACTCGACCCATCAGGCAGTCACGGATGCGACTCCCGCTTCAATTCTCTACCGCAGGGTTGCTGGTAGGTACCATCTTCTTTGCGCTTTCCCTGACGCCCTCGCTCATCCCGCGGGAAGGCGTGGTGCAGGGGGCGATTTCCGGTGTGTCCACGGTTGCCGGCTACGGCGTCGGCGTGTTCGCGGCCTGGCTTTGGCACTATATGGAGTTGCCGGCGGTCAGCGGTCGAACCCGCGCAGTGTTGCGCTGGCTGGTTGCCGCAGTGTGCGTGTTGCTGGCCGTGGGATTCCTGTTGCAGGCAACCAGCTGGCAGAACTCGGTACGGGCGCTGATGGGGCTGGAAGAGGTGCCCGGGGTCCGCCCGTTTACAGTCGCGCTGGTTGCTGCGCTGGTGTTTCTTGTGCTGCTGTTGATCGCAAAACTGTTCCGGCGCTTGTTCTATTTCCTGTCCGGCAAGCTGCAGCGCCGGGTGCCGCGGCGGGTCGCCACGCTGCTGGGGCTGGTGGCCGCGTTCCTGTTGTTCTATTCCGTGATCAGTGATGTGGTGCTCAGCGCAGCGCTGCATAAAGTAGATGCCATATACCAGCAGCTGGACGCGCGCATCGCGCCGGATATGGAGGCGCCAACCGGGGCCAACCAGGCTGGTGGCCCGGACTCGCTGTTGCGCTGGCAGGATATGGGGCACCAGGGGCGGCGTTACCTGGCGCTCGGGCCAAAGGAAAAAGATATAGCCGAGGTATCCGGTCGCGCAAAAGACCCGATCCGCGTCTATGTAGGGCTTAACGCGGCAGAGACTCCGGAGGCCAGGGCCAGTCTGGCACTGGAAGAACTCAAGCGGGTAGGGGGCTTTGATCGCGCGAATTTGATCCTGATTACGCCTACCGGTACCGGCTGGGTGGATCCCGGGGCGATCAATTCCATCGAATACCTGATGCGCGGGGATATCGCCAGCGTCGCCGCCCAGTACTCCTACCTGCCCAGCCCCATCGCGCTGATGACCGAGGATGCCTACGGCCGCGAGACGGCGGAGGCATTGTTTCAGGCCATTTATGGCCACTGGAGCAACCTGCCCAAGCAGGCCAGGCCAAAACTGTACCTGTTCGGCTTGAGCCTTGGCGCGCTCAACTCCGACCGATCCTTTGATTTCTACGACATCATCGACGATCCCTTCCACGGCGCGCTCTGGACAGGGCCGCCATTCCGCTCCGACACCTGGCGCATGGTCACGGCCCATCGCGATGAGGGCTCCCCGGCCTGGTTGCCGGAGTTTCGCGGCGGCTCGGTAGTGCGTTTCGGCAACCATTTCGGCGGCTACGAGAAGGGCGGCCAGCCCTGGGGGGACTTCCGCATCGCCTATCTGCAGCACGGCAGTGACCCCATCGTCTTTTTCGATCCCGCGGCGGCCTACCGCAAACCGGCATGGATGGAGAAGCCCCGCGCACGGGATGTGTCGCCGGATCTGAAGTGGTACCCGATCGTGACCATGCTGCAGCTGGGAATGGATATGCACGCCGGTATTGCGCCCATGGGTTACGGCCACAGCTACGCGCCGGAAGATTATGTGCACGCCTGGTATCAGCTCACCCAGCCCGAGGGCTGGGATGAAGCCAGCCTGAAGCTGCTGAAAGAAAAACTGGGCAAGTGGAATCCCCGCTGAAATCTGCGGTCACACTTGTAAGACGGCTCCGAGTATTGTGCGTAAATGCTTGGATTTCTTGGCGTTTTTCCGCTTAAATCAGCCACATGATAAAACCTGTACCCCTCTATATTGGCCTCCGCTACGTGGCCGCCCGCCGTCGGCAGCAGTTTATTTCCTTTATTAATGGATTCTCCCTGTTGGGAATGGCGCTGGGCGTTTTTGCGCTGATCGTGGTTACTTCGGTAATGAACGGTTTCGACCGGGAGCTGAAAACGCGGATCCTCGCGGTGGTGCCCCATGGGTTCGTGGAGCACAAAGATGGCCTGGACGACTGGCAGGGCGCTGCCGACCAGTTGCGCGGCCAGCCGCACGTGGTGGCGGCGAGTCCTTTTGTCCGCGGCTTTGCGCTGCTCGGTGCCAATAACCAGTCCCAGGGCGTCGAATTCCAGGGCATTGATCCCGAGGCCCTGCGCGAGGTTTCCGCCGTTGGCGAAAACATGCTGATGGGCGGCATGGATACCCTGCAGCCGCGCAGCTACGAAATTGTCCTCGGCCGCATCCTCGCGCGCCAGCTCGGGGTCATTCCCGGGGACAGCGTCATCCTCACACTGCCGGAAGTGGTGATCACCCCCGCCGGTATTTTCCCCCGCACCAAACGCTTTACCGTTGCCGGCGTATTTTCGGTGGGTGCCCAGGTAGACCAGAACATGGCCCTGATGCACATCGAAGACGCCGCGCGCCTGCTGCGCATGCCGGGCAAGGTGCAGGGGCTGCAGCTCAAGTTCGATGACATGAACAATGCCCTCGGCCGCGTGGAAGGTTATGCCGCCGGCCTGGGTGAAGGTTTCACCGGCGAAGACTGGAGCCTTTCCCAGGGCAGCCTGTTCCAGGCGGTGAAGATGGAAAAGACCGTCGTCACCCTGATGCTGATGATCATTGTCGCGGTAGCGGCGTTCAACATCGTCTCGGCCCTGGTGCTGATGGTGGCGGACAAGCGCTCAGACATCGCCGTGCTGCGCACACTGGGCCTTACCTCGCGCCAGATCATGGCGGTATTCGTGGTGCAGGGCAGCGCGATAGGCATCATTGGCGCATTCATTGGCGCCGCGCTCGGTACCCTGATCGCCCTTAACCTGACCGACCTGGTGTCTTGGGTGGAGAACTTCCTCGGCGCCAAGATTTTTGATCCCCGGGTGTTTTTTGTGAGCTTCCTGCCGTCGGAATTCCGTGCCGGCGACGCCGCCATGGTACTGAGTGCCGCGGTGATCATGAGCCTGCTCGCAACCCTGTTCCCGGCGTGGCGTGCGTCCCAGATCGCACCGGCAGAAGCACTGCGCTACGAATAACCCAAATACTGCCGCAGGTGCCTGCAAACAGGCGCCTGCGGGAAAACGAACAGAGCACAGACAAACCAGATGAACAGCCAAGTGGAAATCAAACCGGAAGAGGCGCGCTCGCAGCCGTCCGCAGAAATCGTGCTGGCCTGTCACCAGCTCAGCAAAACCTACAAGCAGGGCAGCAACGAGCTGCAGGTATTGCGCGGCGTCGAACTGCAGGTGCCGAAGGGCGAGCGGCTGGCGATCGTCGGCGCGTCCGGCTCCGGCAAGTCAACGCTGCTGAACCTGCTGGGTGGCCTCGACACGCCGAGTACTGGCGAGGTGTGGGTGTCCGGACAGAACCTGGCCAGTCTCAACGCCAACGAGCGCGGCTGGCTGCGCAATTCGAGCCTCGGTTTTGTGTACCAGTTTCACCACCTGCTGAATGAATTCACCGCGCTGGAAAACGTCGCCATGCCACTGCTGATTGGCAAGCAGTCCGTGAGTGAAGCCCGCGGAGCGGCGCAGGAAATGCTCGAGGCCGTCGGCCTCGGCCAGCGCCTGGACCACAAACCGGCGCAGCTGTCTGGCGGTGAGCGCCAGCGTGTCGCCATCGCCCGCGCACTGGTGGCGAAGCCGGCCTGTGTGTTGATGGACGAGCCCACCGGCAACCTGGATCGCAACACCGCGCACGAGATTCACAAACTGATGGATCGCCTGAACCGGGAAACCGGGATCAGCTTCATCATCGTCACCCACGACCCGGAACTGGCCGGCGCGCTGGATCGCTGCCTGCACCTGGAAGACGGCCAGCTGGTGGAAGGCTGGCAGCAGGGTGAGCATGTTTAAGCCGCTTCCCGCATTTATCGGCCTGCGTTACGCGGGCGCCCAGCGCAGCGGGCATGACTCCGCCGGACTGGTGTCATTTATTTCCGGCCTGTCGATGATCGGCCTGATCCTAGGCGTGGCGCTGATGATCGTGGTGATGTCGGTGATGAACGGCTTTGACCGCGAGCTGCGCGAGCGGATTCTCGGCATCATGCCGCACGCCACCGTGTACAACGCCAGCCCGGATATCAACTGGCAGCAGCTACGCGATGAGGTGGAGGCCTTTCCCGGCGTGACCGCCGCCGCCGAGGTGTGGCAGGTCAATGGCCTGGCGCGCAATGGTCTCGAAGTCACCCCGCTGCTGGTGCAGGGGGTGAACCCGGAAACCATCGTGAAGGTGTCGAGCATCGCCGAGTTCCTGCAGCCCGACAGCTTCAACGCGCTGACGTCCGACCCGCTGCAGCCGGGCATCATTCTCGGCAAGGGCATTGCCGACAAGCTTGAGATCGCCGTGGGCGAGCACCTGTCCGTGGTGGTGCCGCAGAGTGGCAATGCCGAAAATGGCGGCCGCGCCGCCGCGCATCTTGCGGGCTTCAAAGTGGTGGATATTTTCCACTCGGGCACCGCGCTGGATCATTCGCTGGCACTGGTGGACTGGGCGCAGGCGAAAGAACTCGCCGGCGGCGCTGGCGGCGCCGGGGTACAGATGCGGGTGGAAGACATGCTGCGCTCGTTTGTGGTGTTCCAGCAATTGCTGCGGCAGCTGCCCGCCGAGGGCTACTACGGCAACGACTGGACCGGCACCCACGGCAACCTGTACCAGGCGATTCAGATGTCCCGCAACCTGGTCGGCCTGCTGGTGTTCCTGATCATCGCTATCGCCGCCTTCAACGTGGTGTCCACCCTCGTCATGGTGGTGATCGACAAGCACGGGGATATCGCGATCCTGCGCACCATGGGCGCCAGCACCCGCGAAATCCTGCTGACCTTTGTCAGCCAGGGCGCGCTGGTGGGTCTAATCGGCGTGCTGGTGGGCGGGGCACTCGGTGTGCTCGGCTCGCTGGTGGTCACCGACCTGGTGGCGGGGCTGGAAAGCCTGTTCGGCATCCAGTTCCTGAAATCCGACGTCTACCCGGTGGACTACCTGCCGTCAGAGTTGCAGTGGGGCGATGTGCTGCTGGTGGTGGGCGCCGGCTTCCTGCTCAGCCTGATTGCGACCCTGTATCCGGCCCGCCAGGCCAGCCGGGTTCAACCGGCCGCTGCCTTGCGTCACGACTATTGATCTCCCGCCGTCATGCCGGACTTGATCCGGCATCCAGTGCGGGGGTTAGGGCTACTTCTGAGCTGGATCCCGGATCAAGTCCGGGATGATGCACACAGATACCGTCATGCCGGACCTGATCCGGCATCCAGTGCGGGGGTTTGGATTACTTCTGAGCTGGATCCCGGATCGAGTCCGGGAAGACAAGAAGGGGGGTAGGAGAGAAGGGGCAAGAGGGCGGGCTTAATTGCCCTGTTTCAACTGCGCCTTGCGCAGTTCCAGCCGCTGTTTCCAGCGTTTCACCACATGCCAGCGCCACACCGCCTGCATCACAAAGTAGGCGAGGGTGGCGAAGAACAGCCCGCAGATAAGCGACCCGGAAAACAGTGGCAGCCAGATCCGGCCCACTTCCTGCGTCAGCCACTCCCACGACAGCTCAATCCGGAACTCCAGCGGCGGCGTGCCCAGCAGCCAGGCGCCCAGTTTGTAGGTGCTGTAAAAAATGGCGGGCATGGTGACCGGATTGCTGATCCAGACCAGGATCATCGACAGCGGCAGGTTGCAGCGAAACCACAGTGCCAGCAGGGCGGCAATCAGCATCTGCCCGGGAAGCGGCAGGAAGCTGGTAAAAATGCCAACCGCGAACGCCACGGATACTGAGTGACGGTTCAGGTGAAACAGGTTGGGGTCGTGAAGCAGGTTACCCAGAAACTTCAAGCCATTATTGGCGCGCACTTGCTCGGGGGTTGGCAACCAGCGCCGGATAATACTTTTGGGCATGATTCTAGTCTGCTCGATCCTAGGTTGCCTTTCGGAAAATTCAGAAGCCCAACACACCTACATGGTCGGTCTCCATGAGCGGCTCCTCCACGCAATTACGACCCTGAAAGGATAGGGTGAACAGGTGTGAGCGCGGCCCGGAGTTGGGCGGCGGGTATTATGCCCATATCACCTTTTCAAGACTACCATTCAGATGCCGGTTCCTATCGGCACGATTGTTCGATTTTATGATAGCCGTGTGCAACCCCCGTCTGCTGAAACCTGCGGCAATTCCGGTTTGGGCGCTCATTTCTTCCGTATTTACATAAATGACCTTTTAGTCACCGCTTTGCTTTCGGGTTGTCGACAAAAGTAGGGTTGACGACGCTAAATTGGCCGTTTAACCTGCCTCGCACTATAAAACTGTCGACAATCAAGCGGTGGTGGATTTGTGAGCGAGACTGCAGCGAGCAAAGATCAGGGGCGCGGGGACTTCGCGCCTGCCCGGGAAGACGGGGATTCCATGGCCGGCGCAAGAAGCCTGGCCGATCGCCTGTTCCTGACGCTGCGCAGTGAAATTGTCGAAGGCCACATCGCCGCCGGCAGCAAAGTCAGTGAGCCTGAGCTCGCCCGTCGCTTCGACGCCAGCCGCAGCAGCCTGCGTGAAGCCCTGATGCGGCTCGAGTCCCTCGGCCTGCTGGAGCGCCGGGTCAACGTGGGCGCGCGGGTGGTCGACCTTACCGAGCGCGGCCTGCTGGAACTCTACGACGTGCGCGAGGCGCTCGAAGGCATGGCCTGTCGCCTGGCCGCCCAGAACCGTAGCGAAGAAGACCTGGCAGAGCTGCGCCACATGCTGCACCGCCACGAGCAGCAGGAAGAGCTGCAGAAGGGCACCGCCTACTTCCAGCCGGAAGGGGACTTCGACTTCCACTTCCGCATCGTGCAGGCCTCCAACAACGACCTGCTGATCGACACCCTCTGCAACAAGCTTTATTACCGCGTGCGCATGTACCGCTACCAGCTGGGTATGGCGAGCCCGCGCGCGCACCGCGCCTTCCGCGAGCACAGCCACATCATCGAGGCCATCGAGGCCGGTGACGGCGAGCTGGCCGAAATCCTGATGCGACGCCACATCCGCGCGTCGCGCAGCAACATCGAAAAGAAACTTTCCAAAACCGATTAAATGAGAGAACAGGGGCAGTTTATGAGCAGACCTGAATCCGCCGGCGCACGTTTTCGCCAGGCCCTGAAAGACAACCAGCCGCTGCAGGTTGTCGGCACCATCAACGCCTACACCGCGATCATGGCCGAGCGCATCGGCCACCAGGCGATCTACCTGTCCGGTGCCGGCGTTGCCAACGCCTCTTACGGCCTGCCGGACCTGGGCATGACCAGCCTCGACAACGTGCTGGAAGACGTGCGCCGCATTACCGCCGCCTCCAGCCTGCCGCTGCTGGTGGACATCGATACCGGCTGGGGCGGTGCGTTCAATATCGCGCGCACCATCAAGGAAATGATCCGCGCTGGCGCCGCCGCCGTGCACATCGAAGACCAGGTGGCGCAGAAGCGCTGCGGCCATCGCCCGAACAAAGAGATCGTTTCTAAAGAGGAAATGGTTGACCGCATCAAGGCCGCGGTGGATGCCCGTACCGACGACGACTTCTTCATCATGGCCCGTACCGATGCGTTCGCGCAGGAAGGCCTCGAAGCCGCCATCGAGCGCGCCCAGGCGTGTATCGAAGCCGGCGCCGACGGCATCTTCGCCGAAGCCGTGACCGAACTGGAACACTACCGCGCGTTCAAAGATGCACTGAATGTACCGATCCTCGCCAACATCACCGAGTTCGGCAAAACCAAGCTGTACAACAAGGCCGAGCTGGCGGAATCCGGTGCCGACATGGTGCTGTACCCGCTGTCTGCCTTCCGTGCCATGAACAAGGCCGCGGAAAACGTCTACACCAGCATCCTCGCCAATGGCGACCAGCAGGCCGTGGTAGACACCATGCAGACCCGCGCGGAACTGTACGACTACCTGAACTACCACGAGTTTGAAGACAAGCTCGACGCGCTCTTCAAGAAGTAAGAGTTCAAGAAGTAACAATCCATAAAGAAATAATTCGCGAGAAAAGAGGACTTAAGAGATGGCAGAGAAAAAAGTTGGCGGAGCAGGCCTGCGCGGCCAGGTAGCTGGTAAAACCGCACTTTCCACCGTAGGCGTATCCGGCTCCGGCCTCACTTACTGCGGCTACGACGTCAAAGACCTGGCAGAAAACTGCGAGTTCGAAGAAGTCGCCTACCTGATTTTCAACGGCGAACTGCCCACCGCAGCCCAGCTGGCGGACTACAAAGGCATCCTCAAAACCATGCGCGGCCTGCCACTGGCCCTGCGCGAAGTGCTCGAGCGCATCCCAGCCGACGCACACCCGATGGACGTCATGCGCACCGGCTGCTCCATGCTGGGCAACCTGGAAGGCGAAGAATCCTTTGAGCAGCAACAGGATCGCGCCAACCGCCTGCTGGCCGCATTCCCGTCCATCATCTGTTACTGGTACCGCTACACCCACGACGGCGTGCGCATCGAAACCGAAACCGATGACGACTCCATCGGCGGCCACTTCCTGCACATGCTGCGCGGCGAAAAGCCGAACGACCTGCATGCACAGGTAATGAACGTATCCCTGATCCTGTACGCAGAGCACGAGTTCAACGCCTCCACCTTCACCGCGCGCGTATGTGCCTCCACCCTGTCTGACCTGTTTAGCTGCATCACCGGCGCCATCGGCTCCCTGCGCGGCCCGCTGCACGGCGGCGCCAACGAAGCGGCGATGGAACTGATCGAGCGTTTCTCTTCCGCCGACGAAGCGGAAAAAGAACTACTGGGCATGCTGGAGCGCAAGGAAAAGATCATGGGCTTCGGCCACGCGGTATACACCGAATCCGACCCGCGCAACGCCATCATCAAGCAGTGGTCCGAGAAGCTGGCTGCAGACGTTGGTGACACCGTGCTGTACCCGGTTTCCGTACGCTGCGAAGAAGTTATGTGGCGCGAGAAGAAGCTGTTCTGTAACGCCGACTTCTTCCACGCCTCCGCGTACCACTTCATGGGCATCCCCACCAAGCTGTTTACGCCGATCTTCGTAATGTCACGCGTAACCGGCTGGGCCGCCCACGTATTTGAACAGCGCGCCGACAACCGCATCATCCGCCCGAGTGCCGAGTACACCGGCCCGGAACTGCGTAAAGTGACTCCGATCGCTGAGCGTTAATTTTTACTTTACTACCCCGTCATTCCGGCCCTCTCGTCATTCCGGCGAAGGCCGGAATCCAGCTCCACCGAACCACCCGCGAGCACTGGATCCCGGATCAAGTCCGGGATGACGAGTGAAGAACATCAAGCACCAATCAACCCGAACGGGTGATATACGATGAACACCGAATTCCGCAAAAAACTCCCCGGCACAGACCTAGATTATTTCGACACTCGTGAAGCAGTCGAAAACATCCAGCCGGGCAGCTATGAAAAACTGCCGTACACCTCCCGTATCCTGGCAGAAAACCTCGTGCGCCGCTGTGAGCCAGAAAAACTCACCGACGCCCTCAAGCAGATCATCGAACGCAAGCGCGACCTCGACTTCCCCTGGTTCCCCGCGCGCGTCGTCTGCCACGATATTCTCGGCCAGACCGCACTGGTGGACCTTGCCGGCCTGCGCGACGCCATTGCAGAGAAGGGCGGTGACCCCGCCAAAGTAAACCCGGTGGTGCCCACCCAGCTGATCGTCGACCACTCCCTGGCCGTCGAACACCCCGGTTTTGAAAAAAACGCGTTTGAAAAAAACCGCGAAGTGGAAGAGCGCCGCAACGAAGACCGCTTCCACTTCATTAATTGGACCAAAACCGCATTTGAAAACGTCGACGTAATCCCGCCCGGCAACGGCATCATGCACCAGATCAACCTGGAGAAAATGTCTCCGGTGGTGCAGGTGAAAGAAGGCGTTGCCTTCCCGGATACCTGCGTCGGCACCGACAGCCACACCCCGATGGTGGATGCGCTCGGCGTAATCTCCGTGGGTGTGGGCGGTCTTGAAGCCGAGAGCGTGATGCTCGGCCGCGCCTCCTACATGCGCCTGCCTGACATCGTCGGCGTCGAGCTGACCGGCAAACTGCAGCCCGGCATCACCGGTACCGACATGGTGCTGGCGCTGACCGAATTCCTGCGCCGCGAGCGCGTGGTGGGTGCATATCTCGAATTCTACGGCGAAGGCGCCTCCAGCCTGAGCCTGGGCGACCGCGCCACCATCGCCAACATGACGCCCGAATACGGTGCCACCGCCGGCATGTTCGCCATCGACGAGCAGACCATCGACTACCTGAAACTCACCGGCCGCGACGACGCGCAGGTAGCGCTGGTAGAAAAATTCGCGAAAGAAACCGGCCTGTGGGCAGACAGCCTGAAGAATGCCGAATACGAGCGCGTACTCAAGTTCGACCTGTCTTCCGTTACCCGCAACCTGGCCGGCCCGTCCAACCCGCACGCACTGCTGCCGGTATCCGAACTGGCCAACCGTGGCATCGCCAAAGAGTGGAAGGAAGAAGAGGGCCTGATGCCCGACGGCGCGGTGATCATTGCCGCGATCACCAGCTGCACCAATACCAGCAACCCGCGCAACATGATTGCCGCGGGCCTGATTGCACGCAACGCCAATAAACTCGGCCTGACCCGCAAGCCCTGGGTAAAAACCTCCCTGGCACCGGGATCCAAGACCGTAAAAATGTACCTGGAAGAAGCCAACCTGCTGCCGGAACTGCAGCAACAGGGCTTCGACGTGGTCGCGTTTGCCTGCACCACCTGTAATGGCATGAGCGGCGCGCTGGATCCGAAAATCCAGAAAGAAGTGATCGACCGCGACCTGTACGCCACCGCCGTACTCTCCGGCAACCGCAACTTCGACGGCCGTATTCACCCGTACGCCAAGCAGGCCTTCCTGGCCTCGCCGCCGCTTGTGGTGGCCTACGCTATCGCCGGCACCATCCGCTTCGATATCGAGAAAGACACCCTGGGTTACGACAAAGACGGCAACCCGGTCACCCTGAAAGATATCTGGCCGAGCGACGAAGAGATCGACGCGATCGTCAAACAGAGCGTGAAGCCCGAGCAGTTCCGCGAGGTCTACATCCCCATGTTCGATTTGGCCAAGGCTGAATCCGAGAAGGGCGAGCCGCTGTACAACTGGCGCCCGCAGAGCACCTACATCCGCCGCCCACCGTACTGGGAAGGTGCGCTGGCCGGTGAGCGCGCGCTGAAAGGCATGCGCCCGCTGGCGGTGCTGGGTGACAACATCACCACCGACCACCTGTCGCCGTCCAATGCGATCCTGGCCAGCAGTGCCGCCGGTGAATACCTGGCGAAAATGGGCCTGCCGGAAGAGGACTTCAACTCCTACGCCACCCACCGCGGCGATCACCTCACCGCCCAGCGCGCCACCTTCGCCAACCCGAAGCTGTTGAACGAAATGGTGCGTGACGAAAACGGTGAAGTGAAGCAGGGCTCGCTGGCGCGCGTTGAGCCGGAAGGTAAAGTCACCCGCATGTGGGAAGCCATCGAAACCTACATGGACCGCAAGCAGCCGCTGATCATTATCGCCGGCGCCGACTACGGCCAGGGTTCCTCCCGCGACTGGGCCGCCAAAGGCGTGCGCCTGGCCGGTGTGGAAGCGATTGTGGCGGAAGGCTTCGAGCGCATTCACCGCACCAACCTGATCGGCATGGGCGTACTGCCGCTGGAGTTCCTGCCGGGCACCACCCGCGAGACCCTGGGCATCGACGGTACCGAAACCTTCGACGTACTCGGCGACCGCACCCCGGGCGCAACCCTCACCCTGCTGATTCACCGCAAGGATGGTGAAACCGTAGAAGTGCCGGTGAAATGCCGCCTGGATACCGCCGAAGAAGTCTCCATTTACGAAGCCGGCGGTGTACTGCAGCGCTTCGCCAACGACTTCCTCGAAGCCGAAGCCAGCGCCTAAACCAACTCCTCGTCATCCCGGCGAAGGCCGGGATCCAGAAAAAAACCTCGTCATCCCGGACCCAATCCGGGATCCAACAAACCCTCGTCATGCCGGACTTGATCCGGCATCCAGGGGCACTGGGTCCCGGATCAAGTCCGGGACGACGAACAGTGTGAGAACCACAATGACTCATGCACCCCAAATCAAAGTCCCCGCCACCTACATGCGCGGCGGCACCAGCAAAGGCGTGTTCTTCCGCCTGCAGGATCTCCCGGAATCCGCACAGGTTCCGGGCGCCGCGCGCGACAACTTCCTGCTGCGGGTGATCGGCAGCCCCGATCCCTACGGCAAGCAGACCGACGGCATGGGGGGAGCCACCTCCAGCACCAGCAAAACCGTCATCCTGTCGAAGAGCGAGCAGCCGGAGCACGACGTGGATTACCTGTTTGGCCAGGTCTCCATCGACAAGCCGTTTGTGGACTGGTCCGGCAACTGCGGCAACCTCACCGCCGCCGTCGGTGCCTTCGCCATCAACAGTGGTTTTGTCGATGCAGAGCGCGTGCCAGCGAACGGCATCTGCACCGTGCGCATCTGGCAGTCTAACATCAAGAAAACCATCATCGCCCACGTACCCATCACCAATGGGGAAGTGCAGGAGACCGGTGATTTCGAACTGGACGGCGTCACCTTCCCGGCGGCCGAAGTGCAGATCGAATTCATGGACCCGGCGGATGGTGAAGGGGCGATGTTCCCCACCGGCAACCTGGTGGACGACTTGGAAGTGCCGGGAGTCGGCACATTAAAAGCCACCATGATCAACGCCGGCATCCCGACCATCTTCGTCAACGCCGCGGATATCGGTTACACCGGCACCGAACTGCAGGAAGCCATCAACGGTGACGACAAGGCGCTGGCCATGTTCGAGACTATTCGTGCTTATGGTGCGAAGGCCATGGGCCTGATCGCAACGGTGGAAGAGGCAGCCGCTCGCCAGCATACCCCCAAGGTCGCGTTCGTAGCGGAACCCAAGGGCTATGCAGCATCCAGCGGCAAGCAAGTGGACGCGGGTGAAATCGACCTGCTTGTGCGCGCTCTCTCCATGGGCAAGCTACACCACGCCATGATGGGCACCGCTGCGGTGGCCATCGGTACTGCCGCCGCCATTCCCGGCACCCTGGTCAATCTGGCCGCTGGGGGAGGGGAGCGCAATGCTGTCACCTTTGGCCATCCTTCTGGAACGCTGAGGGTCGGCGCGGAAGCGGAAGTTGCCAACGGGCAGTGGACTGCCACCAAGGCCATTATGAGCCGCAGTGCGCGGATTCTTATGGAAGGGTGGGTGCGGGTGCCCGGTGATTCCTTCTGAGCTGAGGGTCGCTTGACTTATTTGCTTGCTCTATTCGCTTTTACGTTTTCTTGTAATGGCTCGTCAGGGAGGCAGTAGCCCCCTGACACATATTCTGAACCTCAAAATTCCTATTGCGTGTACGGTAAATAGCCAACCTCCTTTTCAGCCGGCCAAGATCACGAGACGCGTCGTCTATCCACTGAGAAATACTTCTAAGTCATTGACTTTGAAGGACCGCTTAATATGATCATGAGGCGTCAATCAAAAAAATTAATTTCGACGCGTCGCGTTATCACACCGATAGAATGGCGTGACGATATTTCAACTTATGAAAAATTTAGGTTTTATCCACTTTGGGGGA
Source organism: Microbulbifer weihaiensis (assembly GCF_048323715.1). NCBI lineage: Bacteria > Pseudomonadati > Pseudomonadota > Gammaproteobacteria > Cellvibrionales > Microbulbiferaceae > Microbulbifer > Microbulbifer weihaiensis. Next base: position 121,130 of record NZ_JBLWFL010000006.1, read on the forward strand.
AAGCGTGCCTCGTGGATAGACGACAGCTGGATAAATAGACGCGTCTTTTGAATTAACTGTTATGAAAATTAAAGGAAAAAAATGAAAAAATACGCTTTTTTTGGTTGTACGTTACTGGTGCTATCCACAGTTTCAAGTGCGAGTGACTTGATGGAAGAGAAGCTCAAGCGTATGAACGGATTAAATCCCCAGAATGTGAATGTCAGTGGGCTCCAGGCAATGATTGGCAGTTTAGCGATGGAAGCTTGTGCCCAGGTTTTAAGAAATTATGCATTATCAATTGGAATTGAAGATATTAATAAGCAGGATGAATTCATTGAAATGATGAAAGAGAACGGAGAACTCGAAAGCTGTGCACACGATAAAATAGTACAAAGCTATCCAGAAGATCCGTCTTATTACAATTAGCGGTTTAAACTATTTACGAATCTTAGTTGTCAAATGCCCACTGAATAGAGACGTCTAGTTTGACCCCTAAAAAGGCATAACAAAGCAATGCAGCCGACGTCTTACTTTGTGTGATTTTTGCACGGTCGATGTGCTCCCATTTTCGTGCAAAAAGCACACAAAGCAAGCCACGTCTGATTGCGCCGTTATGCGTCAGTAAGAGTCAAATAAGAATTTTAACTATGTCAAAAAGAAGAGTTTATACAATTTGTATTTCTGCGATATTGATTGCAGCGCTAGTTGTTTCCCAATATTTCAGAATATTTAATGGTGATCTCAGTGAGAATCAGGCAGATTGGGCAGCTTTTGGATCATTTCTTGGTGGAACCGTTGGAGCCATTTTTGCTTCTCTTTCATTCTTTGCGCTTATCTATACAGTATTTTTGCAGCGTAAGGAATTAGATACAGCCATATCCGCTTTAGATAAAAGTGCCGTTGCACATGAACAGCAAGTTAAAAACCAAGAAATCCAGAAGTTTGAAACAACCTTTTACTCTTTACTCGAGCAACACAATCAATCGATACAGAGAGTATTCAGCAAAGATTCAGATTATCACTATTTCTTGAGTAATCTAGAGACCGTGGCAGAGAAAAATGGTGTAGATGAGTTTTTGAAAAATAGACAAAATCATATTTTGTCAAACATTGAAGTTTCACAGTATTTTAGAATACTCTATCAAATACTTAAATATATAGCTAAAAACAACATAAAAAATGTCAATCGTGAATATAGCGCTTCCTATTTGTCAGATCGAAAATCAATTTCGGAAAACGAAAATGTTGAAAAGCTTTACGCAAGTATTGTAAGAAGCTTTGTGCCGGTAAGTTTGCTTCCGGCACTTGCTCTCAACTGCATCCCAAGACATGATGGCCTAAACAACTTAGATCTGTTTTGGCTTCTATTAGAGCGGTATGAATTTCTTGAGCATATGAGGGTAGATAGGTTGCCTAATAACCTGTCGTCTTATCATATTCTAAATAGATACTGCTATGCCTTGGGAAATAATGACTTTTTTAAGGTAAAGTACCAAGTTTTGCTAAGTAAGTATCCGGATCTGTTTAACGAAGATCTGATGGAAGGTGGTCTTTTATATACACTGCATGAGTACGCATAACAAAGCGCGGCAGAGGGACGGCGTTAAGCAATGGAGAGCCAGAGATGATCGTAACTATAACAGGATGTCTGATTTTCGCTGTAAGTATTTTGCAAATTCGATTTCCGAACTTAGCAGTTCTTTTAAATAATAAAGATCCAGCGACCTAGGAATTTCTTGGGGCCCCATCAGGGTTTTCTTTCGCAGACCTAGGTAATACGCTTTCACTTTTCAATTGGGTTCTTTCTAAAAGGTTCTTAGATTCAAATAATCCGGATATCGTTGCAGAAGGACAAAGGGCACATATAAAGGCTCGTAGAGTAAGATATGGCCTTATTTTGGGCCTAGTTATAATGGTGGCGGGGTTGGCCATGGCTCTTGTGCAGTCATTTGCTTAACAAGGCCGGGCGATTCGCTCCAGGCCTACCGCCCTCCTCGGGACAGCTTACTTTGCGCGCATTTTGCGCAGGTCGCTACGCTCCCATTTTCGCGCAAAAGGCGCAAAAGGTAAGCTGCCCCTGCCGGCGGCGTTAGGGCGATGAAGTCGGCCGTCGAAGGATTAAATGTTTGCGGAATGGGTTTAGATGAATAATAATTGGGGTCAGAGTAACGTTTTGACAGTGGATGCTACGGAGGTATAGGGTGCCAATATTTTACTCTGGCCCCAATATTCCTACATGCTCTGACTCCAATATTGCGTATCCTTCTCCCTTTTTTCGTATCTATTTTAGAGTAGATGACTTCAGTCTGTATATTACAGCCTGCATCACTGCTGAGATAACAGCTCCTATAACTACACCAATGATCAGAGTCACTGGTTGCAAAGAATCCATGGAGGCAAGCTTCTGTCCTAACTCGGTCAAAGAATCTAGAACAACTTTTTTAAATCTCTCATCTCTGTCTTCTGATTCTATCGTTTGTGTAAGCTTTTCTCTGAGTGGGAAGCAGTATTCGTTGAATTCGGAATTTTCGGCTTCCTGAATTTCACCAAAAACTCCCTTGGATCTTTTCCATCCGATCCGTTCAGCTTCTTTAACTAGATACTCTATGTCGATAAATGAGTCGAGAGCGTCATGTTCTATCTGTACAATATGTGCTCGGAATGTATTTTCTTCTATGTCCCACGCAATATCATGGATGGTGAAATTGTTGGTGCTAGACACAATTTTCATCCCTACTAATGGCTGAAAGCCGAGCGTTACACCACCTCTGTAGAGAGTTATAAATTTATCCCTGTCTTCGCTCCATATGTGAAGCACAAACACTCCGGAAAATGTGTGATCCTGGTTAAAATCCGTTTCTTTTTCTTGTTCCATTTCTAAGCATCCCCCTAACTTTGAGTGGGGTTATCGGGCGTTTAATTGCATCTAGGTTTTTAATGATTTTATGAGGGCGCCGATTTGATCAAGGCCGTCATAGGTAGATGGTAGTTTTTCATCGCCTGACACAATACCGGCAAATATTACATTCTCAAATTTTGCAAGTGATTCATTGTCTTTGCTTTTTAGTTCCTTGGCATAATCAGAATAGCTTTGAATAAAACGGCAGAGTGTCTTTCTTAGTTCTATCTGAATAAGCTGGGACTTGAGAGATTTAAAATTAAAGAGGAGTACTCTGAAATAGTAAATTAGCAATGCTGTGATGGAGATTACCGGGAAAAGAGACATCCAAAATATATTGGATGATGTATTAACTTCGTCAGCGTTTTTGATTAAATATCCAAGCTCAAAAGTTGCGGGAGCAAATGTTAGTAAGCCAATCCCCCAAAGGGCCATTAGAGTAACCACTAGCTCCCCTTTTTTTGCGGTCGCAAGTTCATCAAAACCCTGATGCAAGCCGACAAAGTTAAAAGCTGTTTTGTATTTATCTAGGGAATTCTTAAGCTGGTTAACAGCTTCAGTTTTCTTAATGATTTCCCCGTCTAGCTGCTTAGTTAAAGCATTAATCTTACCAACGGAACCATTAAATTCCTTAATGCTTCCTATAGCCTCGCTATTGGTTACACGTCTAAACATCTCCAAAGGCATGCTAACTTGGGCAAATTTTATTTGTTCTCTAGCTTCATACTCAAATTTTTCCAAATTATCAAAGAAAAACGACTTTGCAGCGTTAAATTCAAAGCTAAATTCACCACCGCTAGAAGCATAGAATTCCATCAGAAATCTACATAGGCTTGATGCAAAGTTGTCAAGATGTTCTTTGCTTAATTGTTCGTCATCTAGACCGTTTATCTCTTGGGCGGAGCCGGTTAGATTTGTTCCTATCCACTCAATATTTAATTGGCATCGAGAATCCCATTGTTCGGATTCCTTATTCATTGATGTAAGAATAAACCTACAGTGAATATTTCTCTTTTCTTCGAATTCATCTTTAGCCTTCATTAGGCTAATTTTTGAACGGGCTTCTGCGAGTATGGATTTATGATGATCTATGGTAAAAAACTGTCTCACATTGGTTCCTATTTTTCCTAATTTTTCATGGGTGCAAGTTCAAGGTACCTGCTCATATTCCATGCCATTTTCTTACCTAAATTTTGAATTGCTTCCTGCTGACTTAAGCTCTCATCAGTGAATCCGCATGATATGATTTTTGAAATTATTTCTGCGACCATATGTAAAAAAGTTTGAATATGAAAAAGCTCAGTCGATTCCTTTGGGTAGTTTTCAGGAACAGAAAATCGATTAGGATTACTAAACGTCAAGCCATGTTTAAATCCGAAGCCGTTTATTTCTAATATGATTTGGTCTCTTACCTCCAACGAGAGTTGAAGTAACTCATTTGCTGTTTTTTTTGCATCTGGGAACGATTCTTGTTTTATATTGACATTTTCTATGATTCTGTGCGCTTTGTTATAAAGTGCGCATGCATCAGAAAAGAAATCTAGACATGAGAGGTCTCCAGTCTTTGCTCCTGGGAAGGCGTTCAGGTGTATCCTGTCGATGTCAAAACTCTTTAATATACTGTGTGGATGTGAGTGTTGGTCCCTTTTTAGACCATTTAGTTTTTCTTCTAGATAATCGCGATGTTTGAAATAGTTTGTGAAATTATTGTGAGACTCTGATGCGGTGATTTGCCGCTGTTGCTGTGCCGCACGGTAGTTGGAAACCATTAAGGCAAGGACTGCAAGCTCAGCTGTAGCGATTCCAACAGGAAGTTTTAATACTTCAAAAACTGATTTATTTATTCCCTTCAGGCTCCAAGAAAACCCAAAATCGAACCAGCCTGTAATTCCACACGTAAGAATAGCAATAAGAATCGAGAGAGAAGAAAAGTCTAACCACTTCTTGTACCAGTCTGTGGTTACCCATCCCTCTGGGGTCGGATGAACCCAGCTATATAGCCACCGAACTTTTGACTGGTATGGCGTTCGTCTAAGTTTCTCTTGAGACATCACCCTGTCCTTAACTTCCTTTATTTAGAAGAGGTTATTTGTTATGGCCCTACATGTTCTAGAATGTGACAGGCATCACGATTGTAGCGACGCGCTAGGAGTGTGTAAACATACAGTGGGCGGGTGAGCGTAGGTCAAATTTCGCACATAATTTATCTTCTATAAAGTGGCAAATTTGAATAAATGGGGTCAGATCAACATTTTGAATAAATAGGTTCAGATCAACATTATGACACCCATTTGCTCCCACTGAGTTTTCCATTCATTAGTCTTTGGCCATAGCAAAAAGTGAAGGGCAAGCTCGATGGCCAGATTGCCGCGCCTCGGACCTGCGGGGATTCGACAGCATGTTACATAGTGGGGCAACAACTGGCAGGTTTGCTTCTGTTCAGAACAGGGCTTGGTCGTCTACGCCGGTTGGCTAAAATAGTGTGCAAGGAAATTCGATATTCAGGTACATGCCTGGGTGTTGATGACCACCCACGGCCACCTGCTGGTAACTCCGAACGTATGAGGCTGGGTCCATGGATAGGAAACCACTAGACACAGAGATTGATCATCACACGGCTAAATTCATCGTGGGATTTATCGCTTTGTCACTCGCGATTTTTACGGACTTGCTGACGCCTGGGGTCAGTATCAGCTCGATTAGCCTGTCATATCATTTAACGGATAATGCCCGAAATGTATTCGTTGGATCTCTCTGCGTAATTTCGGCTTTTCTCTGGTCGTACAATGGTTACTCATTGTTTCAAGCTGTCTTAAGTAAAATCGCAGCAGTCGCTGTCGCAGCCGTGGCATTTTTCCCATGCGATTGCTTTACCGGCCGGTTTGATGACGGAGCAGCTAGAGAAGCCACGATGACCGGGATTGTCCATACGGCCTCGGCAATCTCAATGTTCATTATCCTCGCAATATTTTGTTGGCTGTTTTACCTGAGAGCGAAAGGAAAGAACTCTAAAGAGGCGAAGGTTAGGGGGCTAATTTATAGAATCTGCGCAGTAGCTCTGGTTGGTGCTATGGCCGTACAGTTACTCGATATTCTGAACTGGGTAGATTTTAGCGGTATTACTCAGCGGTTGACTTACTATGTCGAAGCGACAGGTTTGTTTGCATTTGGTGTTGCATGGCTGACAGCGAGCCGAATGTTGCCATTTATTACTAATGAAGATGAGCGCGTAAAAATCGAGATTTCTGAACGTTAGCTGAATTTATGGGGTTGTGTTCATTTCTCGGCATTGGTTGTTCTCGGTTCATTTGCCAGTAGATTCAGGGGCGATTAAGTTGCGCCGGGTTAAAAAGCAGGTGTGAATCCAAGGAAAACGCACCATGCGCCAGTTCCCATACCGATTACTCGCCGCTCTCACCATCACTTTGACGCTCGGTGGCTGTGTCACCTACCCGGCAGCCCCGCCGGTGGTCGTCGGGAGCACCTATGTCCGGAAGGCTCCTCCGGTTTACTCCTATTCAGTGATCACCGACCCCGGCTATCGCTACTACGACGATGCCCTCGGCGTTTACGTGTTCTACGACCGCAGCGACGTTTTCTATCGACAGGGGCGTTACTATCGTTGGTATCAGGATCATTGGATCAGTGCCAGTCACTGGGGTGGTCGTTGGTATCCAGCCCCCAATTTCTATATCTCGGCAAATTTCAATGATCGCTGGCATACGCGCTTGCGCCGCCATGGCCATCACTATGCCGGAGGACACCACGACAGACCGCCGCGCAGGCACGATCATGACGACGGTTACAACCGGCAGGACCGGCATGACAGCAACGGGCATCGACATGATCGTCGTGAGGAGGGGCAGGATCGTCGTGGGCACGGCCAGGATCGTGGCCGAGGCGGCGAACAGAGGTTTGCTGGCATAGGCGAGCCAAAGCCACGGGTGTCCCAGGTGGATAACCGGAGTGGGGATCGCCGTAGTGAACACCGGAATCCACGCCCGAATCCAGGCCGGGACGTACGGGCAGTTAAACTTGCGGACAAGCCAACCGGCATTCGCGACCCGCGGGTTGTTCCTGCAATAGAGCGCCCGGCAATCGATCGCCGCGCGGTGCGCGATAGGCCCAAGCCACAAAACCTGCGCGGCAAGCCCCAGCGCCAGCGTAATGCACCAAATGATCAGCGCAATGCTACTGCGAAGCCAGCTCCGCGCCAGGAGCGCGAGCAGCCAGAGAACGAGCAGCCAAGGGAAAAGGAAAAGAAAAAGCAGCCCAAAAAGAAAATTGATAAGCGCGATCAGGTGCGCCTGGAGCGTGAGCAGCGTACCGGCCGGTCACGTGAAACACGCCGTCAGATCGATTGATCCTGTCCACAAAAAAGGGCGCCGAAGCGCCCAAGATAATTTGCCGGATTTGGAGCGTCAGAAGGAGAATTTGTACCCTACTGACAGATTGAACATCCAGGGGTCATAGATGTAGTCCCCGGAATAGGACTCCAAAACCCGCTCTACCGCCGGGGGGGGTGGGGCGTCATCCAGACGCCGTAACCGCATATCGGTATCGGCTCGCGTGTACACCGCGGCGACATTGACCAGCCACGAACTTTCGCGTCCGAAGTTGAAATCCATACCCATTTGCCAGGTATATCCCCAGGACGAACCCATATCGAAGTCGCCGCGCCGATCAAACTCAGCCAGGTCGTCCCGCACTAAACGGTTAAGGCTACCGGTACTGAAGTCGGTATAGCTAATTCCACCACCGATATAGGGCTGCACCATGCAGGTATCATCGAGGGGGTAGAACTTCAGGCTTAAGGTACTGATATCGGCATCAAATCTGGTCACGTCGCGATATTCGACACCTTCCAGATCCTGCAAGAAAAAGCTATCAGCGTGACTGCTCGTATGGTTGTCACCATCCATATAGCCAAGCTCGATACCCCAATGCTCCACAGGCTTCCACTCGAGGTTCATATACCAGCCCCACTCGGAACCGGGATCGACGTTAGAGCGAAATGCATCGCCAGACAGGAAAGTGTCGTCGACAAAGCTAACCTCGTCGTCTCCTGCGGAAATGTAGTATCCGCCGACACGGACAATGAAGTCCTGTGGTCCGGTCAAGCCGAGGGGGCCCGCCGAGGCGGTAGTACTCAGCGCCAAAGCCAGAGGTGCCAAGATCGGTGAAAATTTCAACATCCGTTTCATTCAAGGTAACTCCTTAAATACCCATGGAATAAAAAGTGTAATACAGCCATTTTCGGCAGATTAAAAAACAACCAACTTTACATGCCAAAATCGCCCACCGTTGCGATGCAATGACGCTTGAACAGCGTCGCGAAGGCGAGTTTCGTCGCCAGGAGCATTAATTTTTGTCAGTCTGTTCAATATTTAATCGGAATTAAGTTTGTAGACTGCCAGTTGAGCGTTGTCTGAGGTCAATCCCATGGCAGGGAAGTTAAGCCGTTGACTTGAAAGGGGATTCAAATAGTATCGAGAGCAGTGGTACCCAGGTGCGCAAAGCGCTGTTCTGGATGTTTTTCTGAAGGCAGCTTCATTCATTACAGCTGGTTGATTATTGGCCAGCTTTGGCGCCTTCACCTAGCTTTCACATCCCGGCGACTTTTTAGTTACATTGATGTTGTTAACCTCCCGGCGTTTCATCAAATAAATACGGCCAATATTTGGGGATGGCAACATGAGCAAGCAATTGAGACAGGTATCGTGGTTGGCTCTATCGGCGCACCTGATTGGATTACCACTTGTCACACACGCCGCAGAGGCGCCCGGCGCACTGACGTTCATCGTCAAAGACCAGTATACCGACCGGCCTCTCTCATCCGTGCAGATCACGCTCGAGGAACGGGAAACCAATACCACGCGATCTGTACAGACCGATGCACAAGGTCGCATCGTCATTGACCAGCTCGACCCCGGCCTCTACTCGGTGAGCGTAGCCAAAGGCGGGTTCAATTCCCTGTATGAGCCAAGCATCCGCGTGGTTACGCGCAAAAACCTCAAGGTTGAACTCGAGCTTGGCGAGCAGGCGCTTGAGGAAGTCGAGGTCCGGGCACAGCAGGCGGAAGCATTGTCCGTTAGCAGCACCTTCCTTGATCGAGAGGCGTTGCGCAGTGCGGTTGGTGGCGGCGCAGACCCGCTGCTTTCGCTCGATGGTTTACCGGGCCTGGCATCCGCCAGTGAGTTCGCGAGCTTCAGCGTGCGCGGCCGTGGCCCGCGGGATAATCTGATATTCGTTGATGACTTTCCCTTTGATAAAGCGGTGCACTTTGATGCGACGCTGGGTGAAGAGGAAGATGTCGGTGGTGGCGGCCGCTTCTCGATTTTCGCACCGAATGTGATCAGCGGTGCCGAGTTTTCACCGGGTGGCTGGAGTGCGGCTTATGGCGGCCGGGCGGCATCACTGCTCAAACTGGATGTCGCAGACGGCAATCCCAGTCCTTCCGCCAGTTTCCGCTACGACCTTGCGGGCTATGAAATTGGTTATGACGGTCCTACCGGTATCACTGAAGACTCTACCTTGCTCGTTTCTGCCCGACGGCTGGATTTCGGTGCCTTGTTTGAAACGATCGAAGAGCTCGATATCGGTGAGCCGGTCTTGAGAGACGTGATCGTGAAGTCGGTCATACCCGTTAACGAGAACCACACGTTTGAAATTCTGTTGATGGATACCCACGAGGACTATACCCGCGGCGTAACACACGTGTTTGCTTCGCCCAATTTCGAAGATGCGTCGCTTCAGGATTCTGAACAGGATAGTGATTTGTACGGTATGACGTTGCGCTCCCTGGTCGGTGAAGACGCTGTCTGGACCAACAAGGTGTACTACCGCACAAGCGACAAGGTCAGTTCAGAGGGTGAATCATTTCCTGATCTCGTACCTGAGGGATCGCCTGCGTCCAGCTTTCCGGTGCGGGAAGACATTATTACCGTCGGTGAGGCCGAGACGGAGATCGGCTGGCGCAGTGACTTCGAGATGGTAAACCAGTGGGGCGTATTCAGTGCCGGTACTCGAGTCACGCAGATTGAACTGGACTATAACACTGTCCTGGATGGTGATTGGATCCGATATGTCTATGACGATGATGATTTCAGGCCAGACCCCGATCAGCGCTTTATTGTACTGACGCCCGAGAGCATCAACTCTTCGCTCGTCCAGAAGGAAACCAACTACGCCGGTTACGTAGAGCAGCTGTTTGAACAGGGCGATTGGGATATCCGCACAGGTATGCGGTTTGAACGCGACGGCTTTGCCGACCAGAGCTTTGCGTCGCCCAGGTTCAGCGTCAATTGGCGGCCGAGTACAAAGGTTCGATATTTTGCGACTGCCGGACTGTTCCATCAGTCACCACGGTTCCTGGATCTTGCCGCTAACGAGGCGAACGATCTTGAGAATGAAGAAATTACCCACGCCAGTATCGGCTATGAATACTTCCCGAGCAGCAACTGGTCGGTGTTGACGGAAGCCTATTATCAAAATCTCGATAACCTGGTGGTAGACCTTGACCGGGCAAGCGGAACCTTTGCGAACATTGGTGACGGCACATCGTACGGCGTTGATATTGTGGCCAACGGTATGATTCGCGAGGGCATTTACGCTACTGCAACCTATTCGTACAACGATGCTGTAGTCGACCGGAAAGACGGTCGCGGTGACGTTGCCGCTGACTTCAGCCGCGAGCATGTGGCTACCCTCGGCCTGACCTGGGAAATCAGCAGCCGCTGGAAGGTCGCCGGGCGCTACAAATACCTTTCCGGTACGCCAGATGACCTCTTTATTATTCACTCGGACGTGTTGGCAGCGGGGCAGCCTCTGCGCTACTCGAAGGAGATCACTGAGCGGAATGTCGGCCGCACCAGTGGTGCCGGTTCTTTCAACGTTCGCGTTGACTACCGGCGCGCATTTGGCCCCATCGACGTAACCGCCTTTCTCGATGTCATCAACGTAACGGCTGCATCGTCGAGCGACGAGTCTGAGTTTGATTACCGTCGGGGCGTTGTAGTTGAGGATGATAGCGAAGCCGAGCCGCTGATTGGCCTGCGGCTGGACTATGCCTGGTAAGTCGTGCCTGGTAAATAGGGCCTGGTAAATCGCGCTTGGTAAATAGTGCCTGGTAAGGGGGTAGGGGATGATACACGCGCTAGGTGCCGCGCCGATCAGAGTGTTGGTTGTCGAAGACAATCGCGATATTTGTGAGAACATTGCCGCGTATCTCGAAAGGCATGGCTATCTTATGGATTTTGCCTATGACGGGATCAGCGCGATGCACCTGGCGTTGACGAATCCGTTCGACGTGATTGTTCTGGACCTGATGCTCCCGGGGATGGATGGGCTGGGTGTATGTAAAAAGCTGCGCGCTGAATCCGCAGTAGAAACACCCGTGCTTATGCTAACCGCGAGAGACACACTCGACGATAAGCTCAGGGGGTTCGAGGCTGGAGCCGATGACTATCTGGTTAAGCCATTCGCACTACAGGAGCTGCACGCGCGACTGCAGGCGCTGTACAAACGAAGCCGGGGAAAGGCCGCAAACCTGTTGACTGTCGGCGATCTGACGATGAACAGATCCACATTGGAAGTGCATCGGGCGGGGCAGCGGATTGATCTTGCTCCTGCCGGGATGAGGCTGCTGCAGCGATTGATGGAGGCGGCTCCGTCCGTCGTGGCTCGCGATGATCTCGAAACCTTATTGTGGGCCGACGAGCGCCCCGATGGTGACGCGCTTCGCTCACACATGTACAAACTGCGGCAGGCCGTCGATCGGCCGTTTGATAGCGCGCTCATTCACACAGTGCATCGCATTGGGTACCGCATTGTGGAGGAAGCCGAATAATGTACCGGCACAGTTTGCGCACGCGTGTTGCCATTGCCTTCGCGATGTGTGTTGCTGTGCTCAGCGTGGTCTGGGGGTTCGCGTTCTTCGCTGCGGTCCGTTTGAGCGAAGACCGCGTTCTGGCGCAGCAGCTACAGAGTGCCGCCGAAAACTATCCTTCTCTGGCGATGAACCTTCGCGGATACGAGGAGGTTGGTAGCTTGCCGGCATCACTCCGGGAATGGGCACAGACAAGCCCCGCTGAGGGACTGTACGAGTTCGAAGCTGAGGAATTGCATGTTGCGGTGGTACCTGGCGGCAATGGGCAGCGACGCGCATTTGTAGTGTTCGACGTTTCTGATATTGAGGCTGCTTCGTCAGAGGACTGGTGGTTGCTGCTGGTGATCACGGGTGTTGTGGGCGCGCTCGGGGTGCTTGGTTTCGGGCTGGGCGTTCTTGTGATGCGCAGAGCGGTCGCCCCTGTCGCGCAGCTCGCTAAAGTGGTCGCTGACATCGATCCAGAGCAACTGTCGGCCGAAGATCATAAACGCATTGAGCCCAGCCGGTTCGGCGATGATGAGGTTGGCGTGCTCGCCAGGACGATTGAGAAGACACTTGAGCGTATCAGCGAATTTGTTGAGCGGGAGCGATACTTTACCGGTTCAGCCAGTCATGAGTTGCGCACGCCGATCACAGTGATCATGGGCGCGCTTGAGCTATTAGAAGAGAGCGATCTGTCAGCGGCCGATAGGAAGGCTGTAGATCGAGTGAAGCGTGCGACGTTCGAAATGAAGGCCACAATTGACATGTTCCTGTGCCTCGCTCGCGAAACCGACAGCGGGTTGTATAACGAACAGTTTTCAGTGACGCCGCTGGTCAGTCAGGCAATCGACCAGCAGCGCCACCTGTTAAACGGCAAGAGCGTCGATCTTGATATCGACGATCTCGCAACACCCAGAGTCTGCGGACATCCACAGGCTTTTTCTATCGCGGTCAATAATCTGGTGCGAAATGCGTTCGAGCACACGCTCAACGGGCAGGTGCCGATCACGATTCGCATCAGGGAGAAAGAGCTATTCGTTACCAATCAGCTGTGCAGTGACCTGGATGAGCGGCACACGCCGACCGAGTCGTCGCATGGGTATGGTCTGGGGCTGGGTATCGTTCAACGGCTGTGTGAGCGCAATGGCTGGTCGTTTTCGCTGTATGCGGACGAGGCGCGTGTAGTCGCCCGTCTTTCGTGGTGATGGCGGCAGACCCGCGATGCACGGCTTGGCGTCGGCAAACCGGTTCGTAGGCTATGCTGTCATGTTGAGATTAGCTCGTCAGATTAGTTAGTCAGATTAGTTAGTCAAATTGACGCGTTAGATCGGGACGTTTGTAACTGAGGTGATTCTGACCACCGTCATAGCCGGCGACCCGGCTTTATAAAAAGTCAGGTCGATACAGTTTTTCAAGTTGTGGCTCAATGGAGTCAGCTCTGATTTCATTGCGGCCGCATAGGTAGTCAACCGAGGGAACAGGGTGACCTATACACGCAAGCCGCAATCGTCCGTCGCAGAGTCCGCGTCTGTCGCGTCCCCAGTTAGTATGAGACAGGGACCAATAACCGTCTCGGCGCCAATGTCTCCACTGATGGAAGTTGTCCATCTGAGGAGCATGGTAAACACAACCTTGCTGGAGCTTCTGCCAGCTCCAGAAACACCGCCCACGCATCTGCATCAAGCGATGCATTACGCTGTAATGGGGCCAGGCAAGCGCTTGCGCCCGCTTCTTACGCTTCTGGCTGCGAACGTGGCCACAGACAGTCCCGTCCTCCCAGGCAGTCATACGCTCCGAATGGCCTGCGTATCGGAACTGGTGCATACCGCTTCGCTGATTCTCGACGACCTGCCCTGTATGGACGATGCGACTATTCGCCGCGATCGCCCTTGTACGCACATACGCTTTTCCGAAAGCACAGCCATTCTTGCCTCAACAAACCTCCTCAACCTCGCGTACGGGGTTATCGCCAATTGCCCCAACGTGGATGCCTCCACCAAAGTCGCCGTGAGCGCGCATCTCAGCCATGTTATTGGCTCTATGGGATTGGTTGGCGGGCAGGTCGCTGATTTACAAAATCAGCCCATGGGTGCCCGGAGCGAAATTGAGCAGCTCTATCACCAGAAAACAGGTTGCCTGTTTGAGTTTTCTGTCGTCACTGGTGCACGGCTTATGGGGCAGGGCGCAGAAGTGATAGAGGCATTGACGCGCTTTGCCCGTGCCTTTGGCCTGGTGTTTCAGCTTTACGACGATATGTTGGACCACAGTATCTTTGCGCTAGAGACCGGTAAGGACGTGCAGCAGGATGCGGGGAAAACCACTTTGCTTTCTCTTTACACACCGGAAGAATTGCGTGGTGCATTTAGCGACGCACAGGCACTGGCAAGAGAGCAGTTGCGCAGGGCAGGGCACGCGGAATCCTTACTCGCAGCACTCGTGGAGCAACAGTTCGCAACCTTCAACGGTGCGGCGCAGAGGCTCGGGAGTTAGACCTGGCGAATGACGGCGACGGCAGCACTCACCATTGATCAACTACGGGTCGTCTACGGCAGCCACCGCGCCCTGGACAACGTCACTTTGCAGGTAAGTCCGGGTGAAATCCTAGGTATCCTCGGGCCTAATGGTGCAGGAAAATCGACATTGCTGCGCGCCATTACCGGCAAGTTGCGTCCCACCTCCGGGCAAATATTCATAGCGGGAAAAGCACTTCTTCCGGGCAAGGCCTACCAGCATTCCATCGGCTTCACCCCCCAGTTTCTGGGTTTATACCGGCACCTGACGGGGCGGGAGAACCTGGAGTTTTTCGCGCGCTGCACCGGTGTCCATCGTCATCAGATAAGCGCACGGGTCAGTCAAGCGCTGGAAGAAATCGAGCTGACAGACAAAGCCGAAGTGCGGGTAGACCAATTGTCCGGTGGTATGCAACGGCGCTTGCACCTGGCAGCCACCCTGGTCTCGCAGCCTTCGCTACTGGTGCTGGACGAACCCACAGCCGGGGTCGACCTGGGTGTGCGCATGTCAATCCACGACCTTATTCGCCGCCGCGCCGAGCAGGGTGCGACCGTGGTCGTTGTTACCCATGAGTTAGATGAAGCTGAAGTGCTGTCCCACCGCGTAGCGCTTCTTCATCAGGGGCGGCTGAGAGCCCTGGCCGAGCCGCAGACATTGGTACAAGAAACCTTCGGTAACCGTCAGCTCTTCGTCGTACGTACGGTTCACATGGCTCCCCCGGCACTCTGTGAGCGGCTGCAGGAGATCGGTTTTCGCCCTCAAAGTGATGAGAGTAGTGATGAGAGTAGTGACGAGAGCAGTGAATGGTGTCTGGAAAGTGACCTGCCGCTGGATAAGCTGATCGATCACCTCTACCGCGACCTTGCCGGAGCGCGTGATGCCATTGCCGAGGTCTCGGTGCGCCGTCCCGGATTGAAAAACGTGATGCAGCACTTTACCGGTGCGCCCACCGATTCAGCGCTGGAGTCGGTGTCATGAGGGCGATTTTCCGGGTGATGGCCCTGGGGCTGTGGCGTGACCGCGGTGCGTTACTTTTGGCATTTGCTTTGCCCAGCCTGGTATTCGCCATATTTGCCAGCATTTTCTCCGGCGCCGCGGAAGGCGACTTGCACTTGCGGGTAGGGCTCGTGCTGGAAACGGAAGATCCGGTATTGCAGGACTTCGCTCAGTACCTGACACAAAGCGAAGACGTGGAGATTACGGCACTGCCCGATTCGAACCGTGCTCAACTACTGGAAGAAGTGCGACAAGGCAATTTCGATACAGCGTTAATCATCCACGGGCAAGCAGGCGATAACAGCAGCCCACTGTTTACCATCGTCAGCGAGCCTACCCGTGAAATTGCTGCCCTGTCTTTACAAGGCTGGCTGCGGCAAAGCCTGGCCTCCCAACAACCACAGGTTCTTGCGCAACGTCTTGCGCAAAGCACGGAAGCATTAATTGATGGCTTCACGCCCGCACAACAGGCGCGCCTGGACGCCGCATTAGGCGCAATGGCCCGAGAGCCGGACAGCGCAGCCGCGAAAGACGCACTTATCGAGTTTCAGCCGGTTTATGGCCAGGCGCCAGCGTCTATCTCTGGGCTTAGCGGCATTGCTTACTATGCCGGTGCCACCACGATTCTGTTCTTGTTATTGTCCGCCGTGAACGCCGGCATGGTCAGTCTGGAGGAGCGCCAGAACGGTATCTCCGAACGCCTCCTGCTGAGCAAAGCGGCGCACGCCCGGTTACTGCTGGGACGGTTTCTGTTTTTGTTAACTCTGGGATTTTTGCAGGCCAGCGCTATTTTCCTGGTTGCAAGGTTCGGGTTTGGACTGGAGATAGAGAGCGCTTTGGCGCAAGTGATTGTCATGGCACTTGCCTGCGCCGCAGCCAGTGCCGGGCTGGCACTTTTGCTCCTGTCGCTGTGTCGAACAACTCAACAGGCGACAACCTTTTCTTCGTTTTTTGTACTGATCATTTCCGCCGTCGGCGGCTCAATGGTGCCACGTTTTATGATGCCTGACTGGTTACAGGCGGTGAGCTTGTTCACGCCCAATGCCTGGGCTATTGAAGGTTTTTACGGGGCGTTGATTCGCGGCGATAGCTGGGCTCAGCTAGCCCAGCCCGGCGGCATCCTGGCTGCCGTGGGCCTGGTGTGCCTGCTGTTAGCGGCCATTCCCTTATTCAAGACGCCGGCCTAGGAGGGGTATAGAGCATGATGGACTGGTTCTGGACGCTCGTGCTTGTGGTAGTGGCTTTCCTGGGCATGGAAGTGTTCGCCTGGTACGCCCACAAGTACATCATGCACGGGTGGGGCTGGGGTTGGCACAAGTCCCATCACGAATCCCATCATGAAACCACTGACGGCGTGTTCGAGAAGAACGACCTGTATGTTGTTGTGTTTTCGCTGGTGGTGGTCGGCATGTTTGCTGTGGGTGACCTTTACTGGAAGCCGCTCATGGCAATCGCATCAGGCATTACGCTTTACGGCGTCGTGTACTCACTGTTTCACGACGGTGTGGTTCACCGACGCTGGCCGATTCGCTGGCAACCGAAGAGTGGCTACTTGAAGCGCCTGGTGCAAGCGCACCGAATACATCACGCCGTACGTACTCGAGAGGGTGCTGTGTCCTTCGGCTTCCTTTACGCGCCAGGTGTCAGGAAACTCAAGCAACGCCTCAAGCAGCAACAGGCTGCATCTGTGTGAGAGGGTTCTCCAGGATGCGATAGCGCTCGGTGCTTTGAGGTCTTGGTGGTTTGAGGTTTCGGTGCTTTGAGGTCTCGGTGCTTTGAGGTCTCGGTGGTTTGAGGTGTGGCCTCTTTCGATATCAACAATAAACAATGGAAGTTCAATGTATTCCCAGCGGGAGAGTTGCATGACCGATGACGGTTTGGTGAAACGCAAGAATGATCATCTCGACATCGTACTGGACGCGCGTCGGGCCAAGACTTCGACCCTTACGGGATTTGCCGATTATCGTTTCGCCCATTGCGCCTTGCCACAGTTGCACCTGGACGATATCGATCTCAGCACACGACTTTTCCAGAAACCACTGAAGGCGCCGCTATTGATCAGTTCGATGACCGGCGGTGCCGAGCGGGCCAAAACGATCAATCATCACCTGGCAGAAGCCGCCCAATACCTGGGTATCGCCCTGGCCATCGGTTCCCAGCGGGTCGCACTGCAGTCTGGCAGCGATCACGGTCTTACCAAGCAGTTACGACGCATCGCCCCGGATATCCCCCTGCTTGGCAATCTCGGCGCAGGCCAGCTACGGGAGCCCCAGGGGATCGAATGGGCCCTCCGGGCGGTAGATATGATCGAGGCGGATGCATTGATCGTCCACCTCAACCCGCTGCAGGAGGCGGTGCAGGAGGGCGGCGACCGGGACTGGCGTGGCGTGCTTCAGGCCATCGGTAACTTGGTCACATCGCTCGGGGTACCGGTGGTCGTTAAGGAAGTGGGTGCGGGTATCTCCCCCGATGTGGCCCGGGCGCTGGTGGAAGAAGGTGTGGCGATGATCGACGTGGCCGGCGCCGGCGGCACCAGCTGGGCAGCGGTGGAGGCGGAACGCACGACAGACGAGACTCAGCGCCGGGTCGGCATGGCCTTCGCCGGCTGGGGAATCCCCACGGCTCAGGCCATTCGGGCGGTACGCAAGACCCTGCCGGAGACGCCACTGATTGCTTCCGGCGGCATTCGCGATGGGGTGGACACCGCCAAGGCAATACGCCTGGGAGCGGACCTGGTGGGGCAGGCGGCGGCAGTGCTCGAGAGTGCCACCGAATCCAGTCAGACGGTGGTCGAGCACTTCGAGGTGGTCATCCAGCAGTTGCGTATCGCCTGTTTCTGTACCGGCAGCGCCGATCTGCAGGCCTTGCGTGCGGCGGTGCTGCTGGATGATCGCGGCGACCCTCTGGAAGACCCCCATGACTAGGTCTATCACCGGCAAGGGGTATTACGCATGAACGCGCCGGACTATGACCTGATTCTGGTGGGGGGCGGCCTGGCCAACGGCCTGATCGCCCTGCGCCTGCTACAGGCGCAGCCAGGGTTGCGTCTGCTGATGTTGGAAAGTGAAAGTCGCCCCGGTGGCCAGCACACCTGGTCGTTTCACGATGGCGATCTCTCCGCAGCCCAACATGCCTGGCTGGCGCCCCTGGTTGGCCGCCGCTGGAAGCAGCACCGGGTGATTTTCCCGCAGCGCGAGCGCCTGTTGAATGGAGGCTATGCCAGCATTTTTTCCCGGGATTTCGCCCGCGTTCTTGAAGAAGCCCTGGGCGACAGGCTGTGGACCGACACGCGCGTGGCCCGCCTTGCCCCGGACCGCGTGGAACTCGAGGATGGCCAGGTGCTGCACGCGAACGCGGTGATCGACGGCCGGGGTCCCGCCGACAGCGCGCATCTGACCCTGGGGTATCAGGCATTTCTCGGGCGGGAAGTGCGCCTGGACAAACCCCACGGCCTGGAAGAGCCGATCCTCATGGACGCCAGCGTGCCTCAGCAGGACGGCTACCGGTTCGTCTACGTGCTGCCGTTAAGCCGCGATACCCTGCTGATCGAGGATACCCACTATGTGGACCGGCCGGAGGTGGACGCGTCCCGGTTGCATGCGCATATCGACACCTATGCGCGGGATCGCGGCTGGCAGATCGTCGATACCCTGCGAGAGGAGAGTGGCGTATTGCCGATCACCCTGGCGGGCGATTTCGATGCCTTCTGGCAGGGCGCCCAGGGCCAGCCGCGAAGTGGCCTGCGCGCCGGTCTGTTCCACCCCACTACCGGTTACTCTCTGCCCCAGGCCATGGGTCTGGCGGAGTGCATCGCCGAGCTTGGAAATCTCGATGCGGCGTCGCTGTTCCAGGCCATCCATGCCTTCGCCGCGCGGGAATGGCGGCGTCAGGGCTACTTTCGCCTGCTCAATCGCATGCTGTTTCTGGCTGGCCGTCCGGAGCAACGGTGGCAGGTCATGCAGCGCTTTTACGGCCTGTCGGAACCGCTGATCGAACGGTTCTACGCCGGACACCTGACCCGGGCCGACAAGGCGCGCATATTGATAGGCAAGCCGCCGGTGCCCCTTGGCGAAGCGCTCAAGGCGGTGTGGCTGAATTCACCGCAAAAGATCGCATCCACTTCCTTTGGAATACGCGCATGACACGACTCCGACCCGGACCCGGACCCGGATCTCAACCCCAGCGTGCCCTGGTGATCGGCGCCGGCTTCGGCGGCCTGGCCCTGGCGATTCGCCTGCAGGCGGGCGGCTACCAGACCACTCTGCTGGAAAAGCGCGACAAGCCCGGTGGCCGCGCCTATGTCTATGAGGACAAGGGGTTTACCTTTGATGCCGGTCCCACGGTGATTACCGATCCCTCCGCGCTGGAAGAGCTTTTTAAACTGGCGGGCAAGGACCTGGCGGATTATGTCGAACTGCTGCCGGTCACGCCCTTTTACCGTCTCTGCTGGGAAGATGCCCCGGCCTTTGACTACGTCAACGATCAGGCCACCTTGGATCGACAGATCGCCGACCGCAATCCCCGGGACGTGGAGGGTTATCGACGGTTCCTGAACTACTCCAGGGCGGTGTTCGAGGAGGGCTATCGCAAGCTCGGTGCCGTGCCGTTTCTCTCGTTTCGCGACATGCTCGCCGCCGGGCCGCAACTGGCACGGCTTCAGGCCTGGAGCAGCGTCTATTCCATGGTGTCGAAATTCATTGAAGACCCGCACTTGCGCCAGGCTTTTTCCTTTCATTCCCTGCTGGTTGGGGGCAACCCTTTCGCCACCTCCTCGATCTACACGCTGATCCACGCGCTGGAGCGGGAGTGGGGCGTATGGTTTCCACGGGGCGGCACCGGTGCCCTGGTGCGGGGCCTGGTCCAGTTGTTCGAGAACCTCGGCGGCACCCTCGAACTGAACGCGGAAGTGGAACGCATCGAGACCACGGGGGATCGGGTGAACGGCGTGACCCTGAGGGATGGCCGGCATGTGCCGACGGATGCACTGGCCTCCAACGCGGACGTGATGCATACCTACAGCAAGCTGTTGAGCGGGCACTCCCGCGGCGCCCGCAAAAGCCGGGCCCTGGGCCGCAAGCGCTACAGTATGTCGCTGTTCGTGATCTATTTCGGCCTGGACAGGCCACCGCAAGGCCTGGAGCACCATACGGTGTGCTTCGGCCCGCGCTATCGGGAATTGATCGACGAGATCTTCAACGCGGACACCCTGGCGGAGGACTTCTCCCTCTATCTGCACTCTCCCTGCGTCACCGATCCGAGCCTGGCGCCGGAAGGCTGCAGCGCGCACTATGTCCTGGCGCCGGTGCCACACCTGGGCAAGGCGAATATCGACTGGGAAACCCAGGGTCCGATATACCGCGACCGCATCCTCGACTATCTCGAGCGTCACTACATTCCCGGGCTACGGGCGCATCTGGTGACCTGCCGGCACTTCACGCCCGTGGATTTTCGCGAGGAGCTCAACGCCCACCTGGGTTCCGCCTTCTCCCTTGAGCCGACGCTTACCCAGAGCGCCTGGTTCCGGCCCCATAACCGGGACGCCAGGATCGACAATTTCTATCTGGTGGGGGCCGGCACCCATCCCGGCGCCGGGGTACCCGGAGTGATCGGTTCCGCCAAGGCGACTGCCGGCCTGATGCTGGAGGGACTCAATGAGGGATAAGCTGGGACAGCACGCCGCGCAGACGATCGCCGCGGGCTCCAAGAGTTTCGCCACCGCCGCCAAGCTGTTCGATTCGGCCACTCGGCGCAGCGCCATGATGCTGTACGCCTGGTGCCGCCACTGCGACGACGTGATCGACGACCAGCAGCTGGGCTTTCCCGCGCAGGAAACTTATGAAGCTCACGAAACTGGGAGCGAAAGCAGCGAATCGCGCCTGAACGAGCTGCGAGACTTAACGCGTCGCGCTTATGCGGGGGAGCCCATGCAAAGTCCGGCCTTCGCCGCCTTTCAGGAGGTCGCGCTCCGCCACGGGATTCCCGAGCGCTATCCCCAGGCTCACCTGAACGGCTTCGCCATGGACGTCGCACAGCGGCGCTATGTCACCATCGACGATACCGTGGACTACTGCTATCACGTGGCCGGCGTGGTGGGCGTCATGATGGCCTGGGTCATGGGTGCGAGGGATGAGGCGACCCTGGATCGCGCCTGCGACCTGGGGCTGGCCTTCCAGCTGACCAATATCGCCCGCGACATCATCGAGGATGCACAGATCGGTCGCTGCTATCTGCCGGAACAGTGGCTGGAAGAAGCCGGCATTCCACGCCGGGAGATGACCGCACCACAGCATCGTGAGGCTCTGGCCGGTCTGGCCCGACAACTGATCGATCTGGCGGAACCCTACTATGACTCCGCACACGGTGGATTGTTGGCGTTGCCACCTCGCTGCGCCTGGGCCATCGCGACCGCCCGCGGCGTCTATCGGGAAATCGGGATCAAGGTGAAAGCGCACGGCGCTCGGGCCTGGGACTCGCGAATCTCGACCACCAAGGTGGAGAAGGCGCGCTTGCTGGGGCAGGGACTCGCTCAGGCAGTGGTATCCCGCTGGTACAGGCCGGCGCCAAGATCTGGCAGTCTCTGGCAGCGTCCAGCGTAAAGGTGGGCAGCAAGTGAATACACAAAAAAGTAAGATCCTGCAGCAAGGCGAGCGTTCGGACATCGCACTGCGAGATCATGACTTGTCATTTATCGGCACGGAAGAGACCTTTTCCACGCATGAGTTGATGGCGCTAAACGGCAATCAGTTTCTCGAGAATACTGGTCTTGCCGAAATCGGCCCGCGTCGTATTGCCGCAATGGATGAGGCGGGGATCAACGTTCAAATACTCTCCGCACATACGCCAGGTGTGCAGAATGTCCCGGGGCAGAAGGGCATCGATTTTGCGTATCGTCTCAATAAAATGCTTGTCGACGGATCGATGGCCACCTATCCGGGGCGGTTCCAGGCATTTGCAACCTTGCCGTTGCAAAATCCGGAGGCCTCAGCGGACGAGCTGGAACGTGCAGTTCGGGAAGATGGCTTTCTGGGATGCTTGACCAATGGAATCATCGGCAAGAAATTTCTCGATCATCCCGATTTTGAGCCCGTGCTGGCGCGTGCCGAAGCCCTGGATGTGCCGATATACATCCATCCAGGTTTGCCACCGGACGAAGTCTTCCAAATCTACTACAGCAATATGCGGCCGCAATATCAGGCGGAGTACCAGAACCAGGTGCTCAGCATCTCTGCCTATGGATGGCACCAGGAAGTCGTTACGCAATGCCTTCGAATGATCACGTCTGGGGTATTCGACCGATTTCCCAAACTACAGATCATTATCGGCCACATGGGAGAAGGCCTTCCGTTCTTCTATAAACGCATCGTGGAGAAGATGAGTGCAGTGACCAAAGACACCCTGGATAAGCCGTTCGAGCAATACTTTAAAGACAATTTCTGGTTTACAACCAGCGCATTCTTTCAAGATGAATTGCTCGATCTTTTGCTGAAGTACATCAGTGTGGATCGAGTGATGTTTGCAACCGACTACCCGTTTGCGAACATGAAGGAAGGAACAGATTGGTTTCGGGCCGTAGACCTGCCACGCGAGACTAAGGAAAAAATCGCGTTCCGAAACGCAGAAAAACTGTTCGGCATAAAGGTCTGACGCATCCGCCCCGCCCGGTGAACGATACGTCGACTCGCGACTACTGATATCTGTGTATTTATCCAGTAGAATGGCGCCCATCACCAAAACAACTCCCAATCCAAACCTCAACCCAGAACAGCATTTTGCCTCAAGGATTCCTCCTCACCCGCCACAGCTTTGACCAGCGCGGCAGCACCTGCATCCACTACTGGCTGGCCACGCCCGAGGGCCCGGTCAAGCTGGTTATTGAAGGCGAGCGCCCGGTGTTTATGGTGAAGGTCGCGGACCGCGCTCAGGTCGCCGAGGCTCTGGCCGGCGTGCCTTTCGATTGGCAGCAGCTGGGCTTCCAGACCTTTGGCCGCGAGGAAGCGGCCATGCTGTATTTTCCCACCATTGACGCCCACCGCCGGGCCCAGACTCTGATGCAAACTCGCGGCATCGAGGTGCTGGAAGGGGATTTTCGTCTCCACGACCGCTACCTGATGGAGCGCTTTGTTCGGGGTGGCCTCTACTTTGAAGGCGTGGCTCAAGCCAAAGACGGCTATACGGAATATCGCAACGTGCGCCTCAAGGGCGCCGAGGTGCAGCCGGATTTCAAGGTGGTTTCCCTGGATGTGGAGTGCTCCGGCCCGGGCGAGCTGTATTCCATCGGTCTCTACGGGCACGGCGTGGAAGAGGTGCTGATGGTGGGGCAGCCCGAGAGCGCTGACACCACCATCCACTGGGTGGATGACGAACGCGCGTTGCTCCAGGCACTGGAGGCCAGGATTCAATCCCTGGATCCGGACATCATCATCGGCTGGTCCGTGGTGGACTTTGATTTTCGTCTGCTGCTGAAACGGGCGGGGCGCTATGGCCTGCGCCTGAAGCTGGGGCGCGGCGGCACCGATGCTCGCTGGCGGGATGGCCGCGAAGGCAGCCAGGGTTTCGTGACGCTGCCGGGCCGGGTGGTACTGGACGGCATCGACGGACTGAAGAACGCCACCTACAGCTTTGAAAGCTTCAGCCTGGAGTTCGTGGCCCAGACGCTACTGGGTAGGGGCAAGGACACCGAAGACGTGGACAACCGCCTGGCCGCGATTGAGCACGACTTTCGCCATAACAAACCCAAGCTGGCTGCGTACAACCTGGAAGACTGCCGCCTGGTCTGGGATATCTTCCAGCACACCCGCTTGCTGGATTACCTGCGCCTGCGGGCCCAGCTCACGGGTCTGGAACTCGACCGTAGCGGCGGCTCGGTGGCAGCCTTTACCAACCTCTACCTGCCCAGGCTACACCGCAGCCGCTATGTGGCACCCAACCTGCCGGCTGACGGCGGCCTGGCCAGCCCGGGTGGCTATGTGATGGACTCCCGGCCGGGCCTGTACGACAACGTGCTGGTGCTGGATTTCAAGAGCCTGTATCCCAGCATTATCCGCACCTTCAAGATCGACCCGATGGGGTTGATTGAGGGATTGGCTGATGACAGTGCCATCCCAGGTTTTCGCGGCGCGCGCTTTTCCCGTGACAAGCATTTTCTGCCGGACATCATCACCAACCTCTGGGCCGAGCGCGACATCGCCAAGCAGGAGCAGGATGCCGCCCGCTCCCAGGCCATCAAGATCATCATGAACTCCTTCTACGGGGTACTCGGAAGTGGGGGCTGCCGTTTTTACGACACGCGCCTGGCCAGCTCCATCACCCTGCGCGGTCACGAGATCATGCAACAGACGGCCCGCTGGATTGAGGAGCTGGGTCACCAGGTCATCTACGGCGATACCGATTCCACGTTTGTCTGGCTGAGTGGCCAACCCAGCCCGGAAGAGGCCGATGCGATCGGCAAGGGCCTGGCGAGCGAGATCAATACGCGCTGGCAGGACAAGCTCAAAGATGAGCTGGCGCTGGCGTGCGAACTGGAGCTGGAATTCGAAACCCACTACCAGCGATTTTTGATGCCCACCATTCGCGGCTCGGAGGCCGGCTCCAAGAAGCGCTATGCGGGCCTGGTGGTGAAAGGGGGTGAGGAAAAGCTGGTATTCAAGGGCCTGGAAACGGTGCGCAGCGACTGGACGCCCCTGGCCAAGCAGTTCCAGACCCAGCTCTACGGCATGGTGTTTAAGGGTGTTGATCCGTCCGACTATATCCGCGAGACGGTGGAGAAAACCCAGGCCGGGGAGATGGACGAGCAGCTGGTATATCGCAAGCGGCTCCGGCGCAGGTTGGAGCAATACGTGAAAAACGTGCCGCCCCAGGTGCGCGCGGCGCGACTGGCCGATGACCTCCGCCGCCAGCAGGGGCTGGAACCCCGCTACCAGAACAAGGGTTGGATTCACTACGTGATCACCCTCAACGGCCCAGAGCCGGTGGATTACCGTCAGTCCCCGATCGATTACCAGCACTATATCGACAAGCAGTTGAAGCCCGTGGCCGATGCCATATTGCCCTTCATCGATCTGGATTTTGACAGCCTGGTGGATGGGCAGATGGGTCTGTTCGGGGTGCTTGATTGAGTGTCGGCTTGAGACGGGAAATAGCCAGTCGTTTATTCAATTCATCGGCGGCCCTTGAATTTATTGGGTGAATGAAAGAGTCGTTGCCTGTTCAAGCCCATTGGCAAAATAAAACCGTCAGACAAACCTGAATTTCATGCCTTCTTATTTGTCACCAGTAGAAAAACTGCTTCTCGCATAATGGTGCAGTTCACATTTTTCCCGCTATCCAGTACATTCGTTTGAATGTCTCCGAAACGAGATATCGCGCTCCTTTCCGTGTTTTTAGTCACTGGTGCAATTTTAAAAAAAATAATCGCGGGCCTTAATTAATAAGGCGCGATTGATTTTTCACTATATAGGAATTGAACATGAAGGCGATAACCTTTGTGGCTGTGGTAGTCCTGGCAATCGCCACACAGATCTGTTCAGCGGCAAGTGGGTATGGTGTGAACGTCTCGGTTTCCGTCGGGCCTGAGGTGGAGGAGGGGTTCGTGTCCAGTGGCAGGTTGTTTCTGTTTTTGAGCGAGAACCTGGAGAAGGAGCCTCGTACTGATCTGTGGCCTGTGTCTCCTCTGCGCAATCACATTTTTGCCCGCAATGTCACGGAGTGGGAAAAGGGAAGCCTGCAGGTTCTTGGTGCTGGTACCAAACTTCAGGGCACTGCTTCCTGGATGCTCGCAAATGTCCCGGCGGGCACATACAAAGTCCAGGTTCTCTGGGATCAGGATCTTGAGGAGTCACAGATAAATGCCCCGGGCAATCTCTACAGTACTGTTCAGGAAGTCAAAATTTCCGGGGATACAGCGCTGAAAGTCGATATTGACCAAATAGTTGCCGCGCACACGTTGTTGGAGCACGATCATGTAAAGTCGGTGGAGATAGAAAGCCGCTTGCTGTCTGAATGGTGGGACAGGCCGATGAAACTTAAGGCGTCAGTGCTGCTTCCGTCCAGTTATTACGAGAACCCCAGCAGGGCTTATCCGCTTCGGATCAATATCAGTGGGTATGGAGGGCGCTATACACGCGTAAATTACCTTTTGGAAAATGAAAAGTTCACCGACTGGTGGTTCCACAAGGACGCCCCGCAGGTGATCAACGTGTATTTAGATAGCGATGGGCCATTCGGTGACCACTATCAGCTTGATTCTGAGAACAGTGGCCCATATGGCGCGGCTCTGATTGAGGAGCTTATTCCCGCCATCGAGCGATCTTTCAGGACCAGAGAGGACGCAAACTATAGGTATGTCGATGGCTGCTCTACCGGGGGGTGGGTCTCGCTAGCGTTACAGATTTTTTATCCAGATCACTTTGGTGGTGTCTGGTCCTTCAGTCCAGACTCGGTTTCATTTGATCACTACCAGTTAGTGGATCTTTATAAAGACGATAATTTGTTTGTTAATGAGTGGGGGAATCTCCGTCCGGTTGCCAGGGATATTTATGGAGACCCTATGGTGACGGTTAAGGATTTCATCCGGTATGAAAACGTACTCGGATCGTCCAATACATATGTGAATTCCGGCTTCCAGTTCGGCGCCCATACGGCGTTGTACAGCCCCAAAGGTGAAGATGGTTTACCTGTGCCGATGTTTGATCCTCAAACTGGCGCCATCAACAAGCAGGTTGTAGAGGCTTGGAAAAAGTATGATCTCAAGCGTCATCTGGAAGCAAACTGGAGCTCTCTTGGGCCCAAGTTGCAGGGGAAAATCTATGTCTGGATGGGAGATATGGATCACTTTTACCTGAATCCGGCGGCTCGCAGCCTGAGTGAGTTCATGGCCGGTACCAGTGAGCCGCAATCGGATGCGAAATTTGTATTTGACGCAATGGAAGGGCACTGTACTAAATTCAGTGATAAGAAAGTTCTCGGAATGATCCAAGAGCGAGTCGACAAGCTAGACGCATCTTCATTGTAGCGAAGATATTTCTTCTCTCCGTATGAATTGATAACACTGAGAGTAAGTGATATGACCTCGCCCCCAGAGTCCCATCCAACTACAGGGTACCGGATTCTGGGGACTGTCGTTTTTACGACACGCGGCTGGTCCTCTCATCCGCAATCGCGCTCAGGCCTTGCCGAAAGGTGGTGACCTTGAAAACGGGGAACCGCGATTTGAATTTGTCCGAAACGAAGATGTTATCCGCCTTGTAGCGCGGCAGGAGTTCCGCCGCATCCCTCAGCGTTTTGTTGAACAAACCGGCCAGCCAGAGCTGCCAGCGTTTTAACACCGTATAGTTGTCTTCGACACCAAAAGTCCCGGCGGCAAGTTGAATGAACTGCCGGTAAGTCAGTCGGTTGTCGTCGCAGGGCAGGTGCCAGGTCTGCCCATAGGCATCGGGTGTATTGCCGAGCAGGGCCATGGCGCGGCTGGCGTCCGGTGTGTAGATCAGCGTGCGCAACACATCGTCACGCAGGAACACCTTCGCAGATTTGCCGGCTAACAGGTTGTCGACGACGGTCGCATTGGTAATGCTCTGGGTCTTTCCCGGCCCGTAGAACTCTGGCGCCCGGCAAATTATTGCCTGCACGCGGCCTTGCTCCATGGCATCAAGCAGTGCCTTGGTGATTTCACCGCGGACTTTGCCTTTCGCTCCACTCGGTTCAAATGGGGAATCTTCGGTCTGCGGCAGCTCGGTTTGCGGATACATATAGGTGTTGTCGAAGTACACCAGCTTGGCACTATGGGCCGCGCAGGCTTCAATCACATTGCGCATCAGGATGGGCCACTGTTCCACCCAGAGCTGGGTATCCATGGGCAGTCCGGCAGTCAGGTATACAATCTGTGAACCCTCGACGGCCTGCAGTGTCTGCTCGGCATCCAGCAAGTCGGCGCTGAGTAATTCATCCGTTTCATTGACCTTTTGCGGCCGGCGGCTGACCAGGCGGATATCGCTGGTGAAGTCACGCTTCAGGTGCAGGGCCAACTCACGCCCGATTTGTCCGCTTGCGCCCAGTATTGTTTGCATCTGTCTGGCTCCCCGTCTGTACGGGGTGAACTGTAACCTTAAAGTTGAGCGTAAGGCCAACGGACGGCGGGTGACGTTTTGGTCAGTTTGCGCTGGTCTCGCGCTCTATCCGCTATGTCTCGCCCGGGTGCTAGAATGGCCGCTTTCTCGCTCATCACCGGAGAACAAGCGACATGAACACCGCCCCCGCATTCTATCCAATCGGTACCCCTGGCACGCCCTGGGGCGATGCGGAACGCAACCAATGGCTGTCCCAGCAGACCCGTCACCGCAGCTACGAGGCTGAGGTGGTAAGCAAGATCGAGCGCCTGCATGATCGCTTCGACCTGGAAGAGTACGGCCGGTTGGAGTACGGCGAGCAAAGCTTCCCGCTGCTGGCGATCCGCAGCCGCGACTGGAATGACGATCTGCCGGTGATGCTGGTGACGGGTGGGGTGCACGGCTACGAGACCAGCGGTGTACACGGTGCGCTTCAGTTCGTGGATCAGCATGCGGCGGACTACGCCGGCCGCGCCAACCTGCTCGTGGCGCCCTGTATCAGTCCCTGGGGTTATGAGCGCATCCACCGCTGGAACCCGAACGCCATCGACCCGAACCGCTCGTTCTACGACAACAGTCCGGCGGAAGAGTCGGCGGCGCTGATGCGACTGGTGGCGCCGGTGGTTGATCGCGTAGTGATGCATATCGATCTGCACGAGACCACCGATACCGACGAAACCGAGTTCCGTCCCGCACTGGCCGCCCGCGACGGCAAGCCGTTCACGCCCGGCGGCATTCCCGATGGCTTCTACCTGGTGGACGACAGCGAGAGCCCGCAGCCGAAATTCCAGCAGGCGGTGATCGCGGCGGTGGAGAAGGTCACCCACATTGCCCCGGCCGACGACAACAACGAGATCATCGGCTCGCCGGTGGTCGCGCGCGGTGTTATCGAGTATCCGCTTAAAAAGCTCGGCCTGTGCGCCAGTGTCACCAACGCCAACTACAAAACCACCACCGAGGTTTACCCGGACAGCCCCCGTGCCACACCGGCACAGTGCAATACTGCGCAGGCCGTTGCCGTATGTGCAGCGATCGATTACGCGCTGGCGCACAGCTAACAGGGACAAGCAATCCGCGGCGGTGCGGCCGGAAGGTCGCATCCGCCGACGATCAAAAGAAGATCTATGAAAGTACCCAAGAGATTACAACCGCTGGTCGATGACGGCATGATCGACGAGGTTATGGCGCAGTTAATGAGCGGTAAGGAAGCGCAGGTGTATGTGGTGCGCTGCGGCGATAGCATGCGCTGCGCCAAGGTCTTCAAGGAGGCCAGGCAGCGCAGCTTCAAGCAGGCGGTGCAGTACCAGGAAGGCCGCAAGATGCGCAACAGCCGCCGAGCGCGGGCGATGTCGAAGAAGACCCGCTACGGCCAGAAAGAGCAGGAGCAGGCGTGGCTGAGTGCCGAGGTCGATGCGCTGTATCGGCTGGCAGCGGCCGGCGTGCGCGTCCCCGAGCCCTATGGCTTCGTCGACGGTGTCTTGCTGATGGAGCTGGTGGCCGATGATGAGGGCTACGCGGCCCCGCGACTGGATGACGTCACGCTGACTGCGGAACAGGCCCGCGAGTATCACGGCCAGGTGATGGCCGATGTCGTGCGCATGTTGTGTGCGGGCCTGGTACACGGCGACCTTTCCGAGTTTAACGTGCTGCTGGACCGCCACGGCCCGGTGATCATCGATTTGCCCCAGGCGGTGGATGCAGCCGGCAACAACAACGCCGCCATGATGCTGCAGCGCGATGTCGACAACATGCGCAACTATTTCGGCCGCTTTGCCCCTGAGCTTTTGAAAACCGATTACGGCAGGGAAATCTGGGCGCTGTATGAGGTGGGTGAACTGCACCCGGAAATTAACCTTACCGGGGTTTTCGAACATGACACGACCAGCGTCGACGTCGCGGACCTGATGGCCGTCATCGATGATGTTCGCGAAGAACAGGCCGAGCGCATGGCACCGGCCTGGGAAGAGTAGGGCGACGATTGGCTCTGGTAAGGCTGATGCCAGCCATGACTATCAATGCGTTCTGTAAGGCGAATGGAATCAATGCCTGAGCAAATTTAGGCTTTAGTTTGATTGAGAGCTTGTAATGCCAAAATCGTAATCTGATCTGACGCAATGAATACGATGGTGACAGGCAACTTCGCGTCTGCCTCTGGGGGCGCGGTGGGGGA
The DNA here is from genome assembly GCF_048323715.1 of Microbulbifer weihaiensis. NCBI lineage: Bacteria > Pseudomonadati > Pseudomonadota > Gammaproteobacteria > Cellvibrionales > Microbulbiferaceae > Microbulbifer > Microbulbifer weihaiensis. The sequence continues at coordinate 151,657 of NZ_JBLWFL010000006.1, forward strand.
TCTTTCCTCAATAGGTAGTGCCAGCAGCACAAGCAGTGCAGAAAGCAGAGCCAGGACCAGAACTACCAGAACGGACAGGATGGTGGGCGGCAGCAGGCGTCCCGGCCAATGGGGAAGGGGCTGCGTGTGCTCATGCGACATCGAGATCGCAACTGGAAGGCAGTCGCCTCCAGGCGGTGGATCCGCGGGCTTTACTACGGCGTTCAACTGGTAACCGCGCTTGGGCACGGTGGTGACCAGGCCGCGGTAGCCGCTCTCGCCACCGGCACTGGCCAGTTGCTGGCGCAACTGGTAGATACACTGGGTCAGTGCTTGGCCATAAGTCTGGCCGCCCGGCCAGCATGTGTTTAGCAGTTGCTCGCGGGTGTGCAGCGTACCGGGTTCGCTAGCGAGCGTCTGCAGCACCGACATCACCCGCGGTTCCAGCCGGACTTCGCCGCCGCGGCCACGTACTACGCCCGTGGCCGGATCCACATACAGATCGGAGAGACAGAAGGCCGCCCGGGTCGATGCCGGGGTACCGGTACTTCCCTCCGGCTGTAGGTGCAGCACATTTTCGGAGCGTCCCATCCTGGTGACTTCCCTGCAATCAAACCGGCTTCTCGAGCCATTCCAACCACAAAGAGCCCTCGGCAGGGCTATGCCTCTAGCTCTGCCAGGCGGTCGTAGCCCTACTTAACTTCGTCGCAGAAGCGTCAGGGCCATTCGACCCTGGCAGGCAGTCGTCGAACCGACAGAAGTTAGACCTCGCATGGCGGATACGCAAGTGGCTGGCGTAAAGCGTGGAAGAGGTCGCGATGATCGATGCGTCCGGCCTGCCCAGGTTGGTACAAATGTGGGTATTGAGGACTTTTGGGGGAGAGCGCCGCTGATCGCAGGATAACCGCGCCCTCGTGCCGGAAAATTCCGCTGTGATTAGACGGGCTCCAGAATATACGGAGCCGCCGCTGGGCGGCAGGCCCGCATACACCTCAATCGTTGACTGAGAATCGGGAGCCTTCGAACTTGGGGCAGACTTTGATGCCGACTTCGTCACCGCTCAAGTCGTAGTTTGTCACCTCGCCTAATCCGAGGTAGGTCGTGCCATCCGCGCTGATGTTCACGACGCTCCGGATGATGGTGTGGCCAATGCGCGAGCCATCAGGGGTGCTATTCGTAGGATCCGTATCGAAGCGGAAATACTTGGCGGTCCACTGATAATCACCGCCTCCCAGGTATTTCCAGACCATCATGTGTGCTGACGTTGCCGCCGGGTTCGTGCCCGGGACTATTTGACCGGTGCCGCCCGCTTCAAACTTGTGCTCCCCTGGGAATGGAGGCACTGGAAATGGCAGGCCGGTGGTGCAATTGGTAATACTGATAGTGACGTCCCAGAGTCCCACGATTCGCCTGGCGTTTTCAGCACCTTCCTGTGCGAATGCAGAGGCCTGGGTGAGTAGCGAGCCAGCCAGCAGGGCGCCGGTACAGGTAATGGTCTTGAGCGTGTGCTTCATCGGAATTCCTCGCAGGAGTTCGGTCCCGGGGCGGGCGCCCGGGAAGCCGTAATAATGAACTCTCGCTGATACCGTCGGGTTTTACATAAGGAAGGCCTCAGTTTTTTCTCAGGAAAACTATTCCTGATGTAATTCAACAAATCGTGGATAGCATTCGAGGGCTGGTAGGGTGGTTGTCACGACAGCCCCGCCTATGTAACTAAGAGCCGGAAGCGTTGAGCACAGCCGTATACCGCTGTTGGCCGGGCAGTAGGCGTAAGCGGAGGGTTCTTGGGCAATTGGGCGTCAGTCGCCATGCCGGTGCAGGATGGCTCCCACCAGTCGATCGATTGTCGCCTCCCGAATCGCTTCATCGCCGGCGTTGATTGACGTAGTAGATTTGGGCTGCGGTGCGGTCGATCGCGGGGCAGGGCCGACAGGCTGCAGGCGCCCTTCGAGCATCGTGCCCCACACCTTGATGTCTTTAAGCTTTTCCGGCGCAACCTCGTATGGGCTTTGCATAAGCACGGTCAGGTTTGCGTCTTTGCCCACTTCGATGGAGCCGACCCGTTTTTCCATCTGGATTGAGTAAGCGGCGTCGATGGTGATCGCTTTGAGTGCGTCGTCGAGTGGAACCCGGTGCTGCGGCCCGGCTACCGGACCTTCCGCGGTATTGCGATTCACCGCCGCCCACACCAGCTGCATCGGTTTGGCCGGTGCCATCGGCATGTCGGAATGGAAGGACAGCGAGCCACCATTTTTCAAAACGTCTTGGTGCGGCACCATGTTGGCGGCTCTTTCCGGCCCGATACCAAGCTTTGCATAGCGCCCGGCGAGCGCCGTAACGTAATAGGGATTCGAACTCACAATGCCACCGAGTTCTATCCAGCGTTTGATCTGGTCGGCTTGCGCAAAGCCGAAATGCACGAGCACCGTACGGTGGTCCTTGCGTGGCTTGCGCGCCATGGCTTTTTCAAGTTCTCCGAGCAATACATCGAGGCCCGCGTCGCCGTTATTGTGCACGTGGATCTGGTAGTCGGCGTCCCAGTACGTCTGGAACATGAATCCGAATGCCGGGGGGTCGATGATCCAGGCACCATGGTGGCCGTCGGTGTAGCCGTCTTTCATCTGCATCAACTGGCTGTAAATTGCACCATCGGTGAAGAGTTTCACCTGTTGGGGCAGGTACCAGGTGCGGCCACTGCCCCAGTTCTCAACCTTGCGTGTTTCAGCGAGCAGGCTATTTGGGTCGTCTGGCTTTATTGCATAGAAGCTCTTGCCGTCACCGATAAAGCAGTGGTTGAACGGCGTGGCATCATCCGAGTACACCGCGTTGACCGCATCCTGCAACTTTTTCGACAGGAACCCACCCGGCTCGCAAGCGAGGGTGATGCCGTTGCGATGGTAATAGTCCTCGGTGTATTCGAGTCCGCGCCGGAATTGCTCTGTGGAGGCAAGGTAAGGGGTGAGCTTCGGGAGGATTCCAATCACCCCTTGTTCGTAGAAATGCCCCTTGCTTAGATCGATCATCGACTTGGCGCTCGACCCGAGACCGGATACGTAGGCCTCGTCGATACTCGTCAGCTCGAGAGCGGCGGTATTCAGGTAAAACTCGTGCTGCGACCGGTGCCAAACGAAAACTGGAAAATCTGGTGCCAGCTCGTCGAGTAAGGTACGCGACATCTCGCCGTGAAAGTAGTGATGATAACCCCAGGTGATAAACGGCTTGTTCTTGTCCTTGTGCGCACCGAGCGCCTTCTTCAGGCGCGCCCGGTAACCCTTTTCGTCGCGTACGGCGAGGGAGAACCCGTCGATGGTGTCCCAGTCCTCAATTGAAATGACCTTCATGTTCATCGCCAGAGCCGCGAGAACCGGGTGAACGTGTTGCTCGACAAAGCCTGGCATCACAACCTTGTCGTTGAATGATTTATCGAGGCGCGCGTTCTTGCCAACTTGTGCGCTGACTTCATCACGGGTGCCGACCGCGACGAACTTGCCGTCGCGCACTGCGATGGCTTCGGCTTTCGGTCGCTTAGGATCCATGGTGATGAATTCACGGGCCGTGTAGATCACTGTTTGTGTTGATTGCTCGGCAAGAGGGTCGAGGTCCTGTAACCGGATTGCCTGAGACCACGTCATGGCGGGGAAAGCGAGCAGGAGCGTGGACGCTACTGTCGGTAGTTTTGCAAAAAAGGACATATTTCCTCCTGAATCGGACACAGGGTCTTCACGACAATTCTCAATCGGTATCTCGGTCCAGTTCGTGTGGTGCCTGACAAGCTTAGCTGAGCCGAGGCAAGGAAACGCCTACGCGAAGCCCTCACGAGGCCTTCACGTTAGTTAGAGCAATTGGGGCTCTGTAATAACAGGAGAAAATAAATGGAACCGGATCAAGGTTATGGCATTAATTCGATTGAAAACAATCAATATGAAGAGTTTGATCTGGTGCTGGCAATTTCCAGTGGGGAATTCATATAGCGCAAATATGCACTAGCCTTGTGACTTGGCGATGAACGTAATGGGTATATCACTGGGGCGCATGGATGTATCCGCCGCGGTGATCGCTACCTTTCCTTACTCCATGCATCGCCGCAAAAAAGGAGTGGCATCTGCCATGAAGGTGATCCAATCAGTCACGGCGGCGCTGATTTTAAGCTTGACGTTTTGCGCCGCGACCATGGCTCAGGAAAGCAAACCGAAGCTCGTTGTACTCATTACCAACACACGCATCTTTGACGGCGAGAACGAGAAGCTCGCCGACGGCATGAGTGTGCTGGTCGAGGGCAACAAGATCAGCCAGATCGCCAAATCCATCCCCGCGCCGGCGGGGGCAACGGTGATCGATACCAACGGCAAGGTGCTGATGCCGGGGCTATCGGATATGCACTGGCACGTGATGTTCAATGCGCCGGCGATGCCCGTCCTGCTTACTGCCGACATCGGCTACCTCACCTTGCTCGCTGCCCAGTCAGCACATGACGATCTGATGCGCGGCTTCACCACCGTGCGTGATGTAGGTGGCAATTCCTTCGCCGTGAAGCGCGCGATCGACGAGGGGCTGATACCGGGGCCGCGGATCTACCCATCCGGCCCCATGATCAGCCAGAGCTCTGGACATTCGGACAACCGCCCGCGCAACGAACCGGGGCATGAGACCTATCTGGAAAAGAACCACATGCTGGCGGTCGCCGACGGGGTGCCCGAGGTGATGACTGCCGTGCGCCGCAATCTGCGCATGGGCGCGACCCAGATCAAGCTCGCCGCCGGTGGCGGTGTCTCGTCCGACTACGATCCCCTTGATGTGACGGAGTACACCTTCGAGGAGCTGAAAGCCGCGGTGGATGTGGCCAGGACCTGGAACACCTATGTGGCGGTTCACGTCAATACGGATGCTGCGGTGCGCCAGGCGATTGCGGCCGGCGTGATATCGATCGAGCACGGTTTCCTGATGGAAGAGGGAACGCTGAAATTGATGGCGGATAAGGGCGTGTGGTTCAGCATGCAGCCGCTGTTGAACGACGAAGATGCCATCTATTTTCCTCCCGGTTCCGCCAATGAGGCCAAGTGGATCGAGGTGACCGATGGCACCGACAAGGTGATCAAGCTGGCGAAGAAATACGGGGTCAAGACGGCCTTCGGCACCGACGTGTTGTTTGATCCCGCCCTTGGCAAAAAGCACGGCAAGCTGCTGGCCAAGCTCAAACGTTGGTACACACCCTACGAGGCCCTCAAGATGGCCACGTACGATAACGCCCAATTGGTCAAACTGTGCGGGCCACGCGACCCGTATCCCGGCGAGATCGGCGTGGTGAAGGAGGGCGCCCTCGCGGACCTGCTTCTTGTGGATGGCAATCCACTGGAGAATCTCGACCTCGTTGCAGACCCGGACAAAAACTTCGTATTGATCATGAAGGACGGAGTGATCTACAAGAACACCATCAATTAAATACATGGGTTTTTGACGGGGGCGACGACACTTAAACACTGGAGATTCGATAATGAATCGCTTTTATAGACGTTTGATTTCAGCCTTCCTGTTACAGGTTCTGGCAGCGCCCCTGATGGCCGCTGACTACGACCTTGTCATCAACAACGGCCGGGTGATGGACCCGGAGACCAAGCTCGATGCCGTCCGAAACGTGGGTATCAAGAACGGTATTATCACCAAGATTTCGCAAGAAAAACTCAGCGGCAAGGAAGTCATTGACGCAAAGAATCATGTCGTTGCACCGGGTTTCATTGATACGCATTTCCACGGTATGGACGCCTTCGGAATGAAGCTGATGGCCCGCGACGGGGTGACGACGGCCCTGGAACTCGAAATCGGCGCATATCCGGTCGAGGATTTCTACAACTGGAAAGCGGGGAAATCACAGCTGAATTATGGCGCGTCCGTCGGTCATGCGGCGATCAGGCTCGGTGTGCCGCTAAAGCTCGACCCCAAGGGCGACATCCTGTATTCCGGTTTCCTGAAAGAGGCCATACATGATGGAGGCAGCGAATGGAATACGAAACCGGTTAACAGCGCACAGAAGAAGGAGATCCTCGACAAGATCGAGGACGGGCTGAAGCAGGGTGGCCTCGGCATCGGTTTCCCCATCGGTTACTACACCGTGGTCGGCGCCGACGACGTGATGCAAGCGGCAGCACTCGCCCGCAAGTACAATCAGTTCATTACCTCCCATGTTCGCTATCTCTCCCAGGTACCGCCGAGCGGCTATATCGGTCTGGAGGAAATGCTCACGGTTGCCTCGATCAACAAGGTGCCATTCCTGATGCACCACCTTCCGAGCAACTGCCTCGGTAAAACAACGCCATGTATCGAGCTCCTGCGGGCAGCGCGGGAGATTGGACTGAATGTTGCCGCAGAATTTTACCCTTATACCTTCGCGTCATCGATCGTCGGAGCGGACTACCTTGCCGAGGGCTTCGAGGATCGTATAGGAATGGATGTCAGCAAGATCATCAATATCGCAACGCAAAAGCCACTGACCACGGAAGATATGGCCAAATTACGCAAGGAAGCCCCGGACACACAGATCATTTTCTACAGCATGACCGATGAGCAGATGATGGCGTCATTCCGGGAACCTGGCTTATGGGTGGGCAGTGACAATATGCCTTTTGTGGCGACAGGTAGCGAGCCAATCTCCTGGGACACGCCCTACGGGCAGGGCAGTGCACACCCTCGCGCCGCAGGTACGCATGCGCGTGTGTTGCGCCTCAACCGGGAGAAAAATATTGTCCCGATGATGGAGGCGATAGCAAAGCTCTCCTATCACCAGGCCAAGTGGTTGGAGCCTATGGTGCCCGATATGCGCAAGCGGGGACGGATCCAGGAAGGTGCCGTTGCCGATATCACGATCTTTGACCCGCAGAAGGTCACAGACAACGCGGACTGGGCACCGGGTAAGAACTCTCTTCCGTCCACGGGGATTCCCTATGTGATCGTCAATGGCACCGTAGTGGTGAACGACTCCAAGGTACAGAAGGTCTTCCCGGGGCAACCGATCCGCAACGCTATCGTGAAGTAGCGGGAGGGCCGCACGTGAAGCCCGCTGACGGCTTGTGCGTACTGACCGAGGGCTTTGACGCTACGGCATAACCGTGATTATGGGTATGACAATGTGTTTGTGCGCTATGACGCGCAATTAGCCACGTTCCCGCTGGGATTATTCGCAGCCCGTGTGCCGTCGATATTCCCCATGGCGCGGGACTGCACTGTCAACGCGTCAAACACCGGTAGCACGCGTGGGTCGAGTGCATCCTCCCATCGGATGTAGTCTTATCTGGATGCGGGGAATGGCATCAATAAAAAACAGTCAGAATTGTTTGTTAGTGTTTTTCGTCTTTGTTATTGTTGGCAGGTGATGCTGCCTGCATTGCGGCACCTGATGAGAGTAAGCGGGGTTCAGGGACTTACCCGCGATAACTATAAATAGCCACTTGCCTCGAAGGAATGACAATAATGAAGCGATACGTTGCACCGATCAGCTGTGTCCTGCTCGCCAACCCTATAGCCTCCGCGATTGCACAAAACACCCAATTCGATGCGGAGAGAAGCATCGAGCACATCACTGTTACCGCCACCAAGCGCGAAGAAAGCATCCAGGAAGTGCCGATATCCATCGCCGCCTTCGACAAAAACTTCTTCAGGGATTCCGGCGAGACAAATTTTAACGCGCTGGAGCAATACACCCCGGGCCTGAAAATCCAGTCCGGCCCGGATTCCAGAACCACATCCCTGCGTATACGCGGTATCGGCTCCGCGGGCTCCAATGCCGGTATTGACCCCAGCGTCGGGGTTTTCATTGATGGCGTGTACCAGGGCCGCGCCGGCATGAATATTAGCGAGCTGGTGGATATCGAGCGGGTGGAAGTGCTCAGGGGCCCCCAGGGTACCCTGTACGGCAAGAACACTGCGGCCGGTGCCATTAATGTGATTACTTCCAGGCCGTCTGCGGAGTTTGCCGCCGAAGCGGACCTGGCCTTTGACAACAATAACCGCAAAGAGCTGCGCTCGATGGTGAACCTGCCGCTCGGCGATTCTGGCAACGCCATGCGCATGAGCGCGTTCGCGATCAACGGCGACCACCTGTATACCAACGCCTACACCGGTGAAGGGGTCAACGATGCGGATAAGTGGGGGCTGAAAACCCGCTTCCTGTTCAATTTCGAAGACAGCGAATTGCTCATCAATGCGGATTTCTCCAAGGAAAACACCGACTGTTGCGCAATGGCGGTGATCGATTACAACGGCGTATCGCCGATCATGATCGGCACCCCAATGACCAACAACCCCTCGGCCATGCTGCCGGGGCTGCCTTACGCTGCGCTGGAAACGGCGCCGGGCAGCATTGGCGCGCCACCGCAGGCCGACCCCTTTGGCGATGATTACTGGTTCAATGACGAGCTGGGCAATGAGGTCGAAGTAGGGGGAATATCTGCCGAGTGGAACTACCAGGCTCCGGATTCCCACAGCGTCACCTTTATCAATGCCGTCAGGACTTACTCGTCCAACAGCAGTTACGATGGCGACTTCACCGCCTACGATGCGGCCTCGGCGGCAACCACCGAAGAGGACCTGAAGCAGTTTTCCACCGAGCTGCGGGTAGCCTCGCTGGGCAGTAACACGCTGGACTATCAGGTGGGCCTGTACGGTTACTACTCCGACTTCGAAACCGAAGGCAGCCTGGGCATGAACGAGACGATCCTGCTCAATTCGCCCCCGCTGCAAACGGGCTTGCCGCCGCTTTCTGCGATCCTCGGCAGCCGTTCGCAGAATATTGATGTGAACGAGTTTTCCACCAGTGCCGTCGCGATTTTCGGTCAGGTGGCGTGGAACCTCAGCGACCAGCTGAGTGCGACCCTTGGCTTGCGTGTAACCCAGGAAACCAAGGAACGCACCGGCTCCCAGCGTACCCTGCGCACGCCAGTTCCGGGTCTGCCACCGGAGTCGCTGCCCCCGTTCCAGTATCTGCCGTTTGATCTGGCACCTATTGCCGGGGCTGACGTCGACTTTGACCAGAAGCGCAGCGACAGCAACGTCTCGCCGTCGTTCAACCTGCGTTATTTCATCAACGATGACCTGATGGCGTATGCCAGCGTGAGCAAGGGGTTCAAGTCCGGCGGTTTTGACCAGCGGCGCGTGCCCGTGCAGGTGTTCGGCCGAATCAACGGTGGCAATGACAGCGCCGGCGAGTTCGATGAAGAGGAGGCGACCAGCTATGAGCTGGGCTGGAAGAGCGCGCTGCTGAACAACCGCCTGACTTTCAACGGCACCTTCTACTTCGTTGACTATGACAACTTCCAGGCGCAGGCCTTCGACGGTGCAAGCACCACCGTCACCAATGCCGGTGCGCTGGAAAGCTACGGGTCGGAAATGGACATCCTGTTCGCTGCCAGTGAGTCCCTCACCCTGGGTACGGCGATTGGCTACAACAAGGCGGAGTACAAGGAGTTCGACAATGGCCAGTGTACTGCCATGGATTCCCTGTTCTGGTCGCTGGCCAACCCCACCGCGCCCTGCGTGGCCGACCTGGCCGGGCAAACCCTGGATAATGCACCGGAGTGGACTTACAGCTCCTTTGCCCAGTACGAGCAGCCCCTGTCTTCAGACCTGCAGGTGATCGCCCGCCTCGAGCATAACTTCGTGGACAGTCACTATCTCGACCAGGATCTGGACCGCAACCTGTTCAATGATTCGGTGGATCTGGTCAACCTGCGCCTGACCCTGAGCAACCTCGACCGCAGCTGGGAGGTGGTAGCGTGGGGTAAAAACCTGCTGGATGAGGAATACTTCCTGATGGGCATCGACATTCCCACCATTGGTGGCTACGCCGGTGTTGTAGCGCCTAGAGCCAGCTACGGACTTACTCTGCGCCGCAGCTTCAATTAAGCATCAGGATAAGTCGCGAGTCGCGTGTGGAATAAATGGAGAGCATTATGACCATTGCAGAAATCACCCGGGAAAACCTGCAGGCCCCAACGATCAAGGGTAATTTTGAGGCGCAGGAAAACGAGTACGACTACTGGGTGACTGACATCGAGGGGAAGGTGCCCGGTGACCTCACCGGTACCTTCTTCCGCAACGGCCCTGGTCGCCTGAAACTTGGGGGCGAGGTAGTCGGGCACTGGTTCGATGGCGATGGCATGATCGCGCGCACCACCTTCACCGGGGGCAAGGTGCACTTCTCCAATCGATTTATCCGCACGCCCAAATACGTGGATGAAACCGAAGCCGGTAAGTTTCTGTACCGGGGCTTTGGCGGCGCGCCGAAGGGCAATTTTTTCAAACGCTTCGCGCCGCCTGCCAACCCGGCCAATACCGGCCTGATCCTCCACGGCGGCAAGTTCCTGGCCCTGAACGAGGGTGGGCGACCGTTCGCCGTCGACCCCGCCACCCTCGAAACCTACGGCGAGTTCAACTACGACGACAGCCTCACAAAGACCAATGTGTTCAGCGCGCATGGCAAGATCAACCCGAAAACCGGTTACTATTACAACTTTGGCCTGTGCTTCGATATCGGCTGGGGCGGGATAAAACCGGGTTTTGAGCTGTATAAAATCGACCCGAGCGGGCACATGGTGGGCCGTGCCCGCTTCGCGCTGGATCATATGCCGTTGCTGCACGACTTTGCGATGACGGAGAACTACGCCATTTTTATCCAGTCGTCGGTGTCCATGCAGGGCAATATCCTGATGACCATGCTGAAGAATGGGTCGTTTGCCGACCTGATGCTGTACGACAAGCAGCTCACCAACAAGATCCTCATTGTCGACCTGCACAGCCTGACGCTGGTCGATACCATCGAGATCGATCCCATTGCCTGCCTGCACTTCGGCAATGCCTATGAAAAAAATGGGGAAATCCACTTCGACCTGATGGAGACGAAGGAGGGCGGCTTCGCCACCCCGGATCACAAGATCGAACCCCTGGATCTGTTCTCTGAAGATGTGAATTTCCGCTCCGGCGCCGCCCGCTACAAGCGCTGTGTCATCAACCTGAAGAGCCGGCGCTTCCAGAGCGAATACATTGACGGCGCGCTGGAAGGCGAATTTCCCCAGTGGGACTGGACCCGCACCACCTCGGAAAACCGCTACGCTCTGGCCACAGGGTATACCGGAGAAGGCCCCAAGACCTACTTCAACGCGATACAGAAAATCGACCGCAATACCGGAAAGGTGGAAGTCCATGACTTCGGCAGCTACCGCTTCAATGGTGAACCACTAATGGTGGCGAAGCCGGACACCGACGCGGAGGACGATTTCTACTGCCTGTGCTATGTCTACAATGGCAATACCGACAAGTCTGAAGTGGTCGTGATTGACAGCCGGCGTTTTGAAGAACCCGTCGCCACCATCAAGCTCGACTTCCATATTCCGCAGGGCTTCCATGGCATGTTTAGCCCAAAAGTATTCTTGTAAAGCGCCATATCGGATTGCCGGCGTGGCTGCCCGTGCGTTAGTGTGTAAGCGTGCGGCCGCATCCTAAGCATTTCCCAATTTCTCCGTGCGGAGGCCCTATGAAAGGGACAGCAGTAGTTCTGGCCGCATTATTATCTTTGCCGGGTATCCTGGCCGCAGAGGAAACCTATATTCTTTTCGATATCGAAGTTAGCGGATATCGAGATGATGACCCGGTTTGGTTGGCGGTTGAGGGGCCTGACGGGCTCACGCACTGGAGAGTTGAGAAGTATATTTTTGCGATTTCTCCCGGGAAATATAGAGTCGATCATGTTGATTTTCATGAATCGATAAGGTTTAGGCATGGGACTTTGCATATTGGGGAGGGGGAATCGATAACGTTTGATGTCCGATCCGGTTTCATCAATTTTCTAGGTACGTTACTCGTGGAAAAAAAGAAGCGGCAAGGCCTTGAGATGAGGTTCAAAGCTGATGAGTCATTGGTGAGGCTGGGCTGCCAGCTCAATCCGGCAGTTTTTTCTGAATTAAAGGTCGTTGTGGCTCTGTTGCCTGATCAGCCTCATGAGTATGAGGTGGATTGCACTGATCTGGCATCTGAATAATCGGTGATGTGGTATTGGCCGCACTGTTCTCGTGCAATTCGTAATACGCTCTTGGCGCGATTCTTTGTCCATCTCCCTGATATTTCCCTCTCCCTCCATCAGCGAATAAAATCATTGTCAACAACGATTTATTAGTGTGGCTAACGAGAATGCTGATAAACACCAGGCAGTGCTACGGTACCGTGGCCATTGCGCTCCACTGGCTGATGGCGATGTTGCTCATTGGTCTTATCGCGCTGGGGTTGTATATGACCAGTCTGCCCGATGTGGGTTTTGACAAGGAAAAACTCGGGCTGATTGTCCTGCACAAAGAGTGCGGCATTTTGGCCTTGGCGCTGGCCATGGTTCGGCTGGCGTGGCGTGTTGGCAACGTATTACCGGAGCTGGTGGGGGATTTGCCGGACTGGCAGAAGGTCGCGGCGCGTTTTGTACACCTGTGCTTTTACGGTCTGATGTTTGCCTTGCCGATCAGCGGATGGCTGATGTCTTCTGCGGCGAGTATTCCGGTGTTTTTCTTTGGGGTGAGGCTGCCAGATCTCATCGCCCACAATGACTATCAGTTCCAGATGCTGGTCGACGTACACGAGTGGCTGGGCTATGTACTGATCGGCTTGATTGTGTTGCACGCCGGGGCGGCGTTGAAACACCACTTCATTTCACGGGACAGCACCCTGAAAAATATGTGGCCCCGCGCAACCCGCTAGAACCACTATCTATTTCACGTGTTCGATTACAAATCCGGCGATTTGCTGGAGGGCTAGCGCCGTAGCTCCGTTTGCTGCGACCACACCTGCGTACGGGTTCTTCTCCAGCATCGGCTCGTGCAGGTATATGCCCCTGCTCGCAATTACCCGGTTGGAACCTCCGTCGATTAACTGCACGCGTAGGGAAAGATGGAGTGTGGCCGGATCGGAAGTGAAGTCCTGCGTGAGCTCGAGGATTTCGGTGCGCAGGGCATAGCGGTATGGGCCGAAGTAGGGTGGGCTGACCACCGTATCGAAAGAGTGTGTGTTTTCCAGTGTCTGCGCCAGAAGCGGAAGCAGCATCTGCGCCGGGGTCGCACCCCATTCGTGCAGGCTGAAATAGTCGACCTGGTGGGGCCGGGTGCGGTAGGCGATACGCGTTGTGTCGTAAACCGGATTTATGCTCGGTGGCAGTACCAGCAGCGTAGCTGCGCGGGGTTCTCGCCGGGGGCCTTCGGGTGGCAGCTGGTCGATCACGGCCACCCGCATTTCGGTTTCCAGCGGCGAAAACAAAGAGCAGCCTGAAATCAGCACCACGACAAATGCCGCCACCAGTACTCTGGCTCGCAAGATGTAAGCGCGCATCCGCGTATAACGTCCCGCAATCATTCTGTTTCGCCCGGGCCAAGCGGCGGCGGGGCACTGCCGCGCAGGAGGACCGCCGGGTTGCGATCGATCTTGTCCGTCAACCGGTTCATGGAGTGGCTGAGTCGGTTGAGGGTGCTCATGGTTCGGTAGGCCTCAGGCAGCACCTGGAGTTGCAGTGCGTTGACGGAGTCCCTGCTTGAATCCAGCAATGGCCCCAGCCGAACGCTCGCCTGTTCGGTGTTGGCGATAATCGAGTTCAGCCTGTCTTGGTTGCCCGCGAGCATGTGGCTGACCTGCTGCAATGCATCGACGGTGTCGCTGCTCGAATCCAGCAAGGGCCCGAGCCTGCCGCTCGCCTGTTCTGTATTCGCAATAATCGCACTGAGTCTCTGCTGATTGTCGGCCAGCATATGGGTGACTTCCTGCAAATTGCCTACGGCGAGCTTGAAGGAAGCGATGGTGTCTTCATCCAGCATGGTACGCAGCAGTTCGGTCAGCGATTGTACGTTCTCGTTCACCTGGCTTATGGCGGTATCGAGATTCACTGAGCGGGACGCCGTGCTGGGTATCTGGGGATAGCGGGTTCCTGCAGCGGCTGTCAGCGGAGCCTGATCCGTGCCGACATTATCCAGCAGGATATACACATAGCCGGTGAACCCACGGGTGGCGAGGCCGCGTGCGGTGATGGTCGCAACGGTGGCTTTGGTAACAGGGGCATTGTTTTCGACTTCCAGCAGGATGCGCACGGAGCTGGGGCCGGTGAGTGCCACCTCCGTTACCCTGCCTACATCGACGCCGTGGAATTCTACCGGAGCGCCGGCGATTAACCCGGACACCGAATCTTCGGTGAGAATCTGGTATGTCGTAAACCGACCAGACGTGTTGTAGAACCAGATCGTGCCGGCCAGGATCGCTATCAGCACAGTCAACGCAAATGCCAATCTTGCCCGGTTCGCAATGCTGATATTCACCGAGCGCTCCTCCGATGGTGAGAATGGCCCGAAATATTACCACAGGAAGTCTAGCTCAAGTCGCCACTGGTTAATCGGATATGGCGAATGGTAATTCGCTTGCTTATTTGTCCACCGTGGGGCGGTTGTGGTCAATATGCTCGTTGATTTTGTATTGCAAATAGATGGCGTCAAACAGGAACGTTAAAACTGAACTTAAGTTTGACGGGGAGCTAGTACTCTCAGTCATCAAGTCTTGCAGGCGGTTTTTAACTTTGAAGAGGCTCGTGAGCAAAGTCACCAGGTAGGCAATATTTGTCGCGGCTATCGCCCATTCCATTTGGGGGAAGGCATATTCCAATACGTAACTGGATGCCAGGAATATAACCATCAATAGGAGCCATATTGGCGCGATGGGGTTACTTTGAATTCTGTTGAGGGTACGGGCGTTAATAATGATCCAGTACACCGTATAGATTCTCAGGGTCACAATGGAAAGCAGGAATACCCACCACGCACTGAAGCGTCGAAAATTATCGGATATGAGGTCATCAGAGGTTGTGGCAGCGACATTCAGATCTGCGGTTGGCGCACTATACGGGTTGATTTCCATGTTTTTTCCTTTGCTCTGGCAATTTATTGTGTAGTGCTGACCTTTTAAATGCGCGGGCATGCGTTGCTATGTGTGGCTGCTGTCGAAGAATATACATCCGCGAAGCTTCGCCACTCGACAGAACATAACGGAAAGTCAGTATGTGGCCGTTCTAGGGATGCGGTTTAATCGTGACCTCTGCTATCAGAGTAACCTCGGCCTTGAGCGAGTTGGTCACCAGACAGCTTTCCTCAGATTTTTCTAACAGCTTGTGCGCCTTCTCTGCATCCGTTCCCTCGGGGACTTCCAGTTTCGCGCTTACTTCAAACGCCGTGAAGCAGGTCTTGCGCCCATCCTTGTCCAGCGTGCCGGTCGCGCTGCATTCCAGCGCTGTCCAATCGAGGCCGTTGAACTTGGCAATGGCGCGGAACGTCAGGATAAAACAGTCCGCCACCGCGGCGACCAGGAGATCTTCCGGCGACCAGTGATCACCGGGGCCGCCAAACTGGGCCGGGGGTGCGGAGAGCAGGGAGTCGACACCTTCCGTGGTCAGGGTAATGTTGCTTTCGGCCGACGCACTTGCAGTGACCTTGTAATGATGGGGAAAGGCTTGCATGGGGCCTCCAAAGTATTTGCCTTTGATCGCGGCAGGGGTGGAGCATGGGCGATGGCGGTCGGGCCATCATCAGCAGCCACAACGGTAACTCTAATCGGTAATGGCTAGCCGGCAGCCTGATAACGCATCAGCACAATATCGCGCCCCTGCTTCTGGTAGGTATGGAAGCGATCGATAATGGCTGAAGGCAGGCCGGCTTCAGCTACTTCTGTATAGCCCAGAGACTCGTAAAATGGTACCAGGTGCCGGTAGGGGAAGGTGAAGGTACTGTCGTCATAGGCTTCCGCCATGCGCGCCAGTAACAGCCGCGCCACACCGCGCCCACGGTAGCCCTCAGCGACGGCCACTCCGGCCAGCAACTGGCTGTCTGTCAGTTTGCGCAGCGAGCCACAGGCGATAATCTGGTTCTGCCCGTCGCGAATTACCATACAGGGATCATGCCGCCGCGCTTTGCCGCGGAATTTGTGGCTGCGGTAGAATTTGTTGGCTAGCGGCATTTCCGCGTCAGTGAGCCACTGGGCAGTAAAAGTATCAGTCGAATTATCCGGATCCATATCTCTCAATGCCACGCGAAACCTGCCCAACCTGCCAACGCCCGCTCAAGGTCTGCTATTGCAGCGCGCTGGTTCACATCCCCAGTCGAATCAAGGTGCTGATCATACAGCACCCCCTGGAGCAGAAGCACCCGTTCAACACCGGGCGCATGGCGCATTTGTGCCTGGATAACAGTGAATTGATTGTGGCAGAGCACTTTTCCGACGCGGAGCTGACGCTGTTGCTGAAGCCCAGGTCGGCCCTGCTGTATCCGTCGCTGAGCTGGCTGCCGGAAGCGGAGCCCGTCGAGCCCGGTACCCCACAGGCTGAGATGCTGGAGCAGCTAGTGGTGATTGATGCGACCTGGCGCAAGTCCAAGAAGATGCTGCATCTGCATCCTGTGTTGCAGCAGTTGCCTCGGGTCAGCTTCGAGGGCGAATTGAGTTCCAACTACCAGATTCGGCATTCCTCGCTCGAGAACAGTCTGTCTACGATCGAAAGTATTGTGATGGCGATGCGGAAACTGGAGCCGGAAGGGAAGATTGATGAAATCCTGAGACCTTTCGAAGCGATGGTTGCTCAGCAGGGGACCTTCAGTCGTTCATAACGGGGTAACTGCGTTTCCGCTGCATCGGCCTGAGGAACGTCATCGTAATTGAACGCCGGCGCCGCTGGAATTCGCGGCGCCGGTACTATTTGCGGTTCTCAGAAGCGCAGGCGAACGCCCAGGGCGCCATCGACTTCAAAGCCTTCTTTGCGCTCGTTATCACTGAAGGCAAAGTTGGGCACGGCCTGGATGTAGGCCTGCACGCTCGGTGCAATTCGGAAGGTCAGGCCTATCGGCAGGCGTACGCCGGCTCGGTCATCGTAGTCGTCACGACCGCCATCATCATAGAAGCCACCCGCGTCGATATACGCAAACAGGGTGCCGCGATCATTGCGGAAGTTCTGCAGTCGCATATCCACCGCAACTGCGTCGCTGTTCAGGAAGATTGAGGTTCCGCGAAATTGTGCGGTCACACCGGCGCCCAGATCGTAGGCAACACCGATTCCGAACCCATTGTTGCTGCTTGCCAGTGATGGTGCGCTGATAACGGCCGCCAGAAGGGGGAGGGCAAAACGGAGCAATTTCATAGATACCTCGTATGTGGGTGGCAATAAGGCCGCGAGTATAGAGAAGCTGCGGCGTTATTTGTTGCGCCATATCACAGTCCAAGGCTCCTCTGGCCATGGCGTTCCCGTTCGGCAGGCTGTTTTTTGCTCGGCATGACAGAGTCATAAATAATGGCTCCGGTTGTTCATATTTGATACTTTCCCGGCCTTGGTGAAAATCAGACTGAAAAGTTCAGCTGATTGGAAAACATAGTAAGCAGTACCGATGGCGTCCTGCGCGCAAATAGTGTTTGCAACACAGATACTGAAAGTGGGTAGTCGAGTTTTATGGACGTGGTGAATCTGTCCGAGATGCCAGGCATGATCGATCTCTTGTCGCGTTGGCATTACGAAGAGTGGAGCGACCTTTACCCGGATGAATCCCGGGAAGACTTCAAGGCAGAACTGGCGAATTGCCTCGGTTCGGATTCAGTTCCCGCAACGTTTATCGCTGTCGAAAATCAGGCGCTGCTGGGCTCCATCAGTGTTTTACCCAGGGATATGGATATTGAAGAACCCTGGGGCCCGTGGCTGGCGAATTTTTATGTAAAGCCTGAGTGCCGCAGTATGGGCGTGGGCCGGAAGCTTATCGAGAAACTGCTGGCTTACTGTGCATCCAACGGGATTCCACAGCTCTACCTCTTTACCCCTAGGACACGCGAATATTACGAACGCCTGGGCTGGGAAACCATTCGAACCACCGAGTACCACGGACAAACCGTGGATATTATGCTGCGCAGGCTTTAGGCCTGGTTCGCTGGGCCAGAGATTGCACAGCAAGGTGTTGAGAGGCAACCCTTGTGCGTTGCCGCGGTGACCGATGAATGCTTTTTGCATGAACAGGATTTACATGTATAAAAGCAGTTTTACCGCTTTCTTCCTGAATTTTCTGGCTGCGCCGATTGCATTTTCAGGCGATGCAGTCCTGCACACGAAGGTCTCTGCATTGCAGTCTGGCCAGGGTCTTGCGGGTATAGTCTGGAGCTCCTGTCGCCCGGATTCCTCTTGTTCCGGGACCACCTTTGCGTTCAGGGCACAGCTCTGCCTGTTTCCGGCAGACCGCACGGGCTTCTTTTACGCAATCAATGCGGATAATGAGCAGGCGGATTACGAACTGTTTAACCTGCTTTTCATCGAGCACTTGAAGCTGGGCTCTCCCGACAAGGCGGCGACCACGCAGCAGTCAGTGAGTCTTGCGGGCTACACCGGGTTGTACGTCTAGGCGCCGAATGGCATGACGCAGTTCTCCTGGCTGGATTACATGTTCGGCAGTGTTTGGCTCGGTGCGGAGCAGGTGCGGCGTCCGCGTGCGAGCAGGGTGGAATTGCTGGGGTGTTTTGCCCCCGTTGGTTTTGCGCCTGCTATTGTTCAGTCACGATGTTTTGTCGGTCAGGTTCAGGTTCTGGCTCTGATTGGTCGTGCTCAAAAACTTGCAGGTCGAGCTTGCATGGGCGTTCAGGGAGCGGGGAATGCGGTAAGCCCGCTGGCAAAAAATTTGTGAGGCAGCAGCGTATCAGGCAAGAAAGGGCCCTCGATGAATGATTCCCTGCTAGTAGAGGCACGTGACCTCGAGCGGTCTTACCACAATGGCCGCGAACAGATCCGTGTATTGCATGGTGCATCGCTTGAGCTGCGGCGTGGTGAGGCCGTGGCAGTGATCGGGCCCTCGGGATCCGGCAAAAGTACGCTGCTGAACCTGCTCAATGGCCTGTTGCCACCAGAAAGTGGCGAGCTGCGACTGTTCGGGCGCGCGCATACGGAGCTGACAGAAAGCGACTGGGCAGAAATGCGCCGCACCCGCATCGCCACACTGTTTCAGGATGGCAACCTGATCCCCACACTCACCGTCTCACGCAATATCGCTTTTCGCGCCGGGCTCGCCGGCGTGCACCGACACGACGGCGACGCGCTGCTGGAGCGTCTTGGCATTGCGGAAACGGCACAGCGTTATCCCGATCAACTTTCCGGTGGCCAGCGACAGCGGGCGGCACTGGCCTGCGCTTTCGCCATGCAGCCGGAACTGATTCTCGCCGACGAACCCACCGGCAGCCTTGACTACGCCACGGCCCAGCGCGTGGCTCCGCTGTTCTTCGATGCGATCCGCGAGCGCAGCCTGGGTGCGCTGATCGTCACCCATAACCCGGAGCTGGCCCAGCGCTGCGACCGGATCCTCGAATTGCGTGACGGAGCACTGAGCCCATGGGTCTCGGCGCAGTTTTCCTGAGTCATTACCGCCGTCATCCCGGTCAATTGGCGGGGCTGCTGCTGATTCTGGTGTGTGCTGCCATGTTGTGGAGCGGGGTGCGTTCGCTGACCGGTTCTGCAGAAGACGCGGTTGCCCGTTCGCGCGCCGCGCTTGAGCCGCTGGTGCGTGCCGTGCGCGTGGATGGGCGCCCGCTGGCGGTGGAAGATTTCGTGCAATTGCGCCGCGCCGGGCTTTGCGCCTCGCCACAGCTGGAAGTGCGCCTGGACGCCGGTGATGCTCCCTTGGTGGTGGGTATCGATCCGTTCAGTGCCGGATGCCTGCAGCAATATCGTCCGCCGCAAGACGGGGCTGGCGAGCCTGCAGGCATTGCGGAAAAACTGCTCTCGGCACTCAGCGATCCGGTACTGTTCGGACGCGCAGCGGATCTGGCGCGCTGGCGGCAACTGTCGCTGCCGGAAGCCGCGGGAATTGAACTAGAACAGTTGGACGGGCTGCCGCGCGGGCAGTTGCTGACAGATATATCCGTGGCCGCGGAGCTCGCCTCAAGAGGGAATGGCACGCTGGCGATTCTGTTGCCGGCAGCGGAGATTGACCGGTTGCCGCTCCCGCTGGGCTACCGCACCGAGGTCGAAGACTATGGCGTGCAACCGGATCCCCTGGTGAATGCCTTCCTGTTGAGTCTCGATGCACTGGGCGCGCTCGCGTTGCTGGTGACGGCATTGCTGGTGCGCAGTGTGTACCGCTTTGCGCTGGAGCAGCGGCGTCACAGCCTCGACATTCTGGTGCGGCTGGGTGTGCCGCCGGCGCAACTGCGCTGGGCGCTGATCGCGGAAGTCTTGCTGGTGGCGCTGGTGGGCGGCAGCCTCGGTGTGTGGCTGGGTGGGGTGCTGGCCTCGGCGATGGCGGATGGTTTTGCCGGCACACTATCCGGCCTGTTCAATGTGGACACCCTCGCGCAAGGTGCACCGACCGCGGAAACCTGGCTCGGTATGGTGCTGATTCTGGCGCTGCTGGTGGGGTGGGCCTGCCTGGATCTGTTCGCGATCCGGCACAACCAGCGCCACGGCAGCGCGAATTTCCGCAATAGCGCGGGCCGCGCGGCGGCAACCAGGTGGCGCTGGATTGGTGCGCTTGCGCTGGTCTCAGTATCTCTGGTTGCGCTGCTGTCGACCACTACACTCTGGCTGATATTCGCGTCCACCACGGGCTGCCTGATCGGCATCGGCATGTTGTTGCCGGAAGTGCTGGCGGGCCTGCTCGCGCAGCTCGAGCGCCGTTGTCAGAAACCTCTCCTGGAATGGTCGTGTTCGGAAATGCGCGCGCTGTGCCGGCTGTTGGGCCTGCCACTCACTGCACTGGCTTTTGCCATTGCCACGGCTATCGGCGTTCAGGCCATGGTCACCGGCTTCGAATCCACCTTCGCGCGCTGGCTCGACCAGCGGCTGCAGGGCGATCTGTACCTGGATCCCGGGCGTCCCATTGTCACTGAAGCCTGGAGCGCGCAATTGCAGGCGTTGCCGGGAATCACCGCGGTGCTGCCGATGGTGCGCGGCCGCGCGCTGTTGGAAGTCGGGTCACCAGATACTGCGAAGCCGTCAGAATTGCCAGTGGATGTGATGGCGATAGATCCGGCCTCGCCGCTGTTGCAGGGCTGGCCTTTCCTCGCTGCGGTGCCCGATCTCTGGGCTGAGCTGCCAGTGCGCGGTGTGCTGATCAACGAACAGCTGGCACGCCGGCAGTCGCTGGCATTGGGCGATCGCGTGCGCATCCGCCTCGGCGAAATGCCAGTTTCCCGCGAAGTCATCGGAATCTACGCCGACTACGGGCGGCCCGACGGCGAGCTGATGGTGCCGTTGACCATGGTGAGCGATGCACTGCCGGACCGTTATACCGCGTTTGTACTGGGTGCGCCCGATGTCGACAGACTGCCGTGGCGGGACTGGCCAGAACAGTATCCGTGGCTGGCTGGAAGCCGCATGCGCGACCAGGCCGGGCTGAAAGAGGCGGCCAACGGCGCATTCACCCGCACCTTTCAAATGACCCGCCTGCTCAATACGTTGACCCTGACGCTGGCCGGTACGGCGCTGGCGCTGATGGGGCTAGTGATTTTTCGCTTGCGGCAGGGGAGTTATACGCTGCTGCATGTCTACGGCGTGCCGCGATCGGGGCTGCGCCGCCGGCTGGTCGCGCACAGCATGCTGGTGACCGGCTTGCTCGCGCTGCTGGCGACACCGCTGGGTATTTTCCTCGGCTGGGTGCTGGTGGCGAAGGTCAATCCCGCCGCCTTCGGCTGGGCATTACCGCTGCATTTCTATCCCGGGTTCTGGCTGCAGGTGTGGCTGCTGTGCCTGTTGATTGGTGCGGTGGTCGGTGTGCTGGTGGGTAACCCCGTGCGGCTGGAGACCCTGAAAAATGAATAATTCAACCTTCAACGGGCTGTGGCGCGCAGTGTTCGCCATCGTAGTGCTTCTGGTCGCATGTACGAAAGATGCCGTTGATGAATCGTCAATGGGCGCCCTGCGGGAACCGCCGGCGGGGTTCAAGCAGGCCGCGCTGGGGATGCCTGTGCGTCTGCCGGAGGATTTGGGGGCTCACCCGCAATACCGGCTGGAATGGTGGTATCTCACGGCCAACCTGCGCACCGAGGACGGTGAGGATTTCGGTGTGCAGTGGACCCTGTTTCGCAACGGCCTGCGCCCAGGGCCTTATGCCGAAAAGACGCCCGGCTGGCAGCGCAACGAAGTCTGGCTGGCCCATGCCGCGCTGAGCCGCCCGGATGACCACCACTTCGCCGATCGCGCCGCCCGTGGCGGTACCGGGCAGGCGGGGGCAACCGCGCAACCGTTCAGCGCCTGGATCGATGACTGGCGGCTCGACAGTCGAGGGCCTGATCAGTGGGATCTGGCAGTGGGTACTGAAGACTTCACTTATCAGCTGCGGTTGCAGGTCCAGTTACCGGCGGTGCTGAACGGGGAGGGGGGCTTCAGTGCCAAGTCCGCCGGTGGGGGCGGCTCCATGTATTTCAGTTACCCGAAGCTCGCCATAGACGGCGAAATCGAAGTTGGCGGCGACAACTTCCGGGTCACAGGGCAGGGTTGGTTCGACCGCGAGTGGAGCAGCCAGTACCTGAATCCGGACCAGCAGGGTTGGGACTGGATGGCGCTGCACCTGGAAGACGGTCGACACCTGATGGCATTCCGCGTGCGCGGTGCGGAAGATTTTTATTCGGCCACGCTGGTCGCCGCGGACGGCGGTGCGCACACATTGGCGGCGAAACAATTCACCCTGAAGCCAGTAGAGTATCGCGACAGCCGATTCGGTAAGGTGCCGGTTGTTTGGCAGCTGCAAATTCCCCTGGCGAATATGGATCTTTCCATCCGCTCCTGGCCGGGTGATTACTGGAACCCGGGAACCTTGCGCTATTGGGAGGGCCCTGTCACTGTGACCGGCACTCAGGCAGGCGAGGGCTATCTGGAGATGACCGGTTACCTTCCCTGATGGCGGACTGGCCCTCGAACACTGTATAAACTCGAGGGCTTCGGGATCAGAAGAATTTCGCAACCATGCGAGAGAGTAGTGAACCCGATGGTGTCTTGATGTTCACCGACTTTACGTAATCACCATCTTCGTTCTTTATGTGATTCGCCAGCCAGATCTGCAGTTCGCCCGACAGGGTTTTCGCGATATTTTGCCCGGCCTTGTGTGCATCGAAATATTTTTGAATACGCTTTACGAAACTGGCATGTACGGCTTTGTGTGCATCCAGGAGCGGGTATTTGTTTTGCTCCAGCAGGCTCTCTTCAAATGCGAAGTGAGATGCTGTGTAGTTGATCAATCCCATCAAAACTTGCGTTACTTTATCGCGATCATTGGCCTGTGCTGCCTCGTCGAGTTTATTGATGTAATCCACAATGCCTCTGTGTTGCTCATCAATAATGCTGATGCCGGTATTTAGCGATGTGTCCCATAACATCTTAGCCATGCTTACCTTCTTCTTTTTCTGTGTTTAATTCTCTACGGCCTTTATTTTCAGATCCTTTTCGTTTGATTATTCCGTTGTGAGAGCAATAACGGACCGCAACTACCGTGTGCTACCTTACCGGTGTTCGAGTAGTTGGCGTTGATGTAGATCAAGCACCTTACAGTTTTCGGCCAAGCGCCAAAGCGTAGCCCGGCGAAGCCGGATAAATCCGACCCTCCATTCTTACGTTCCTGTGGCCTCGCCCAAAGCCGGCACCCTGGGCATGGCTTGCCGACGGTGCGTCTCAGTGGTGCAGGGTGCAGGAAAAAGGAGTCCCTGGTCCGGCAGCCGTTGCGCGAGCCCAGACCCTTACAGACCCTTAATAGAATGTGGTGCCGGGCGGTGCCCCAGGTACTTTCCGGTCGGCGATAATTTTTCGCGTGAGTCAGGTTGGGGTACTTGAAAGTTGGCAACCTTCAGGCATACTCCGCCTGCGGTTCGACCGCCGTCGCAAACATCACGACGTTAAACCTGAAGTCCGTTCTGGGCGCTGGGAATCCCAAAACGAGAGTGTCGCCATGGCATCCTCGTACCCGGCCTCCGCTCGAGGTGTTCTGGCGAATAGTCCCGTTTTTTCCGCGCTGTTATGTAAAGCCGGAGTGGACACAGGAACCTCTCATGTCTGATACCCGTTTTTTATCTGAATTCTCCAATACCTACGCGAACATCTTCTCGTTCTGCGGCCTGCCCCTGTCTCGTGATCTGGATGGCGCGGATGCCGTAGTGATGGGCGTGCCTTTTGACCTTGCCACGACCGGTCGTTCCGGCTCCCGCTTCGGGCCGTCTGGGGTGCGCCAGGCTTCCGCCCAATTGCGTTGGGAAAACAAACGCTGGCCCTGGCGGTTTGCGCTGGGTGACCGGCTGCGGGCCATTGATTACGGCGACATTGTGTTCCGCGATGGTGACAGTGCCGCGATGGCGGCACTGGTCGAGCAGCACGCGGACCACATTGTATCCGCCGGCAAGACCTTGCTGACCCTGGGCGGCGACCACTTCATTACGCTGCCGCTTCTGCGTGCCCATGCGCGCAAACACGGTCCGGTGGCGCTCTTGCATTTTGATGCCCATACCGATACCGAGGCCACCGACTATGTTTACAACCACGGTGCCATGTTCCACCACGCGGTGCGTGAAGAGCTGATCGAAACCGGGCGCAGTATCCAGGTGGGTATACGTACCGAGTACACGGTGGAGACCCACCCGTTTGAGGTACTGGACGCGGCCTGGATGAACAGCCATTCGCTGGAGGAATCCCTGCAGCGCATCCGCGCGCGCGTGGGTGACGCACCGGTATACCTGAGCTTCGATATTGACTGCCTGGATCCGGCCTTTGCGCCGGGTACCGGCACGCCGGTGATTGGAGGACTGACCTCCGACCGCGCATTGCAGATCATTCGTGGGCTTGGCGACCTGAACATCATCGGGATGGATGTCATGGAGGTGGCACCGTGCTACGACCATGCGGAGATCACGAGCCTCGCTGGCGCCACACTGGCCCTGGAAATGCTCTACCTGCTGGCGGCCCGCAGCCGATAGCTGGTAACTGCTTTAGACGAGCGTCCGGGAATTCTGAATAATATGCCCCGGTTTTATGGGGTAGTGTTCAGCGCCGGTGTTGAGGCCCAGGCCGGCGCAAGGCGTTAAAACGATGGAGGAAGCTTGTCTTGAGCAAAGCAAAAGTTGCGGTTGTTACCGGGGCAGCCCAGGGTATTGGTAAGGCGATCTGCGATGCCTTTACCCTACAGGGTGTCACTGTGTGTTCCATTGATGTGCAGGAAAACGACTATTTCGTCGGTGATATCGCCGATGAGCAGGTTTTGAAGGCATTTGCGTCCAAGGTGGTTTCGGAGCACGGCGCCGTGGACTACCTGATCAACAATGCCTGCCTGTCACGCGGCGGGTTGAACTCCTGTTCGTTCGACGACTTCAATTACGTGTTGCGTGTGGGTGTTACCGCGCCGTTTTATTTGACCCAGCTGTTGCAGGAACATTTCAATCCCGGGGCAAGCGTGGTGAACATATCGTCCACGCGCGCAACCATGAGCCAGGCGAACACCGAAAGCTACAGCGCTGCCAAGGGCGGTATCAGCGCATTGACCCACGCGATGGCAGTGACTTTGGCGGGGAGGGCGCGGGTGAACGCCATTTCCCCGGGCTGGATCGACACCACCAATACACAGTTTGAAGGGAGTGACGCGACACAGCATCCGGTGGGCCGTGTTGGCAGCCCGGCGGATGTCGTGAATGCGGTGATGTTCCTGTGTGATGACAAGAGCAGTTTCATTACCGGCCAGGACATCACGGTAGATGGGGGCATGACTCGCCAGATGGTGTATCACGGCGACGGCGGTTGGTCCTATTCGCCGGATACGCAACGTGGCGGGTAAAGATAGGCTGATCTTCCTGCGCGCTTTCTTGTAAAGGGGTGATCTCGCGCTGCAGTAAACCGAGACGGGCTACCCTAAATTCTGGATAATGCGCGCCCTCAGCGTCTTCGGCGCCCCACTTTCAGACTCCGGTAGTCCCCATGGAAATTAACGTCAACTTCCTCGATAACCTCAGACTTGAAGCCAAGTTTGACGACTTCACGGTCATTACGGACCAGCCCATCCGTTACAAGGGGGATGGTTCGGCGCCGAGCCCGTTTGACTATTTCCTCGCATCTTCCGCGCTGTGTGCGGCGTACTTTGTGCGGGTGTACTGCCTGTCGCGCAATATCCCGACAGACAATATCCGCCTGTCGCAGAACAACATCGTCGATCCCGAGAATCGCTACAACCAGATCTTCAAGATCCTGGTGGAGCTGCCGGAGGACATTTCCGAAAAGGACAGGCAGGGTATCCTGCGCTCCATTGATCGCTGTACGGTCAAGAAGGTGATCCAGACCGGGCCTGACTTCCAGATCGAGACGGTGGAGAATCTGGCGGAAGACGCGCAGGCACTGCTGATGGTGCAGCCGGATGCGGAGCACCAGACGTTTATCGAAGGCAAGGACCTGCCACTGGAGCAGACCATTGCCAACATGACCAGGATCCTGGCAGATCTGGGCATGAAGATTGAGATCGCTTCGTGGCGCAACATAGTGCCGCATGTGTGGTCGCTGCATATCCGCGACGCGGCCTCGCCCATGTGTTTTACCAACGGCAAGGGCGCAACCAAGGAAAGTGCCCTGTGTTCCGCCCTCGGCGAATTCATCGAACGCCTCAACTGCAACTTTTTCTATAACGATCAGTATTTCGGCGAAGAGATCGCGAACGCGGCGTTTGTGCACTACCCGAATGAAAAGTGGTTTGCACTGGAAGAAGACGATGCGCTGCCGGCCGGTATCCTCGATGATTACACCCTGGCCATTTACAACCCGGACGGCGAGCTGGCGGGCTCCAATCTGGTAGACACCAACTCCGGGCGCGCGGATCGCGGTATCTGCTCGTTGCCCTTTGTCCGTCAGTCCGATGGCGAAGTGGTGTATTTCCCTTCCAACCTGATCGAAAACCTGTTCCTCAGCAACGGCATGAGCGCGGGTAATACCCTGCATGAAGCGCAGGTGCAGTGCCTGTCGGAAATCTTCGAGCGCGCGGTGAAGAAGGAGATTATTGAGCAGGAGATTGCACTGCCGGACGTCCCCCGCTCGGTACTGGAGAAGTATCCGGAGATCCTTGAAGGTATCGAGGAGCTGGAAAAGCAGGGGTTCCCGATCCTGGTCAAGGACGCTTCTCTGGGCGGCCAGTTTCCGGTTATGTGCGTGACCCTGATGAACCCGCGCACCGGCGGCGTGTTCGCCTCGTTCGGCGCGCACCCGAGTTTTCATGTTGCGCTGGAGCGCAGTCTCACCGAGCTGATGCAGGGGCGCAGTTTCGAGGGCCTGAACGATGTACCGCCGCCCACGTTTAACAGCCTGGCGGTCACTGAGCCCAACAACTTTGTGGAGCACTTTGTCGATTCCACCGGTGTCGTTTCCTGGCGTTTCTTCAGCGCCCAGTCGGAATACGAATTTGTGGAGTGGGACTTTACCGGCAATCACGCCGAGACCAATGCGGAAGAGGCCACCGATCTGTTTGGCATCCTCAGGGACATGGGCAAAGAAGTGTATGTCGCCACCTATGAAGACCTCGGCGCGCCGGCCTGCCGGATTCTGGTGCCGGGGTATTCCGAGGTATATCCGGTGGAAGACCTGATCTGGGACAACACCAACAAGGCGCTGGATTACCGCGAGGATATCCTCAATCTGCACCGCCTCAGTGATGATGCGCTGGAAGATCTGGTCGAGCGCCTTGAGGAGAGTCAGATCGACAATTACGAGACCATCATTACCCTTATCGGTGTCGAGTTTGACGAGAACACGGTTTGGGGGCAGCTCACCGTGCTCGAGCTGAAGCTGCTGGTGTACCTGGCCTTACAGCGCCACGAGGAAGCGCTGGAACTGGTGGAAAGCTTCCTGCAGTACAACGACAACACTGTGGAGCGCGGTCTGTTCTACCAGGCGGTGCGCGCAGTGCTGGAAATCGAGCTTGACGACGAGCTGGCGCTGGAAGATTACATCGTGAACCTGCAGCGCATGTTCGGTGAAGAAAAAATGAAGGCTGTGGTCGGCTCGGTAGATGGCAGCGTCCGCTTCCATGGCCTGACACCGACCAACATGCAACTGGAAGGTCTCGACAAGCACCTGCGCCTCATCGAGAGCTATAAAAAGCTGCACGCCGCGCGCGCAGCCCGGGCCTGATGCAAGCACAGATATCGCCCTGTCACTGATTATGCAGGCCACCTCAGCGTGGCCTTTTTTATGCCTCTTGAGAGGTGAATCCCCAGGATTGAGCACCGCAACTGCCTATCGAAGCTTATCCGCGTAGCTTAAACAGTGAGACCGCGGCTGCGGTCAGGGCATCGAACATCCGATTTGCGGATTTTCCTCCTGGCCGGACTTCGCGTTGAGCAGCAGGAAACTCATTACGTGAAGAGCCTCAAAACGCTCCTCATAGGGCGGGAATACGCTAACACCGTGAGGGAAGGCATTGAGGTGGCAGCGTGAACAGCTGAAGCCTTTTTGCGTATAGGTCTCCAATGTGGTGTTCACCAAATTTTGCACATTGGAATGCTGTGCACCCGGGATACCCGGCCCCAGGTGCCGGTTGGGGGCCTGCAGGTTTTTGTTTTGGGTACCGATCAACTGGTAATAGGACCAAACCGTATCCCGCAGAAGCCATTGATACTTCCTGTTGGCGAGCTGCACATCCGCAGGAATTGGTGTCTCCCGGGAAACATTTACCTGTTTGATATCGGACTTTTGCGGCAACAAATCGCCGAGCTTGAAAGCCGGGGGGATCAAGCCGGCTTCACCGGATCGGCCGTCGACTTCATAGCCATTGGGGTACTGTGGAGCGCCAGCCAGAAACTGCCCGCCTTCAATACCGGGATTGAGCGCAGGGTGTGCCGGTAGTGGTAGCGGATCGTTAAAGCGCTTCTGTAGCCGAACATTGTCCACGTGCTCGAAGGTTGAGGGCAGGTGCCCGAACGGTGTTACCCGGTGGATATGGAAGCCCACCAAACCCATCAATTTGGGCTCGCTGAGGGTTCCATCCGGCAGTGGGAACTGGAGAATGCGGCGAAAGTAGCGCCCGGGAATGTCCGCGTCGGGCCCGCTGGTTTTCAGTACTTTCCATGCTGCTTTGACTTCGGTTATACCCTGGCGTGCATACAGTGGCAGGTCGCGTAAGTAGAACTCCAGCCCGGTGGGCAGTGGCTGAAATTTACTGCTGTCGTCATAGGGGTTCCGAGCCGGTATGGGTGCGGCTTCGTGTTCATTTGCGTATTCGATGAAGTTGTTTACCGCGAGGATCTGGTTGTCCGCATCGTAGTATTTGAATTGCTTGATGTAGCGGAAGTAGGGCTGGCTTAGGAGAACCTCCACCCGTACAAACTCTTTGTTCTGGTCGACTAGCGGACCGGTCGGGACATTGGAATTCGTGTAGGGCTGGTTGATCCCGGCAGCGAAGGGACGCCCATACACATAGCTGTTGGAGTAGCAGGGAGGCGAGGGTTGGCGCTGGAGTTCGGCGAACTCAGGATTACCCCAATTTACTGGCCAGTATTGTGGCGGTGTAAAGGCGGTTTCCGGCTGCATGTACGATTCCCACACCACAATTGGGTGTGGCGTGGCGTTGTTGGCGATACCGGCAAGTTTTGCGCCCGGATCTGGTTGTCCGCCGGGGCCTCCTTCTTTCCAGGGCCAGTTCAATGCGATAAAGGATTGCCAGGCAAAGTCGTAGGTGTCCTGCTGTTGTGCTGGAGGAGTTTGGTAATTGTCCGGGTCGGCAGGGTAGCCAGGATGGTTGAGGTCGAACGGCAGGAGCCAGGGTGTTTGCCACCCAGGAAGCTGGTTGGCCTTGCAATAAGTAGAGGTCAGCAGTGCACAGATCAACACCGTACACGCTCTCGAAGGCACTTTCATACTGCGAAGCTCCGTTCGAAAAACGCATCCTGTTGCTTTAAGCCTAGGACGAAGCCGTCACCCGCGTGTTTAACCCGCCGCCATTGGCGCCGGATGATAAAAATGCCGAACAAAAAAAGGCGGCCGAAGCCGCCTCATTTATTGGGTGGAGCAGGCGGTTACAAGCTCGCCGACTCTGGTTCGGCCGCTTTTGCGGTTTCTTTTACGTAGCCGTCTTCATCCAGCTCCACAATGGGCATGCCCAGTTTCTCTACCTCTTCGCGGATCGCAGCGGCATCACCAACAATGACGACGGCCATGTCCTTGGGCGTCAGCACGTCGGTAATGACCTTGTTCAGGGTCTTGCGATCGGTTTCCTTCAGGATGGCACCCTGCTGTGAGCGGTAGTCCAGTGGCAGGTCATAGCTCAGGATGTTGCCGAGCAGGCCGAGTTTTGCGTCCGGCGTTTCGTAGTTACGCGCTTCCTGCTGGCCGATGGCGGAGCGCAGGTAGCTGAACTCGGTTTCCGTCATTCCTTCCGCGTCAAAGGTTTCCAATTCCTTGAGGACTTCGCTCAGTGCATCTGCAGTGGCTTCCTTTTTCACCTCAGAGCTGAACAGGTACATGCCGTCACGGGGTTCGCCCATCAGGTACGTGCGGGCACCGTAGGTATAGCCCTTGTCTTCGCGCAGGTTCAGGTTGATGCGGCTGTTGAAGTTGCCACCCAGCGGGAAGTTGCCCAGATAGGCGAGGTAGTAGTCACCCAGGGCGTCGTAAGGCAGGGCAGGCTGGCCCAGTCGCAGGCTCGACTGTGCGGCGCCTTCCTTGTTGACCAGATAGACGGTGCGGCCTTTGATTTCCGGCTTCTCGAACGCCAGGGCCGCCCGTGCCGGGTGAGAGACCTTCAGCTTTGCGAGGCCATCAAGTGACTTGATGATGGTTTCGTGTGGCAGGCTGGTGCTCACAGTGACACCGCTCAGGTGTGCGGGGAAGTGTGCCTTGTAATAGCTTTTAACGTCGTCGAGGGTGATGTTGGCAACAGTGCCGGGCAAGCCGGCGGACGGGAAGCTGAGTGGGTGCTCCTGGCCACGCATCACTGCGCCGAGCGCGCGGGTTGCGAGGCCCTGTGGCGTTTTGCGTGCCTGTTGCAGGCCCTCGATGGTCTGCTGCTTGATGCGGGCAAAGTCTTCTTCGGTGAATGCAGGCTTGAGGATGCGCTCCATCATCAGGGGCATGGCTTCATCGAGATGCTTCGCCAGTACATTCAGGCTGACTGTGGTCTCGTATTGTCCGCTGCTGATGCTGACGCCCGCGCCCAGGCGTTTCAGGGCTTCAGTGAACTCTGCGGCACTGCGCTCCGTGGTCGCTTCGCCCATCAGGGAGGTCATCAGTGCGGTCAGGCCGGCTTTGCCCCGCGGCTCGTCGCGCTGACCGAAGTCGAATACCGCCTGTATCGTAACCGTCGGCGTTTCGTCATTCTGAACGGCAAGCAGGCGCACGCCATTTTCCAGTTTTCCGTCTTTGATCGCCGGCAGTTCCACCTGCGGGTTGACGCCAGGGGTAGGCTGTACGCTGCGGTCGAAATTGTCTTTCACCGGGCGCAGGGCGAGTGCTTTGTCTTCGTCGGCGTAGGCCTCAGGGATGGTGCGTTTCCACTCGTAGTTCTGCTTGGCGGCCGCCAGTTCAGGCTTGCCGTTAGGAACCACACTCAGCAGTACCGCGGGCTTGTTGGCGATGTACTGGTCGAATACGCGAGTGACGTCATCTGTGGCAACAGACAGGTAGGCTTTGATTTCCTTGTCGATGCCTTTCGGGCTGCCGGTGAATGTTTCAAAAGCGGCCAGAGTCGATACCTTGCCGGCGACGGACTGCAGGCCGAATACGCGGCTGGACTCATAACCGGCTTTGAATTTCACCAGGTCATCTTCGGTGACGCCGCGCTTGGCAAACTCGACCAGCGTTTCGCGTACTGCATTTTCCATTTCTGCCAGTGACTCGCCCGAGGCGGGGTTCTGGATCACGATGAACCACATTTCACAGGCCAGTTCCTTACAGGAGTGGCTCACACTCGCGGATACCGCGCGGCCGGTTTGCACCAGGCGCTGGTAGAGCATGGAGTCCTGGCCCTGGCCAAGAATTTCCGCTGCCGTGTCCAGCGCAGGCTCATCCGGGTGATTGCTGTGAACTGTCGGGATCATCATCGCCAGTGCAGGCAGATGAATATTGTCCTCAAGGGTAACGTAGCGATCAGACTCCAGGGTGGCGGGCTGCTTGGGCAGGTTTTCAACCTCAGGGCCGGCGGGGATGGAGCCAAAGTATTTAACCACCCACGCGAGTGTCTGTGCCTTATCGATATCCCCGCCGATGGTCAGCGTCGCGTTGTTAGGGCCGTACCAGCGCAGGAAGAAGCGCTTTAGGTCGTTAAGGTCGGCGCGGTTGAGGTCTTCCATCCAGCCGATGACCGGCCAGGAGTAGGGGTGGCCATCCGGGTAGGTGGCGGCGAACATGGTTTCCAGTGCACGCCCGTAGGGACGATTGTCCACGCGCTGGCCGCGTTCGTTTTTTACGGTCTCGCGCTGGACTTCAAATTTTTCTTCCGTCACGGCGTCGAGGAACACGCCCATGCGGTCCGATTCCAACCAGAGCACAGTTTCCAGCTGGTTGGCTGGTACCGTTTCGTAATAGTTGGTGCGGTCGGTATTGGTGGTGCCATTCAGGGTGCCGCCGGCCTCCTGGATGATGCGGAAGTGCTCTTCGTCGGCTACGTTGACCGAGCCCTGGAACATCATGTGCTCAAAGAAGTGGGCAAACCCTGAGCGGCCCGGATCTTCGCGGTTGGAGCCCACGTGATAGGTGACATCCACGTGCACAAGCGGATCGGAATTGTCTTCGTGAAGAACAACCGTGAGTCCGTTTGCCAGCTTGTATTTACTGTATGGAATGGCGATTTCTGCGCCATCACCATCGAAGGTTTCGACCAGGGTTACACCTGCGGGCAGTGTGATCTGGGTTTCAGATGCCACGTCCGTGGGCGTCGAGGCAGTCTCCCCGGGGCCTTTGCTGCAGGCTGCGAGTAGGGCAGCTGCGAAAGTCAGCGCGATTTTGGTGCGATGCATTTGGTTAAAGACTCTCTTTTATTTTCCGGAACCGTGGATGCTAACACAGCTGGAGCAGCTGGGAGGTATGCAGAGCGGTGGCCAAACCTGTTGGCACCTTTTGCCGCCTGGCGACCATATGCGCACCGATGCGCGGGGTGCAGCGTGTATGGAGTGGCACTCAAGAGTTACAGCTGTGAAGCTGATGGGAGATGGAGTATTTGGTGAAGCGGGGTTGATTGCTGCTGGTGCAGTTAAAAAAAGCAGTCATAAAACGGAAATAAAAAAGGGGCGCTAAGTAGCGCCCCCAGGAATTCAAGAATTTGTTAGAACTTGAATTCGGTACCTACGCCGAAGTAGCTGCGCTCGTAGTCGCCCGCAGCGGTTTCATCGGTGTAGAAGGTGAACACTTTGGCGGCCTTGGACAGTTTGTAGTCCAGGCCCAGGCTGAAGGTTTCGCCATCGGTTTTTACAATGTCGGACTGGCCATACTGGGCTTTCGCAGTCCAGTTATTGATTTTGTAGGCAACGGAGGTCATCCAGCCGTCTTGCTTGCTGCTGTCGGCTTTTTCCTGCTCTTCATACAGCGCGCCAACTTGCAGGTTGCCGAAGTCGTACTGGCCAATGACACGATTTACATTCCAATCGTTGGCTTCCACATCCTGATCGTAGGCGTAGGCCAGGTAAACGCCGTTGTTGTCGTAAGCAAAGGATACGGAAGTACCGTTATCACGGGTGTCGACCAGATTGCCTGCGTCGTCGAAAATTTCCGCATCTTTATTGCTGATGTAAGCTGCGGAAACCTTGAAACCTGCAAATGACGGGGTGGTGTACTGGAAGTTGTTGGATTCGCGGTTGTCACTCTTGGTGATGAGGCTCTTGATATCGCCTTCCAGGTCGTTGAACAGATCGACTTTCTTTTGTGCAACTTTCAGCGGGGTATCAAATTTACCGCCGATGACCTGTCCGAAGCCGCCTTCGAGGCCAGCGAAGATATTGCGCTGGCTGAAGGTCTCGTCAGCTTCACCGTCGATATCTACTTCGTATTCCATTTTGTAGATACCCTTGATACCGCTGTCCAGCGGCAGCTCACCCTTTACACCGAGGCGGGAGGCGTTGCTCTTGATATCGGTAACGGAGCCATCACCCTCGTCATTGGACTGGAAGGAAGCGTTTGCCTTGCCGTAGAAGTTGAACACTTCTTCCGCACTGGCAAATGCGGGGATCATGGCAGCGATGGCAAGGGAGATTGCGGTCTTTTTCATCTGCGGTCTCACTGATGGAAATTATTAAGACGTTGTCCGTCGATCAGATGCCGCGCAGTTTGCTACCGCAATGTTACAAACATGTTAAATGTGTAAGCTAATTGAAAGTTTTGTGACTAAAAAGTGCGCAGAAAGGCAGTAAAGTCCCGAATGGCGGGGGCTTGGGGCGGAAAGGTGGCGAAGAATTGTCCAGGTGGCGGTGCGGTTTTCAGTCCCGATAAAGTGCGTCAAGCAGGGAAACAGCGGAATTGGATCAGGAGTGTCCATTGGGTGAGGGAAGGGGTTTTCGGGGCTGGTCAGGTTCCTTAACACTTTGGTTGTGGTGTCTGGCGTCAGGTATCGGGCAGGTGGCCTTCTGGCCTGCATTGCCCCATATCTCGGCGGTCGGCTGGCTTGGCTACTTCCTGGTGGTGCTGCTGGTCGCCGTGCTTGCTTTCGGGTCTCAGTTTCCCCGTTTTGGCGGCGATTTAGCTGGGGCGCGGGTTCAGAGGCCGGCCCGTAAGGGCAGCGGGACGCTGGTACGTATTGGCTGCCGGCTGCTTCTGCCTGTCCTGATTGGCACGGCGTGGGCACTGTATGTGGATCGCCAGGCCCTGGACCAGCGGCTGCCAGAGGCCATGCATGGTGCCGATGTGGACGTCACCGTGCGCGTGACCTCGCTGCCGGAAGTAACGCCGGCGACTTCGGCGTTCGGGCATCCCGCGAAGTCGGATAGCCATCTCTACGATGTGAAATTTACCGCGCAGATCGAGTCTGTGGCGGATTCCGGCATGCATGGCCAGGCTGTGGTGCTCGGTTGGTACGGTATCGAACACGCCAGTGTGCCCCAGGCCGGCAGCCGCTGGCAGCTGCAGGCACGACTGAAGCGCCCGCGGGGTACCGTTAACCCGCACGCCTTTGATTATGAGGCCTGGCTGCTGGAGCAGGGGGTTTATGCAACCGGCTATGTGCGGGATAAGTCGCGGCGGCCATTGAAGCTTGAGGATGGCGCGGGTATGCCCGCGCTGCGTGAGCGCCTTCGATCCCGCATCGATCAGGGCTCATGGCCATACGGGCGCCTGATTCGGGCGCTGCTGCTCGGCGATCGCTCAGGCCTGACGGCGCATGATGAACAGCTGTTGCGCACCACCGGCACAGGGCACCTTCTGGCCATATCCGGCCTCCACGTGGGGATGGTGGCCGGCTTTTTCCTGCTGCTGGGGGCCGGGGTGAGCCGAATCACCGGGCTTGTGATTCCGCACAACCCGAGAGTCGTGATTGGCTTGTGCGGGATTTTGGGGGCCCTGTGCTACACGCTGTTGTGTGGGGCGCCGCTCTCTGCACAGCGCGCCTGGCTGATGACCAGCGTCGCTCTTGTGGCCTGGATTTGTCGAAGGCGTATTTCCGCCGGTCTGGCTGTGGCCGTGGCGCTGGCGCTGGTGCTCGTATGGCAACCACTGGCGGTGCTTGGCGTCGGTTTCTGGCTATCGTTCGGGGCTGTGGCGGCGCTGCTGCTGCGCTTCAGTGGCCGGCAGCAAGTGGAAGGGGCCTATTCGGTGCGCGGGGGCGCAGACGCCCATACTCCATCGCCGCGGTTGTGGAAGGCGATGAGCAGCTACCTGAGTACCGCATGGCGCAGCCAGTGGGCGATTGCGCTGGCACTTCTGATCCCTTCAATCCTTTTCTTCTCCGGTGCGAGTGTATCGGCGCTGATCATCAACCTTGTCGCTATTCCGTGGGTGGGCTTTTTGATCCTGCCGCCAATCCTGCTGGGAACTTTGTGTCCGGCTGACGCACTAACCGAGCTTTGCTGGTCGTTTGCCAGCTGGCAGTTGGGGCAATTGCTTGCGTTTCTGGACTGGGGCAATGGGTTTCTTGCTGGCTGGCACGGCCTGCCAGCCCCGGGCATAACGGTTGTGATTCTTGGCCTGGTCAGTGTGGTGATGTTGCTTATGCCACGGGGCTTTCCCGGGCGCAGGATGGGGTGGTGCCTTATCCCCGTAGTGCTTGCGTGGGAATTACCTGGCCAGCCGGCGCCTGCGCCCGCACTCAGCGTTACGGTGTTGGACGTGGGACAGGGGCTGGCGGTGGTTGTCGATACCGGCGATCACCAGCTGGCAGTGGACGCAGGTGCGGATACCAATCGCGGTTGGAGCGCCGGGCGGGCTATTGTCGCGCCCTTTCTCATCGGTAACGGCCACCGCGCGTTGGATGCGCTGGTGGTAAGCCACGGCGATCGCGACCATGCGGGCGGCGTGGCCGGGTTGGCTCAGTCGGTTCAGGTTCGCGCATTGATCGCGCCCGGGGCGCTTGGCCAGAGGTTGGCTGGGGGCTCATCTGTTCTCGGATCCACCAGCCAGTGTGTGGCCGGCAAAGTAGAGCGTTGGGGTGGTCTCACACTTGAATGGCTGTGGCCGGATCCGGTGGGGGCACCCGGTCCGATCAGCGGGGAAGAAAATGACCACAGCTGTGTCGGCCTGTTGCGTTGGGGAGAAACACGGATTCTGCTTACCGGGGATATTTCCCGACAGGTGGAGCGGGAGCTGGCGCAGCGGTTCCCCGAATTTGCACCGGTTGACCTGTTGGTGGCCCCTCATCACGGTTCGCGAACTTCCTCGTCTCAGGCCCTGATCGAATGGGCGCGGCCGGAGTTCGTGGCGTTCAGTACCGGGTACCGGCACCACTTCGGGCATCCCCATCCCCAGGTGACGCGCCGTTACCGGTCGGCCGGGGTAAAGATGTTCAACACGGCGAGCCTGGGAGCCATCCGCTTCTCGTGGCGCGAGGGCCAGTCGATGCCAGACATTGATTGCGCCCGCGAGTCGCTCAGGTTCTGGTTTGCCGAAGAGCGCGCGGGTGTCTCGGCGTCTTGTGCGGCCGGTACATGATGATGTTGGTGCAGGCGTTGCGGAGCCGGTCGCAAGAACGCATTTTCATGGGGTTTGCACATGTTAATGAGGTGCGGATGAGAGCTGGGTCAAAGTTTATGCCGTGGACTCGGTGCTATCGTGCCATGTAATTTCAACAATAGTAGTTTTGGTTGATCGTATGAAAATTAGTCAGGTAGCCGGAGCGATCCTCGTAGCCGCGGGCATTGCGATTCCCGGCGTTAGTCTCGCCGCGGAGTGGAAATACACACTCGGTACCGATATCAGTAGCGGTGATTACGGTGATACCGCAGACACTGACATCGTATCCATGCCATTTACCGCAAGTTATTCCCCGAATGCGAGCTGGACGTTCAAGGCCTCCCTGCCATGGACGCAGGTCGAGGGCCCCGGTGGTGTGATTCCCGGTGGTGACGGCGGATTTCTTGTCGGTCCGGGCAAAGGCAAAGGCAATGGTAATGGCGGTGGCAACAGCGGTGCTGATGAAGTAGTTATCTCCAGTGCTTCCGGTCTCGGCGACCTGTGGCTGACGGGTACCTATAGCCTTGAGCCAATCGCACAACAGTACTTTGTTGACCTCTCTGCGAAGTACAAGGTGCCGCTGGCTGATGAAGACAAGGGGCTGGGTACCGGCGAGACGGATTACACCCTGCAGGCCGAAGTATTCACAGTGATGGGTGACTTTACGCCGTTTGTCACTCTCGCCAAAAAATACAAGGGCGACCTGCCTGACGTAGAACTGCGTGATGTCTGGTATACCTCCGTGGGCAGCGGTTATCGCCTCAGTGACATTGCAAGCGTTGGTGCTTCCCTGGATTACCAGCAGGCAGCGACCGCCCAGGCCGACAGGCAGACCGAAGTATTTGGCTATTACAGTCACAAGCTCAGCAATCAGTGGAGCGGGATGGTGTATGGCTATATCGGCTTGGCCGACGGCAGCCCGGATCAGGGATTTGGCGTTCAGGTCAGCTACCGTCCGGCAAATTGATCCCCGGCTTAACGCAAACTTATTTTGATGATGACGATGCCGGCACGCAAAAGTTGCCGGCGTAACCAGAGTAACCAGGAGAAAGCAGGATGAAGCTTCCATTTAAAGCGACAGCACTGGCCGCAGCGTTGGCGGGCGTTGTTGTAATGCCGCAGGTTTGGGCTGATGAAGATTTACCTGAGACTGATGTCGAGGTGGTTGAGGTAGCCAGCTCTGTGCCCGGTGACCGCATTGCCGGTATGTTTAGCGACTTCTTCGGTGGCGAACAGGAAGCCCAGGATGTAGTGGCCGGATTGCGCGATGGCAGTATCCATTTTGTTGAAGTGGTCGCTGAAGGCGAAGATGGCGCTGATGAAGGCGTTGTAGTTGAAGTTGAAGTTTCAACAGGCGATGCGCCGGAAGTGGAAGAGGGCGCTGAGGGCGGCGCTGGTATGGGTTACGGAAACGTCGTGATAGCCATGGCGCTTGCCGAGCAGCTGGCTGGTATTTCCCAGGCCGAAGCAGCTGAAGGGGAAATGGGGCTTGACGCGCATGCTTCCCTGAATGAAATCCTGCGCATGCGTCAGGTAGATGGCATGGGCTGGGGACAGATCGCCAAGTCCCTTGGCGTGAATCTGGGTGAGGTGATGAGTGGTATCCGCTCTAACCGTCCTGACATGAGCGAAAAGACTGCTCGCCATGAAGAACGCGATGCGATGCGTGCCGAGAAGCATGCAGAGCGTGACCTCGCCCGTGCCGAACGCACCGCCAAGGCGCCCAAGGTAGAGCGTGTGGCAAAAATGGATCGCCCGGAAAAACCGGTTCGCCCGGAAAAAGCCGAGCGCCCTGAAAAACCGCAGCGCCCGGAGCGCCCCGGTAAGTAATTCTCAAGACTTGCCGTCCTCTAGAAAAGCCGCCGCAAGGCGGCTTTTCTTTTTGATACATAGTATTCATGCGGCTTGCGCGCGGTTGGGTGGCCCCGAAGGTTTTGCAATCCTGTTCACAAGGATGAAAAACATGCCCCGCGAGCGCTTAGCCCGCGCCACGACCTGTGGTAGAGTCTCCGGCCACGACCTGAATTCGCTACGTTCAAGTTCAAGGTTCGGTCACTTTCCGTTCCGTTGTTTTGGGGCATAGAAAACGTGTTAGAAATTATAAAAAGCGGCGGCTGGTTAATGCTGCCAATCCTGCTCTGTTCTGTTGCTGTCATTGCCATCTTCATTGAGCGCCTCTGGAGCCTTAATGAGCGCAAGATCGCGCCGCGAGGCCTGCTGGGTGAAGTGTGGAGCAGTTTGAAAAACAATCAGCTGACCACCGAAAAAATCAAGGAGCTGCGTGATTCGAGCCAGCTCGGGCGTATCTTCGCCGCCGGCCTGTCCAACTCCCGCCACGGCCGTGATGTCATGAAAGACAGCATTGAAGAAGCCGCCAGTCAGGTTGTGCATGAGCTTGAGCGTTTTTTGAACGTGCTTGGCACCATTGCCGCGGTGGCGCCACTGATAGGCCTGCTGGGTACTGTAGTGGGGATGATCCAGGTATTTACCGCGATTATGCTGGAAGGCACTGGAAATGCGGGCGTGCTCGCCGGCGGTATTTCCCAGGCGCTGATCACCACCGCAGCTGGTTTGACCGTTGCCATTCCCGCGCTGATGGCGCACCGCTATTTCCAGCGCAAGGTGGATTCCATTGTGGTCACCATGGAGCAGGAAGCGGTAAAGCTGGTTGATGCCCTGCATAGCGACCGCCGTATCGAAGCTGCGTAAGCGCCCAGAGCCAAACCGAGGAGCGCTGCATGCAATTTCGCCGCCAGAGTAAAGAGCAGGAGGGGATCAACCTCACACCACTGATCGATGTGGTGTTCCTGCTGCTGATTTTCTTTATGGTGACGACCACCTTTACCAAGGAAAGTCACCTGAAGTTGAACCTGCCCGAGGCCGCAGGCCCCAAGGCAGATAACCCGCCTTCTACGATTGAAGTGCTGATCAATGCGGATGGATCTTACGCCGTCGATGGTCGCGCGCTGATCAACAAGAAACTGACTACGCTGAAATCTGCGCTGTCGGAAGTGTCTGGTGGGGAGTACAATCGCCCGCTGATCATTACCGCAGACGCCACTGCCGAGCACCAGGCAGTGGTTCGCGCCATGGATGCCGCTGGCCAGCTGGGGTTTGTCCACCTCAGTATCACCACCCGGCAGCCGGGCGAACAGTAATCTATATAGTGTTGAACCACTCGGGGTTGCGGAGACGCACCCGGGTGGCTTGCTGATGCGGGCTTCGCCAGGTTGGCGGCGCCCGTGCAGGACACACTGCCAAGAATTCTATGGATAAAACGCCTCTACCCGTGCAGACGCCTGAACATGGCGCCCGTACCTATCGCCGCCTGTTATCGTATGCACTGCCTCAGTGGCCGCTGTTTGTGCTTGCGGTGCTGGGCTTCATGCTGTTTTCCTTTATGGAAGTCACGCTGATTGCCGTGACCGAGCTTCTGCTCGACGCCGTGGGGGCGGGTATCCAGCAGGGCCGGGGTTTCCTGTCCCAGTTTGTCGCCGGGCATTTCCCCGGCGGTGTGATGCCGCAGGATACCGCGCGCTGGCTGGTACCGGCCGCTATGCTGATGATCATTGTGTTCCGCGCCATCGGAAACTTTGTCGGCAGCTACGGCCTGGCTTATGTGGCGCGTGCGGTTATCCATCAATTACGCACAGAGCTGTTCGAGCATATCGGTCAGCTGCCGAGCAGCTATTTTGACCGCTTCACCGGGGCCTTTCTCATTTCCAAGGTCGCCTACAACGTTGAGCAGGTCACCAACTCCATTACCAAGGCATTGAAGACCATGATCCGGTCTTCGTTCACCGCGATCGGGTTGCTGACCTACCTGCTAATGGTGAACTGGAAGCTGACCCTGACCTTCTTCCTGTTTGTGCCGATCATTGCGGTGATTGTCAGCGTGGTGGGCAAGCGTTTCCGCAAGCTGAGCCATCGTATTCAGAACACCATGGGCGACGTCACGCACGTTACCCAAGAGGCGATCAACGGGTACGAAGTCGTCAGGATGTACGGTGGTCGCACGTATGAAAATGGTCGCTTCCAGGCCGCGAGCAATGCCAACCGCCAGCAATTCATGAAGCTTGTCGTCGCCGACAATGCCAGTGTTTCCGTAATCCAGATCATGGTGGGTTTGGCGACCGCCGTGCTGGTCTGGTTCGCATTGGCGCCAGGTATGGTTGAGTCGATGACGCCCGGGGTATTTGCATCCTATATCGGTGCTGCGGCTTCTCTCGCGAAACCGATACGTAACCTTTCAGAGGTGTATGCGGAAATCCAGAAGGGTATTGCCGCGGCAGAGAGTATCTTCGAGGTGTTTGATGCGCCGAAGGAGCCTCTGGGCGGTGATCTGGCACTGCCTGAGCCGGTCACTGGCGCCGTGCGCTTCGAGCATCTCGGGTTCCGTTACACCGACAAGGGGCCACCGGTATTGAGCGATATCGACTTTTCTGTCGAATCCGGTCAGACCGTGGCGCTGGTTGGCGCGTCCGGCTCGGGCAAGAGTACCCTGGTGAGCCTGCTGTCGCGGTTCTACGAACCTACGTCCGGACGGATCCTGCTGGATGGCGTGGACATTACACAGGTTCCGGTGGCGGCGCTGCGCGAGCAGATCAGCCTGGTATCCCAGAATATTGTGCTGTTTAACGATACGGTGTATCGCAATATTGCCTACGGTGAGCTTGGCAGCAAATCCGAAGCCGAAGTGATGCGTGCCGTTGAGCTTGCTCACGCGCAGGAATTCATTCAGGAATTGCCGCAGGGGTTGCAGACCGTTCTCGGGGATAACGCCCAGATGCTGTCCGGAGGGCAGCGCCAGCGACTTGCGATTGCCCGGGCCCTATTGAAAGATGCGCCGGTACTGGTGCTGGATGAGGCCACGTCCGCACTGGATAACGAATCTGAGCGTCACATTCAGGCCGCGCTGGCGGAGGTGATGAAAAACCGCACCACCTTCGTGATCGCCCACCGGTTGAGTACCATTGAAAGTGCGGACCGCATCCTGGTTATGGATCAGGGGCAAATTGTGGAAAGCGGAACGCACACGGAGCTGCTTGCGCAAGGTGGCCGGTATGCATTGCTGTTGCGCCAGCAGACTGGTGAACACCTGGGCTAGTTTGAGGTTCAGTCGAGAACAACGCGGACGAGGGAGCGAGTAGGGCAGAATGTCTCTGGAAGACTGGTTTAACAAACGCTGGTATCCGGTGAGCGAAGGTGGAGACAGCGGCGTTGGCCGCATGTACTTGCCGCTGCTTGCGCCGCTGGAAGTGGCTTTTCGCCAGGCTTCGCGGCTGCGCAAACTGCGCAGCAAGCCTGCTCCGCTGCCTGTGCCGGTCATTGTGGTCGGCAATATCACCGTGGGCGGGGTGGGTAAAACGCCCCTCGTCGCCGAGCTGGGGCGCTGGTTGCAGGAGCGCGGTAAAAAGCCGGGCATTATCAGCCGGGGATACGGTGGCCGTGCCCAGCATTACCCCTATAACGTTACGGCGCAGTCGCACCCGCTGGAATCCGGGGATGAGCCCTTGATGCTGCACCTGATGACCGGGCTGCCGGTCATGGTGTCGCCCAAGCGTGCGCAGGCTGCCGAGGCGCTGATCGAACAGCACGGGTGTGACGTGATCCTGTCTGACGATGGCCTGCAGCATTACGACCTTTGGCGCAGCCTTGAGATCTGTGTGATCGACGGATCCCGCGGGCTTGGCAATCAGCATTTGCTGCCACGCGGGCCGTTGCGGGAATCCACTGAGCGGCTCGCAAGTGTGGATATGGTGGTGGTAAATGGCCCACCTTCTCAGCGTGTGCTCTCGCAATGTGAGGAGCACCTGGATTACACCATGCAGCTGCAACCGTCGCGCTGGCATCAGTTCAACCTGGATCAGACCTCAACGCTCAAACTGGAGTCCGGGCCCGATCTGGGGCCCTGTCACGGTGTGGCAGCGATCGGTAATCCCCGGCGTTTTTTCGATGCTCTGCGAGCCCTCGGCTATACGGTGATGGAAATGGCCTTTCCGGATCATCATCAGTTCAGCCAGAGCGAGCTGCAGCTCGACGGTATAACCCCGGTCATCATGACGATGAAAGACGCAGTAAAGTGCCGTGATTTCTGGCAGA
Source organism: Microbulbifer weihaiensis (assembly GCF_048323715.1). Lineage (NCBI taxonomy): Bacteria > Pseudomonadati > Pseudomonadota > Gammaproteobacteria > Cellvibrionales > Microbulbiferaceae > Microbulbifer > Microbulbifer weihaiensis. The sequence continues at coordinate 194,834 of NZ_JBLWFL010000006.1, forward strand.
GCCACTGGTGGGCCATTGAAGTCCATGCAGTGTTGCCGGATCTCTTCTATCAGCGAATTCACCAGCATATCGAGGGCTTTAAACCCGCATGAGCGCTTCGGACAAACTTGCCCCTGTTTCATTTGATGTGATCATACCGGCCCGCTTTGCATCGAGCCGCCTTCCTGGTAAGCCTCTTGCTGATATCGCAGGCAAGCCGATGGTGCAGCGCGTGCACGAGCGCGCCGTCCAGAGTGCCGCTGAGCGCGTTGTTGTCGCCACGGACGATATGCGTGTTGCCGAAGTGGTGCAGGGCTTTGGCGGTGAGATTTGCATGACCTCCGCCGATCACGCCTCGGGAACCGATCGCCTGCAGGAAGTGGCAAGCAATCTGGGATTGGCGCAGGATCGGATTCTGGTGAATGTTCAGGGAGACGAGCCGCTGATCCCGCCTGCAGTCATTGATCAGGTTGCGCGAAACCTGGCCGAAAATACTGCAGCTGGCGTAGCGACTCTGGCGGAGCCGATAACCCGCATCGAAGATTTCCTGAATCCGAATATCGTTAAGGTGGTGGCCGAGGAGAGTGGCCTGGCGCGTTATTTTTCCAGGGCGCCGATTCCATGGCCGCGAGACGCTTTTGCAAACTCAAGGGATGCGCTGCCTGAGGGGTTGAATCCGCGCCGTCATATCGGCATCTATGCTTACCGGGCGGCGCAACTGAACTTGTTTGTCAGCTGGCCAATGGCACCGCTCGAGCAGTTTGAGGCGTTGGAGCAGTTGCGTTTTCTTTATCACGGACAGGCCATTCATGTTGCCGACGCCATGGAAGAGGTGCCCGGTGGAGTGGATACGGCCGAGGATCTCCAGCGTATGCGCGATCTGTTCGTTTGACACTGGCGATGGGGCATACAGCGGTAGCACATGATTCGAAGCGATATTGATCTCCAGCCTTTCAATACAATGACAATCGCCGCGCGCGCGGACTATTTTGCCGAGGCGACCAGTCTCGAAGAGCTGCGGGTTGCGCTGGATTTTGCGCGCGAGAAGCAGCTGCCCATACTGCCCCTGGGCGGCGGCAGTAATATTGTGCTCACCGGGGACTTTCCGGGCCTGGCACTGCACGTCGCCCTCAAGGGGTTAAAGCTCGAAGACCTGGGGAACCAGACGCAGATTACCGCGGCCGCCGGTGAAAACTGGCACCAGCTGGTGATGCATACCGTTGCCGAAGGGCTCGGCGGGCTGGAAAACCTTGCCCTGATCCCCGGAAATATAGGCGCATCCCCGATTCAGAACATTGGTGCTTATGGCGTCGAGCTCAAAGACAGTTTTCACAGCCTGACTGCGATGGAAATCGAGAGCGGCGCACTCGTTGAATTTTCGGCAGAAGAGTGCAGGTTTGGTTATCGCGACAGTATTTTCAAGCAGGATGCGCGCGATCGTTACCTGATCTGCGAGGTGCGCCTGCGCTTGCCACACCAGTGGGCGCCGCAGGTGTCCTATCCCGCACTGCAGCAATATTTTGCTGCGAACTCTGTGGCTGAGGATACCCTCAAGCCGCAGGATGTCGCCGCCGCAGTCATTGCCATTCGCAACTCCAAGTTGCCAAACCCTGTGCAGATTCCGAATGCGGGCAGCTTCTTTAAAAACCCGGTTGTCGATGACGCACAGTACACTCAGCTGCGTCAGCAGCACCCGCAGCTGGTGGCGTTCGCCGCTGGCGAGGGCTGGAAACTGGCTGCCGGCTGGTTGATCGACCAGGCTGGATGGCGCGGTTTCGAGCGAGAAGGGGTTGGCGTCCACAGTCAGCAGGCGCTGGTGTTGATTAACCCCGGCCACTGCTGCGGCAGCAAGGTTGTCGCTCTCGCCATGGAAATTGCCGCCGATGTCAAAGCGAAGTTTGGTGTGGATCTCGAGCCTGAGCCCCGTTTTTACCCAGGTGTATAGGGCGCGCCGGGGGCTAGTTTGAGCGCGCCTGAGGATAAACTGCCACTCGACTTTGCTGCCGCGGCGGAGCAATTGTTGGCACTGCCTGATGCCGAGGATATTCCGCTATTCCCTGGGCGGGCAGTCTATGTGCCGGCCTGGCTCGACTCCAATCACGCGAGCGTCGTTCTGGCGGCCTGTGTCGACAACTTACACTGGACCAGTCCAACCCTGAAGATGTTCGGGCGCGCGCATCAGATTCCGCGCCGGCACGCTTTCGTGGGGGATGCCGGTGTTCACTACCGCTGGTCCGGGCTAGTGCAGACGGCGGAGCCCTGGATACCAGAGCTGTCAGAAATCCGTGCCCGCCTTGCCTGTATCGGGCTGTCATTTAATTCGCTGCTCGCCAACCACTATCGGACCGGGAGGGATAGTATGGGGTGGCACGCGGATGATGAGCCGGAGCTCGGGCAATTGCCCGTTATTGCAACCATCAGCCTCGGGCAAGCGAGAAAGCTTCGATTTAAGCCGAAAGGTGAAGGTGCCTCCCTGGGAGTTCTTTTGCGACATGGTTCGCTTTTGCTGACTTCAGGGGAAGTGCAGCAGCACTGGTTGCATCAGGTTGCGAAGAGCCAGGCCAGAATGATCGACCGGGTCAGTCTTACTTTCCGTTATATTGGTTTGGAAAGCCAAGCTTCGATATAACTTTTCACTTTTAAGCCTTGTAGTCAGCGCGCTTTGCAGCGCTTGTTTTGTCTGGTATGTTTTCATCAGGCTCTGTGGATGGATACTTGCGGGAAATTCCCGTTGGGCAAAAAAACAAGAAACACAGTTTCGCGCGGGTGCTAACTTGTAGGAAAATCTTGCGCGATCTGACTGAGAATCCGTAGTTGGGGCTAATTTGATAAAAGTCTTAGTGGTAGACGATCACGATTTGGTGCGCATGGGAATATCGCGCATGCTGGGTGACGTTGCCGATATCGAAGTGGTGGGCGAGGCCAAAAGCGGCGAGGAAGCCATTGCTTTTGTGCGTGAATCAGAGCTCGACGTGATTCTGATGGATGTCAGAATGCCCGGGATGGGGGGAATGGAAGCCACTCGCAAGGTGCTAAGCCGCTTTCCCGATGCCCGAGTGATTGCCGTCAGCGCACTGGACGATGAGCTTTTCCCGACCCGCCTGATCGAAGCCGGTGCCAAAGGTTATGTCACCAAGGGCGCAGACCTGGAGGAAATGGTGCGGGCCATCCGCGCTGTCATGGCGGGTGATACCTATATCAGCAGTTCGATTGCTGGCAAGCTGGTTTGGAACAAGACTCGCGGGGGCAACAGTTCACCCTTTGGTGAGCTCTCCGAGCGCGAGTTGCAGACCGCGGTCATGATCGTGAATGGCAGCAAGGTATCTGAAATTGCCGAGACATTGTCGGTCAGCCCGAAAACAGTCAATACCTACCGATACCGCATTTTTGACAAGCTGCATATTCACTCTGACGTGGAGCTCACCTTGCTGGCGGTAAAGCACAACGTACTCGATCCGGAGGAGGCGTTGTAGAATATGGGTTCGCCCATGAATGAGATTACGAAGACAGGGGCCGCATGCGGCCCCTGTTTTTTTGAAGCTGCAGCCGATGTTTGACAGTAAACGTTTCCTTCCCACCGTCACCCGAAAACCGGGCGTCTACCAGATGTTCGATGCCAGCGGTGGCGTGCTGTATGTCGGTAAGGCAAAGAATCTGCGCAATCGACTGGCAAGCTATTTTCGCGCCACAGGGCTCACCACGAAAACCATGGCGCTGGTGGAGAAAATAGCGAATATCGAAGTCACGGTTACCCGCAGTGAGACGGAAGCGCTGGTGCTTGAGCAAAGCCTGATCAAGTCCCAGCGGCCACCCTATAACGTCATGCTCAAAGACGATAAGGGGTATCCGTATATCTTTCTGTCCACCAGTGACGCATTTCCCCGAATCGCTTTTCACCGCGGGTCAAAGCGCAAGAAAGGTGACTATTTCGGGCCATTTCCCAATGCGTCTTCGGTGCGCGATAGCCTGAACTTCCTGCAGAAAACCTTTCGCATCCGCTCCTGCGAAGACAGTGTATTTGCCAACCGCTCGCGGCCCTGCCTGCAATACCAGATCGAGCGCTGCACGGCACCGTGCGTCGACTATATCAGTCAGGAGGAGTACGGTGCTGACGTACGCCATGCACAGATGTTCCTGCGCGGTAAAAGTGACACCATCATGCGCGAGCTGGCCGAAGAGATGGAGGCGGCGTCTTGTGCGCTGGAGTTTGAAAAAGCCGCGCGTCTGAGGGATCAGATTGCGGCGTTGCGACGGTTACAGGCGGACCAGGTTGCAGAGAGCGGGGCAGGGGATGTCGATGTGCTCGGTGTGGCCACCGAGGGCGGCCTCTGTTGTGTGCATATCCTGTTTATCCGCCAGGGGCGAATTCTTGGTAGCCGGAGTTATTTCCCCAGCGAGAAGCTGGGGTTGAGCGCTAATGAGCTGCTGTCGGCATTCATACCGCAGTTTTATCTCGGCGCGCAGCGCGAGATGCCGCGGGAAATCCTGGTGTCGGAGTTGCTTGAAGACAGCGATGTCATCCAGCAGGCGTTGAGTGCGCACGCGGGTCGCGAAATCGCAATTTCCCACAAGCTCCGTGGCAACCGGGCGACCTGGGTGGAGATGTCCCAGCAGGCCGCCATGCAAAACCTGCAAAGCCGGACCGCATCCCAGCAAAAGCTGCAAAGCCGCTTCGAAAACCTGCAGGAAGTGTTGCGGTTGGAGGAGCTGCCTGAGCGGCTCGAATGTTTCGATATCAGTCATTCCAGTGGCGAGGCGACGGTTGCCTCCTGCGTTGTCTTCGATACCGGTGGGCCGGTGAAGTCAGACTACCGGCGGTTCAATATTGAAGGCGTCGCGGCCGGCGACGATTATGCGGCCATGGGCCAGGCGCTCAAGCGCCGTTACACGCGTCTATCCAGCGGGGAGGGGCGGTTCCCCAATATCCTCCTGATTGACGGTGGTAAAGGGCAGGTGGCGCAGGCGGTCGATGTATTAAATGAGCTTGGTGTGTCCGGGGTGCAGATCATCGGTGTCGCCAAGGGGACAACGCGCAAGGCTGGCTTCGAAACTTTGCATGTAGTGGCGGAAAACCGCGAGATGGTATTGAATGCGGATTCGCCAGCGCTGCACCTGATGCAGCAGGTCAGGGATGAAGCTCACCGCTTTGCGATTACCGGCCATCGACAGCGGCGCGACAAGAAGCGCCGTGAGTCGCCGCTCGAAGGGATTCCGGGGGTGGGCCCCGCCCGCCGTCGAGCCTTGCTGCATCACTTTGGCGGGTTGCAGGAGCTGCGCCGGGCTACGGCCAATGAAATTGCCAGCGTGGAAGGCGTGAGCCGAAAACTTGCCCAGGATATATACTCCGCTCTGCATCATGAGTAGTGTTTACTGCCGGGTGATAAAGGTTCCCGCTACAGCGATCGAGTATTCAATTGGCTCCGGGAAACCATGATGACGTTTATTTTTAGGGCAGGGCTTGCTAAGTTACGCACTGCCGACGAAGTGTGTTCAGCGATATAAGGACCAGCATGACCCTTGCCAATCAACTTACCCTGCTGCGTGTAGCTCTGATTCCGGTTTTGGTGCTGGTATTTTACCTTCCGTACAAGTGGAGCTACTTTGCTTCCGCGCTGATATTTTCTGTTGCTGCGGCAACTGATTGGCTGGATGGCTACATTGCGCGCAAGTATAACCAGAGCACGCCGTTCGGCGCTTTCCTGGATCCGGTGGCCGACAAACTGATGGTGGCGACCGCCCTGGTGCTGCTGGTTGATCTCCACAACTACATTTTCTTCACGATTGCTGCTGCGGTAATTATTGGCCGTGAAATTGCGGTATCCGCGCTGCGGGAATGGATGGCCGAACTCGGCCTGCGCAGCAGCGTTGCGGTGAACTACATCGGCAAGGTGAAAACGACGGCCCAGATGGCTGCAATCATCGTCCTGCTGGCGTTTGATGTGCGAGAGTTTCCGGTGATGGAAACCATTGGCTATATCTTGCTCTATGTCGCCGCCGCTCTGACACTCTGGACCATGATCATTTACCTGAAAGCCGCCTGGCCAGCATTGGCTGGCGAAACCGCCCCGAGCGAAAAGGATTCGTAGCCAATACGCTGACAGCTGCGCGCTATCGACCAGCTGAAATTTCAAACGCCCGGCTTTGTAAGTCGGGCGTTTTCGCTTTTTTTGGGGGCTTGAATCCAGCCCCGCACCGTCATAGCTTCCCATAGCCTCCGCTGCGTATCGCCGTGTTGCAACAGGCTTCACAGATCTCACATCAAGGATATTCGCGCCAACCCCTCTAATGTACGATCGTCCCATTTGGGTTGATCTAATAAGGGAAGGGGGTTGTGTTGCAGCGCAATAAATTCATTCAATCGGATTGGTCATTCTCTCGCTTTGGTTCCGCGATGGTTTTGCTGGCAGCGCTCGCTGGTATCGCTGTTGCTGAAGCGTCCGCGCAGGGCGGTGGATATAAGCGCGCGGAATGGCTGCCGAGATGGTCTGACCGAGACAGTGATTGCCAGGATACGCGGCATGAGCTGTTGATTCGCTTCTCACTCGCACCGGTGACATTCAGCGATGGCCGGGAGTGCAAGGTTGTGAGCGGTCTGTGGATGGATCCTTACACGGGTAGCTTTTTCGAGCTGGCATCGGATCTGGATGTAGAGCACATAGTCCCGCTCAAATGGGCCCATGATCATGGCGGGGCAAACTGGAGCCGGGAGCTGAAGCGCCAGTTTGCTGAAGACCCCGACAACCTGTGGCTGGTCGATGATGGCCGTAACCAGAGCAAGGGGCACCTGGGTCCGAATGAGTGGATGCCACCTTACGGTCCGGTAAAAAAATTCTATCTGCAGCGCTTTATGGCGGTCGTCGAGAAATATGGGCTGCAGGCAACGGAAGTCGAGCAGCGCCTGTTTCTCGCGATGCTGGACGCTCATCAGGGCTGACCTTGGATCCTGGGGCGGGGCTTGGGGTGGATTCAGTGGTGATGCCGCTAGGGATTGCCGAGGCAGCTCAGGATGCGTGCAAACTGGCGCTCCATCGGATAATCACCGCTCGTCCAGCCCAGGCGTACCACAACTGCTCTGTGGCTGGGGCAGACCATGAGCTTTTGTTCGCGGTTGCCGAGCATGAAGCAGGCATCCGCTGGCAGTGTTTGGTAGCGCGGCGGTGTACCCGGGGCGGAGTTCAGCCATAGTTGGTACCCGTAGCGTGGATCATTGGCGCTCGTATTTGGGCTTGTTGCTCTGTGAATCCAGTCAGGGCTGATTAGCGCCTGGCTGCCGATGCAGCCGTTGTCCAGGATGAGTTGGCCGAGCCTTGCCCAGTCTCGAGCCGATGCGTAGGCGTAGGAGCTTCCGGTAAATACGCCGCAGGCGTCGGTTTCCAGCAGCGTGTTGGCCATCTGCAGTGGCTCCAGAAACTCCCGAAACAGAAAATCAATACACGCCTGCGTGCCCCCCAGTTTCCGGTGCATCCACAGTGCCAGCAAATTGGTGGTGCCGGATGAATAGTGGAAGTGGCTTCCGGGCGGATGTTGGAGCTTGCTCCGCAGGGCGTAGTCGGCCGTGCCGGGCGTGGTGAACAGCATGCGGGTTACGTCGCTTCCGGGCGCGTAATTTTCATCAAATGCCAGGCCGGGGCACATCTGCAGTAATTGTTGGAGGGTTATGCGCGATTTACCATCGCCGTGCCATTCGGCAAACAGGTTTTGCGCGTGAATGTCCGCAAGGCCAAGTGTTTCCATGCGTCCCACTAGTAAAGCAGTCAGGCTCTTCGCCATCGACCAGCCCAGCAGCTTCGTTTCCCTGGAAATTAAGGGCGCATAGGATTCCGCAACCAGCTCCCCATTCTGGATCGCGATCAGTGCACGAGTTTCCAGTTGGTTCTCCAGATCTTCTTTGAGTATTTGATCGAGGAGTGCTTCGGCTTTCAGGGAAGAGTGTCCGCTGTTCCCTTCCTGTGGCCAGGTATGGTGATCAGGTGTGATCGTGGGGACTCGAATACGCGAAGGATCGTATAGGAGGGTGCTGCCCAGTGTGCAGCCTAGCCCTTTGTGATAAGTGGCTCGCGACTGCCGAATTCTGCCAATGCGCGCGATAACTTGGCTGTTTTCGAACTTGAGGTCGACAAAGCGAAAGGCCCATGAGTAGCCCTTTAGGTCGTGCAGTATCCTGCTGCGATCAAATCCAGAAATATGCCTTGCCGAGCAGGCAAGCTTTGCCGATAAGCCGGTAAGCACTTCCAGCGTATCGTGTGCCCGCCTGAGCTGCCTGCCAAGCCATCGGTAAAATTTGGAAAGTAGCCAGGAAAGAATTCCGAGCACCAGGAATCCAATAAAAATGCTGTCCATCCAATTAAGTGGCCCTGCGAAAATCTAGAAAGAGCATAGGACAGGCGGCGAGGTGGAACGAAAATACGATGGGCTTCAGCGTGATTTTGCTTGGCGGAAGATCCCTGCCGGGAGTATTCGTTAGAGGTCAGTAGGGGAGGGCGCGCGCAAGGTGCAATCGGGTGCCGGCACCCATGTGCTGGGTAATTTACAGTGCATCGGGAAACGTGGTGCCCAGAGCCGGACTTGAACCGGCACGACCAAAAGGTCGGGAGATTTTAAGTCTCCTGTGTCTACCAATTCCACCATCCGGGCAGATGGTCCACACACAGTGAATCGTTCACTGGAGCTGGTGCTGCCAACCAATCACTAGGTGATTGATCAGAGAAAATGGAGGCTAGGGTCGGAATCGAACCGGCGTACACGGAGTTGCAGTCCGCTGCATGACCACTCTGCCACCTAGCCATAGGTGTTCGCCCTGAGGCGTAAAAAACGCTGCTGATTCTATCTGACTCTTGCCAAAAATCCTAGCGTTTTCTGATACTTACGCGCCATGTGGTGCGTTGAGAGGGCGCTATTCTAGGGATTGGGCTCTAATAGTCAAGGGGTAATTGACCGTGGGGTTTATCTTTTTTTTCCTGACTGAAATGTGGCCTGCCGCGAAATAGAAAGCGACAGGCAGAATTCGGATGAATGGCTGTTGCGGGCTTAATTAACTTTCCAAATTGGGGGAGGGGGATCTATTCCCAATTGATCTAAGTTATTCGCCCAGTGCGCTGGCAAATCCGGGGCCGTCGACAATACTGAGTGTAGCTGGCTAGCACACATCTCCCCCAAGTCGTGTTTAGTAGTGCCGGCCCGGGCACCTTCCTCCATACGGGTGTCCATGTGTGTTGTAAGGATGAAATCCTCCAAGTTTCACTCCTAATGGTCTTGGCCCTGACGCTCTCCCCCCCCGTCGTCAGGGCTTTTTTTTGCCTTCAAGAAATTCGCGGTCGAGCAAGGTGATTTCCTCGCCGGCGGCCTTGTTCACCAGTGTGCGGAATTTCTTCAATGTGACCTTGCCGCGATCTGCGGCCAGCGATGTCACCACATTATCCAGGCTCTGCTTGCCGTCACTGGCCTCCTGAATAGCGGTGTCGACGCAGTGCAGTACCCATACCGCACGTGCAGTGATTGGCCCGGATGAGCGCTTGACCAACAGGTTGGGCGATTCCTCGCCCCACGTCTTGAGCGCTTCAAGGGTCTGCTGGTATCGACGTTCACTGATGCCTTTGGTGCGGCGCAGCGTCTGCAGTGAATAGTATTCGGCGATGCCTTCGACGATCCAATCGCTTTCGTGGTCGCCACGAATCCCGGTCCCAACGTGGACCAGCTCATGCAGGAGGCTGCTGGTGCGGTTGCCCGAAATCAGCGGGCGGTCGGAGTGGATAAACAAGGAGCGCGTGCCGGAAAGTCCCCCGCGCCACATGGGGTCACCGGCCATGACGATCAGTAATTTCTCGGGGAATTGCGGGAAGACTTTTTTCAGCTCCGGAAGTGTCCAGCTCAGGAACGCGAGCGTGTCCTGGCGCCGAATATTCTTACCAAGGGGAGCAGCAATTACGGTATCGGTACCGTCGATAATGTCCTGCCGGCTGCCGATCCGTCCCGAGATCAGCCAGCCTTTGGGGCGGATAAAGCGGCGCCCGGGATCTTTAAGTTGGAAAATGCCCTGTTCATCTTTGACGTAAGGGGCGAGGGTATTCCATTTTTTCGGCGTCACCACCTCCAGGGTGGCACGGGACTGAAGCTCTTGCGGTGCACGCGCGGAGATGGGGGGGATCAGTTTGTCACTGCGTAGAATCGCCCACTTGTTGATGATGCGGGAGTCGTAACTGCCCGACGACTTTTTCGCGTCGATCACAAACTGGTAATGGATGGAATCCTGTTTGCCCTTGGGGGTCCAGACTGCATTCTCACCTTCAATTGTGAGGGAGTCTCCATCCAGGTTTTTATGCCGGTCGGGATCCAGGTGTAATGTCAGCTGGGTTGGTAACTGAGCGCCAGACAAGGAAATTTCCACATCCGCCAGACCGCTTTCCGGGTCCAGCTGTGTTTTGTACAGAATATCGTAGTACTGGCGTTCGGCTGCAGAGGCACTGCTAATCGCAAGCGCGGTGCCAATGAGTAGAAGGGCCGCAGCAATAGCGGCCCGGCCGGTCGAAATGAAAAACGTACTTTGGAGCATGAATACTATCTGGCTCTGGTTACCTACGGGGGCCGTTACATGGTATGACCGCAGAGAAGGTTAACAGTGCCAGGCTAGAAAGCTCAAAGTGTTTCAGTGTGGAAAATGCCCGTTTTGTGATCGGTTTTACTGCTTCCTGCGATTCGCTTGTAGGTAAGTTGCGCGGCAACCAGGTCTTCCAGGGCTTGGCCGACCGATTTGAAGCAGGTGACGCCCGATCTTGGTAGTGGCGCCTTTGCCTGGCAGAGCTTGGGCAGGTCGCCGAGGATGGACTGCGGGTCGATAATGCCCTCCGCGATAGGGATGGCGAGATCCCCGGTTTCGGAAAGGGCGTGAGGCAACACGTCGGCATAGAGCGCGACCCGCTTGACCAGGAGGTCATCGGCTTCGCGCATATCGGGGCGGTAGGCGCCCACCAGGTCGATATGTTGCTCCTCGCGCAACCATTTACCGAACAGCAGCGGCGTTTTACTCATGGTGGCGCAGCTGACAATATCCGCCCTCTGCATGCCGGACTGTATGTCATTGCAAATGTTGACGTTGAAAGGTTCGCCGATAAGGGACCTTGCAACCGCCTGCGCTTTGTCAGGGTCTCTGCCCCAAATCAACACCTCCTTGATTGGTCGGACGCAGGCGTGAGCGCGTATCAGTTCCGGGGCCAGGGTTCCCGTGCCGACCATCAGCAGGGTGCTGGCATTGATGGGGGCCAGATAGTCCGCGGCCAGCGCTGAAGCTGCGGCAGTGCGTCGCGCGGTAATACTCGCTGCGTCCATGACCACTTTCGGTGCGCCTGTGGCAGCGTCGATAAGCGTATATTGCCCTTGAATCGATGGTTGCTCGCGATTGTCCGGCGCAACCACAACGGTTTTTATTCCGAGGAATCCATCGGCCTGCCACGCGGGCATTAGCAGCAGGGTATTTTCGTTTTCATGGTTGGCCGAGTAACGATAGTGATGATGGTGGCGCGGTGGCACTGTCACATTTTGAGCGCGGAATGCCTCTCTCAATGCATCGATCAGTTCCGGATATTTTAGTGCCTGCTGTACGGCATCGGCGTCAATATATTGCATGTTACTAATGTGTCTGTTGGTGGATAGGATTTAGCCGAGCAGAAAGCCGTCTTTTAATGGGTCGGCTGGGTCGATATAAAAACGGTGTTGCCCTGTGATGTGGGCGGTGCCACTGATCTCTGGAATTACCGCTGCGTGACCGCAATAATCGAGGGCTTCGGAAATTTTTCCGGTAAAAACGCCTCCGGTTATGCTCTTTACGTGAAGTGTCTGGTTTTTCGTGAGCCGGCCTTGCGCATGGTGCAGTGCCAGTCGACCGGAAACTCCGGAACCGGTTGGTGACCGGTCCAATTCTCCATCCGCAAATACGCAAACATTGCCACTGAGTATCCGGTTATCGCTCGCTGGTTCAGATGTCGATTCCGGGAGCTGGCTCATGTCCATAAAAATGGTGCCATAAAGAAAGCTCAGGTCAGGCTCAGCGGGGTGCTCAATCGAGGGCCCCTGCTGATTCACTGCTGCTTTTATGGCGCGGCCCACGCGAATTATTTCTTCTAGATTTTCCGGTGCCAGGGAGAAGGGCAGCTGGTGCGCATCTACATAAGCGTAAAAGGCACCACCGTAAGCAATGTCGTAGCGGATAGTGCCAAGGTCGGGCAGGCAAACGGATTGATCGCGGGCTAGTACGAAGGAGGGGACGCAGAGGAAGCGTGTAGAAAGTACGCAGCCATGGGCATCAGTCCTGGCGAAGGCCTGAATCCGCCCGCAAGGTGCATCAATGACGACGGGCGTTTCAGCGTCTACACAGGGTTCGACCCAGCCCATCTCCACCGCGAGCTTTGCCAGTGCAATTACCGCATGCCCGCACATGGTGCTATAGCCCTCGTTGTGAATGAAAATGGCTCCGAAGTCCGCGTCATCATCGTTGGGTGGAACCAGTATCGCGCCGTACATATCCCGGTGCCCGCGGGGCTCCCACATTAGCGCTTTGCGTAAGTCATCGTATTGTTCCCGCGCTGACCTCCTGCGGGAGAGGACGTCGTTTCCTGGTAATGCAGGGAATCCGGCAAGGATTACCCGAAGGGGTTCGCCTGCGGTGTGCATGTCGATGGTGTCAACCATCGGCCATTCCGCTGTCGTTGGCAGGCTGGGCTGGTGTAGGTAATGGTTTTGAATTCTTTGAAATGCAGTTTCTCGAGCCATATCAGCACCCAATATTGTTATTGGCGACAATAGCAATATTGGGTGCGAGCATCAATTATTTATATGCACGTTGTTCATGCTTGGGCGGGGCGTTGGGTAGGGGGCATGTGAGGGGAGAGTTGGAACACTGAAAGCCGGGGCGGGATGGGGCTTTCTTGAGACTGTTTGGCAGGTGTGTCCCCGGCTGTGTCCCGGGAGTTGGTGTGTACGGAAAAAAGTCTGCGTAGGGCATCCTAAATAAGCAGGGCTACGCGAAAAAAAGACATAAAAAAACCCGCCTATTGGCGGGTTTTTCTAAATTTTGGTCGGTGAGAGAGGATTCGAACCTCCGACCCCTTCGTCCCGAACGAAGTGCGCTACCAGGCTGCGCTACTCACCGATTTTGATCTCGTCTCAGCTTGAGATCGAGATTTTCTTCCTCTTCCTGAAGAAGTGGGCGGCATTATAGCAGCCGCCGCGCATCTGTAAACCACTGATTTCATTAAATTTAGTGTTGGGGTGGAAAATTTTATTCCGGGCCCCGTCAGCCCTTGATCTGCCTGATCAAACCTTCCTGAGTAGTGGAGGCTACCAGTATCCCATCGCGGGTGAAAATCTGGCCGCGGCAGTAGCCGCGCGCGCCGCTGGCGGACGGACTGTCGGTCACATAGAGCAGCCATTCATCAGCGCGGAACTTGCGGTGGAACCACATGGCGTGATCAAGGCTCGCCGGCATCAGGTTGCGATCGTAAAGGGATATCGGGTGGGGCTGCAGGCTGGTGCCGAGCAACGCCATATCTGAAGCGTAGCAAAGTGCGCTGCGGTGCTCGACCGGGTCATCGGACAGGCTGTCGTCGACTTTGAACCAGAACATGCAGCGGGGCTCACGGGCAGCCCGGTCAAAATAGCTTTTTGGGTCCACCGGGCGGAAGTCGACCATAAATCGGCGCTGGTCGTCTGCGGCTGTCGCCATGCCCATCTCTTCAGCCAGCTGCTGGGTATTTTTTAACCCCTCCGGAGGTATGACGCCTTCGGTCGGCATGGAGTCCTGGTGGTCAAAACCCGGCTCGTCAATCTGGAAAGACGCGGACATATTAAAGATGGCCTTGCCATTCTGGCGGGCGACTACGCGCCGGGTGGTAAAGCTGCCGCCGTCGCGGATTGGGTCAACATCGTAGATGACCGGCTTTTCACTGCTTCCCGGGCGCAGGAAGTAGGCATGTAAAGAGTGGGGGAGGCGCCCTTCGACGGTGCGGGTGGCCGCCATCAGCGCTTGTCCGAGCACCTGCCCGCCAAACAGCACCTTGCGGTGATTTTCCACGTGCTGACGGCTGCGAAAGAGATTGGTGTCCAGCTGCTCGACATCGAGCAGCTTGCTCAGCTTTTCCAACATGGGCGATACTGCCTATCTTCTGTAAAGTTTTTACATTCAATACCCGCGGTGCTACGCGATAGCCCCCCGGGAAGCGGAAAATAATAGCAAGTGTTGGCCCAATGACCATTACTGAATTCATCAAGTCTGATGTCAAAGCCGTTCTCCAGGCACAAGGCCGTCTTCCTTACCGGCTTACGCTGGGGGCGATGTCGGAACACTATAAGGTCAGTTTGACCCCGGTGCGCCACGCGATCGATGAGCTGGTTGAGGAAGGCGTGATTCGCCGGAAGGACAATGGCCGTCTGGAAGCGGTGCCGGAAGCGTTGGAAGGCGTAGTCCTGGAGTCGCCCAAACCCGATGCCACCGAGAGCAGGCTCTACGATGAGATTCGCGAGGAGGTAATTGCGCGCAGCCTCAACCAGGACTCGGAGTATCTGCGGGAGCAGGCCACCGCAGAACAGTATGGCGCGGGGCGCACGGTGGTGCGGCAGATCTTTTCGCGGTTGGCGGGTGCGGGGCTGATTGAACATGTGCCACGTTGTGGCTGGCGCGTCCGGCCGTTCAGTGAGCAGGATATGCACGACTACCTGGATATCCGTGAGATGCTTGAGCTCAAAGCCCTGGAGCTCGCTCGGGGCCAGTTCACCGATGACGAGCTGAATCAGCTGCTGAAAGCGAATAAGCCGGGGAAGGGTGCCGCCAAATCGGAACTGGATTTTGACCTGCACGATTACTGGATAGAACGCTGTGGTAACCGGTATATCGTCGAGTTTTTCAAGCGTTACAGTCCTTTCTACAATGCATTGTTCAATTACGCGGTCATTGATGAAAAAGTGAAGCGCGAAATGGCGCGGGAGCATTGCGAAATCGTCGAGTGCCTGTTGGCAAGGGATTGGAAGGGGGCCAGAAAGGCCTTGTCTTCGCATATCCGGGAGCAGCGTGAGGCGGTATCACGCATGATCGAATACCTGAATGCGAAGGAGACGGTTTAACCCTGGTCAGCAGGTTAAGGCGATTAACCACCCTGAAAATCAAGGCTAATTCACAGGCCTTATCAAAGCGGATCAGCCCGAAGGCGATCCGCTTTTTGTTTAAATGCCATAGGCAAAGCTATCTTCGGGGTCCATGATCAATCTGGATTCCGCACACACATAGGCGCTTCCGGTGATCGTAGGGATGATCCGCGGCCGGCCATCCGGCGCGTCTTCGTCTTTACGCACTTTCCCTTCGAAGACGCTGCCGATGATGCTTTCCTGCCGCCAGGTTTGCCCCTCGTCAAGGAGCCCGTCGGCATACAGGCAGGCAAGTTTTGCGCTGGTGCCGGTGCCACAGGGCGATCGGTCGTAGGCTTTGCCCGGGCACAATACGAAGTTTTTGCTGTCGGCTTTGCGCGGATCCGACGGGGGGCCAAACAGCTCGATGTGATCGATTTCGGTTCCGTCTTCGCCGCAAATACCCTGCTGCTTCAGCGCCTGTCGCACACGCCAGCAGTAGTCCGTAAGATGTCCGGCCTGATCTGCCTCCAGTGGCAGGCCGTGATCTCCGATCAGGAAAAACCAGTTTCCGCCCCAGGCGACATCACCGGTAACAGAGCCAATACCCGGTACTTCAACGCACACCGACTTGCGGTAACGGTAACTGGAAACATTATCCAGGCTTACGCGGTGGTTGTTGTGCAGCACAAACGAGATATCGCCCACGGGAGTCTCAAGCCGGTGCGCGCCGGGTGCGATCAGCCCCTGGCGGGCAAGCGTGACAGCGACACCAATTGTGCCGTGACCGCACATCCCGAGATAACCCACATTGTTAAAAAAGAGTACCCCGGCTGCACTTTCCGGGTTTACCGGTGTGCACAGCATCGCGCCGACCCAGACGTCGGATCCCCTGGGTTCGCAAATGACGGCGGAGCGAAACTGGTCGTGCTGGGTACGAAAGCGCTGTAGTCGATCGGCCATACTGCCGCTGCCAAGATCGGGGCCGCCCGCGATGATCACTCGCGTCGGCTCGCCGCCGGTATGGGAATCGACGACATCAATACTGAAATGGGACTGAACTGACACCAACATTCTCCAGATTATTTTTAGATTTTACGGTGAATGGCTCGTAGCCGCCTCTGAAAATCACATCGGGATTGTCACAGGTGCGTGACATCACCCTGTGTCCAGTTGCCGTCCACCAAACGCCAGGCCTCGCAGGGGTTTTTATCCTGCAGCAGTGGGGGCAGGCGGTGTGGGCGCACATTGTCGTAGCACTCAAGCTTGCTGAATCGTTGCAGCGAAGCGGGTATACCCACCGCGGTGAATCCGGGGTGGCCGGAAGCGGGGTAGGGGCCGCCATGGTTCATCGCAGGCGAAACCGCAACACCCGTTGGCATTTTGTCGTTAAGTAGGCGGCCAACCTTGTTGCGCATTACCGGTTCCAGCTGTTCGTAGTCAGCATCGTCGGTTCCGTCTGCAGCCGTGTAAAAGCAGCCCGTGAGGTTCCCTTCCAGGCGCTCCAGGATTTGCCGGGTTTCCACGGTACTGCTGCTGATGATAAGCAAGGCAGCGTTGCCAAAAGCTTCCGTTTGGAATCCGTGGGGGTTCTGCAGAAACTGCTGGCCGTCGGCGATGAGCAGTGTGTTCGGCTGGCAGCAGCGGTTTGGATCTGCGGTATTGGCGGCGGTCAGGCATTCCGCTCCGGTATCCTGCAGCTGGCGTACCGCACGCTTGAGACTGTCCTCGGTACCTTTATTCAACAGGGTGCCCACTGGAGCCTCATCGAACAGTGCCGCACACTGGCGCACGAAGGTGTCGGCGGTATCGCCCTTGGGAAGAATGACCAGCCCAGGGTTTGTGCAAAACTGGCCGGTACCCATAAGGCAGCTTGTCGCAAATTCCTCGGCGATGGCCGGGCCCCGTTGCTCCAGTGCCCCCTTTAGAATCAAGACCGGGTTGATACTCGAGAGCTCGAGATAGATCGGCTTGCCGGCTTCGTCCGCGGCTTTCTTTAGCGCCAGGCCGGCGCTTTGTGAACCGGTAAATGCACTCGCACCAGTTCTCTGGTCACTTACCAGGCGCAAGCCGTCCTCTCTTGCCGTGCCATAGAGCATCTGTACGGTTGCGGCAGGCAGGCCAGCCTCCTGTAGCGCCGCAAATGCGAGCCTGGCGAGCTTCTGGCAGGTGTGTGGATGAGCCGAGTGCGCCTTGGCGATCACCGGGTTTCCTGCCGCGATCGCCGCTGCGAAGTCGCCGCCTGCGATGCCGTTAAATGCCAGGGGGAAGTTATTCGGGCCAAATACAATAACCGGGCCGATCGGCGCGCGCAGGGTGCGGATATTGGCGCTCGTGTCCAGCGTGGCCTGTGCCCAGCCGCCGGTGCGGGCCGCTGCGGCAGCCTGGCGAAGCTGGTTTGTTGTGCGCGGGAGTTCCACATTCAACAGTCGCGGTTCGAGCGGCAGACCGGTTTCCTCGTGCGCAATCTGGCAGATTTCCAGAGCCGCACTTTCAATTTTGTCGGCGTAGCGTTCCAGGAAGACGGCTCGGGATTCCCCCGGCAACTGCTTCAATGCGTGCGCAGCCTGCGCTGCGTGCTCGAGCGCTGCGTCGCAGTCGCTCCAGCTGGATACAGGGAAATAAAGTTCAATGGGCGTGCGGGTAGTTGGATTGAGCGGCTGAAAGCGGCCGCATTCGGCCGCTTGACGCCACTCACCCGCTACCAGGATAGGGGCTGTGTACATCGCAAATTCTCCACTCATCCTGCTCAGTTGATGGTCGGGCGGGTAGCAATGGCCTGGCGGATTATCCGCAGTACTTCCTCGCGCTCTTCGCCGCAAATGGGGAGTCGTGGATTGCGGCAAAGTTCGCTGCCGTAGCCACATTCCTGAACCGCGAGCTTGATGTACTGCACCAGCTTGGGTTTGGTGTCCAGGTGGAGGAGGGGGGTATACCAGCGGTAGACTTTGCGAGCCTCTCCCAGTTTTCCGCTGGTGGCGAGATCCCAGAGCAGGCGGTTTTCCTGTGGGAATGCGTTCACCAGTCCGGATATCCATCCGTGTGCGCCAAGCGCGAGGCTTTCCAGGGCCAGGTCATCGACGCCGCAAAACAGAACAAAGTCATCATCAACCAGGTTGGCGATATCTGTCAGGCGCCGCGGGTCATCGGAAGCTTCCTTGACCGCGACAATGTTCGGTATCTGCGCGAGTTCGGCAACCGCTTCTGCGGATACGTCGACGCCGTAGCAGGCGGGGTTGTTGTAAACCATTACCGGCAGGTCGGTAGCCTCGGCGACACCGCGGATGTGCGCGACAATTTCACGCCCATCGGCTTTGTAGGACATCGGTGGTAATACCATCAGGCCATCAACGCCTGCGCGCTTGGCGGCGCGGGCAAATTCCTGTGCCTGGGTTGTTGTGTACTCGGAGACGCCAGTCAATACAGGTACTCGTCCAGCGATGTGTTTTACGGTCGCCTCCAGTATCGCAAACTTCTCCGCCTGGCTAAGGGAGCAGTTTTCCCCAACAGTGCCGAGCATTACCAGGCCGTTGATGCCGGCATTCAGCATCACCTCCAGGTGTTCCAGGGTGGCCGGAATATTAATGCTCTCGTCGGCGTTGAACTGAGTAGTAGCTGCGGGGAAAACGCCACTCCAATTGATCTGCATTTGACTTCCTCATCATTGTTGCGCGGTAGGGATACGGCTCGGACGCAGTTCGCAATAAAAAGCGCTTTGCCTCTATGTGTTATTGTGTACAATAAATAACAATTTCCAGTGGTGTCAACTGGATTTTTCGGACACGCCCTTAATCCGGTGCTGTGTCGCTGCAAGCCCAACTTCTATGCCAACCAACTCGGAACTCCAATATATGCAACTGGCCGATCTATACCCCCAGCATATTGATGAACTCATCCTGCGCCATGAACGTGCGTTGACTACTTCAGGCTATAAACGGGTTGTGATCTATTCGGGTGCTGCCAAACTCCCTTTC
The DNA here is from genome assembly GCF_048323715.1 of Microbulbifer weihaiensis. Classification (NCBI taxonomy): domain Bacteria; kingdom Pseudomonadati; phylum Pseudomonadota; class Gammaproteobacteria; order Cellvibrionales; family Microbulbiferaceae; genus Microbulbifer; species Microbulbifer weihaiensis. The sequence goes on from NZ_JBLWFL010000006.1 coordinate 213,895, forward strand.
CTGGATGACAACCACTATACGTTCAAGGTGAACCCCCATTTCAAACACTGGGTTCCCCTGCTTGAGCATCCGCACTGCGCAATTGATCTCAAAATCGGGGAGAAACCCAAACTGATCTATTTCCAGCCGGAAGATTACTGGCACAAGCCGCCTGCGGATCCGCAGGGCTATTGGACGGATTTTTTTACTCTGGAGCTGGCCACCTCCATTGATGAAGTCAAAGCGGCATTGATGGGAAGTCTCGATGGCTGTGCATTTATCGGTGAAGACCGGGATATGATGCCCGCGTTGCCCGATGAACAGTTCAATCCGCCAGCAGTGATTGATGAGCTCCACTACTACCGCGCATACAAGACGGCCTATGAGGCCGAGTGCATGCGCCGCGCGAACCTTATGAGTGCGGCGGGTCACAACGCCGCGCGGGACGCATTTCTGGGCGGCGGCACTGAACTGGATATCCATCATGCATACCTGCGGGGAGCCGGTGTGCTTGAGGCGGAACTGCCTTATGTCAATATCGTTGCCATGAATGCCCACAGCTCGATCCTTCACTACCACGGTGCCGACCGTGAGCCTTTGGACCGTAACGATATCCATTCGCTGGTGATCGACGCGGGCGCGGATTTTCAGGGCTACGCCAGTGACATCACGCGTACCTACGCGTTCCGTGACGGTGAGTATGCCGAGTTGGTGACGGCGCTTGATGGCGTGCAGCGGTCGCTCGTTGATAGCGTTGAGATTGGGAAGAACTTCTCGGATCTCCATTGGCTGGCCCACTTGAAGATTTCGCAGATCCTGGAGCAGTTTGGCTTCGTGCAGATGCCGGCTGAGTCCATCGTCGCTGAGGGCATCAGTAATATGTTCTTCCCGTGTGGACTGGGCCACTTCATCGGCCTTCAGGTCCACGACGTGGGTGGCTATCAGCTGGCTCCCGGGGCACCCGCCAGGCTGCGGGATCCACGGGCGCCGTATTTGCGTTTGGCACGGGACATAGAGCCGGGGCAGGCGGTCACCATTGAGCCGGGCATCTACTTTATGGATATGCTGCTTGGGGAGCTGGCACGCTCCAGACACAGCCGGTTGGTAAACTGGGACAAGATCGAGAGATTCCGCCAGTATGGCGGTGTGCGGGTTGAGGACTGCCTGCTGGTTCACAACGACAGGGTTGAGAACCAGAGCAGGGAAGCCTTTGCGGCTCTGGAAAAGCGCGGTTCCGCCGATATGAGCCTCGAATCTTCGGAAGCAGTGACTTGATACCCGGTGTTTTCCTTGCAATAGGTGACGTTAACGATGAACAAGACCGATAGCGAGGGGCTCAAGGTTGGCACGCTGGTCGTTGGTGCGGGCATAGTCGGCACCACGATCGCAGAGCAACTTCAGTGCCGCGGCCATGATGTGATGTTGCTGGATCGCGATGAGCCCGGCAGGGGATGCTCGTTCGGCAATGCTGGCCATTTCGCCACCGATGTAGTGCTGCCCCTGGCAAATATGCAGACCATTTTGAGCCTTCCCAAAATTATTCGGGATCCTCTGGGGCCTTTATCGATTCGTTGGTCGTATCTCCCCAAGATCCTGCCATGGCTCGCGCGGTTTGCCGTGGCCGCATTGCCCCACAATGCGCGTGCGTCCTGCGACAGCCTGCGGGCACTGAATGGCCGATCGATCGAGAGCTACGACCGGCTGTTGAAGCGCACCGGACTCACAGACCTGATGACAAAAAATGGCGCCCTGACGGTATATGAGGCGGCCGCTTCGATTGACGCAAATGCCGGCTCAGTGGCGTTACTCAAGCGCTTTGGCGTCGACGTTGAATTGAAAACTGGCGACGAAATACGCGAGTTGGAGCCCGCACTCAGCCAAAAAGTCGCCGGTGGGCTCTATTTCCCGAAGACAGCGCACAGTGTGAATCCTTTTCGCCTGGTTTCCGCGCTTGCCGAGGTTTTTCGTGCACAGGGCGGAGCAGTGGTTCAGGGCGAAGTCGTCAAGATTTCGCCGCGCGAGGGCGGGGGCTGTGATGTGATTCTGAACGATGCGCGTCGCCTGTGCGCTGATCGCGTTATCGTCGCTACCGGGGCTTGGTCGAAGCCTCTGGCGGCCCAACTGGGTTACCGGGTACCTCTCGATACAGAGCGGGGCTATCACCTGATGTTACCCGAAAGTGATTGCGCTGTTTCACGGCCTCTGGTGTCGTATGAGCGCGCATTTGTGATGACGCCGATGGAAGAAGGATTGCGGTTGGCCGGAACGGTCGAACTGGCCGGGTTGGATGCAGAGCCAAACTATCAGCGCGCGGATATACTTTTCCAGCACGCCCAGGCGCTCCTGCCCCAGGCATCACGAGAGGGGGCCACGCAGTGGATGGGCTTCCGCCCGTCGCTGCCTGATTCCCTCCCGGTTATCGGTGCCGCGCCAAAACACCGTGACATCTACTTTGCGTTTGGGCATCAGCACCTGGGCCTGACCCAGGCCGCCGTGACCGCTGAGCTGGTTGCGGATCTCGTCGAAGGCAAGGTTCCGGAGATTGATCTGAATCCGTACGCGATTTCCCGCTTCGGTTTACTGTGAGCGTGCATTGCCCGGTTTTCCGGGCAATGCACTAGGTAAGCAGCACGGTATTGGCGGCGGCGTTAAAGCTCGATCAATTCTTTTGGAAACGAATTCAGTACTTCGATCCCGCTGGCGGTTACCAAAACATCATCCTCAATCCTCACGCCCCCCCAGCCTGGAATATAGATTCCCGGCTCCACTGTCATAACAAACCCCGGCTCAAGAACTGTATCGTCGCCCGCAGCAAAGTAGGGCTTTTCATGGGTTTCCAGTCCAAGCGCATGTCCAAGCCCATCGCCGGCGAAGCGTCCATAGGGGCTATCGCACAGGAACCGGCTGACAATATCCGCTGGCTCAGAGCAGGTGGTTCCGGAAATTACGGCATCCAGCCCCAGCTGTTGGGCCTCTTGCACCAGGGCATACACCTCCCGCTGTTGAGCAGAAGCGCGGCCTATCACGAAGCTTCGCGTCATGTCCGAGCGATAGCCATTCACCACGGCGCCAAAGTCGATGGTCAGCAAATCACCACTCTGCAGAATGCGTTTACTGGGCATCCCGTGAGGTCGGGCACTGCGTGGGCCAGAGGCGAAAATCGTTGGGAATGCCAGGCCTTCAGATCCCAGTTGCATCAGGGAAGATTCCAGCATCAGCGCGGCTTCGCGCTCCGTCACGCCGGGTCTGAGCTTCGGCAGCAGCAGTTCGAGAGCCTGGTCGCCAATCCGGGCTGCTTCGCGTATGTCATTCTGTTCTGCTGAATCCTTGATACGGCGAAGCCTTTCAATGACATCGGCGACCGGCTTGGTTTCCATCGTCAGCTCTTGTTCGAGTGCGAGCCACTGCCCGTGCATAAAGTGGTGTTGTTCAAACCCCAGCCGTTTCAGGTTCTCATTTGAGGCGATGCGGTTAATCAATTGGCCCAGAGATTCACGGGCGCGGTCGCGAACAACGACGTCTGTTGTGGTGGAATGGCACTGCTCTTCGGCCTGCTCGCCAAAGCGGTAGTCTGTGATCAGGTATTGCTTGTCCTGTGTTAGCAGTAACAATGCAACGTTGCGCTCTTCACTTGCGAACCCACTGAGGTAACGGATGTTTGCCATGCTGGCGACCAGCAACCCGTCGATGCCCTGTGGGAAGAATTGCTTGCGTGCTTGTTGTATACGTTTCATTGGAAGTGTTCCTGTTGCTTATTTCCAATAGTGCGGCGGTGATACCAGAGCTGGCCTGCGGCCGTTACCAGGGCTAGAACCGAAAATGCTCCCCATAAGAGATCGGGCCTGTTCATCGTCCTGACCAGCGTTGCATATGCCCATCCTGAAAGAAGGCCGGCGATCAGAAATCCGAGCGCCATTGAGAGAAAGTAGTAGCCCATGAATAACGCTGCGCGCTCTGTTGGCATCACTTCAGCGACATACTCTTGGCTTTTCGGTGAGGCGAGCATCTCGCCCACTGAAAACACAATCACTGCCCCGATGACACCCACGCCTCCGGCCAGGAATCCAAAACCGAGCCAGGCAAAACTGGCGGCCATAACGACAGTGCCGATAACGATGAGAGGAATGGAAGGAATGTAGCGGCAGCGTCGGCTGATAAAGATTTGGAGGGCCAGAATGCTCGCGAAGTTAAATGCAGTGATGAACTCAGGACTGATTTGCTGGCCATCCTGGCTGGCAATTGCGTGTCCAATCGAGGGGGAAAAATGTTCGACCTGGTGAAGTATCGGTGAGGTGTCAACAAAGTCCCGGATATACAGCGGCAATGTAAGAAATAGCTGGTTGTAGCATGCCCAGAACCCGGACATGATCAGCAAATAGGCAACAAATGAACGGTCGGTTAGTACCGTTCCTATATCCCGGAATACAGAGTTGAACCGCGCTGAACCTGTAGAGGGTTTCGAGTCCTGGGTGGCGGGGTCCGCGTAAAACTGCAGCAGCAGGAAATTGATCGTTATCCAGAAAGCGGCGACGCTGAAAACCCATTCCCAGCTTATCCCCTTGACCACGCCTGCGATGATCGGGCCAACGAATCCACCGACATTGATCATGGTGTAGAAAATCCCAAACCCGACACTGCGATTTTCGTCTGTTGTGGTTCTACTCACGGTGGCAACGACCAGCGGCTTGAATATCGCTGCGCCCACGGCAACCAGAAGCAACACTGTGAAGAACGGCCAGAACCCCGTCACCTGTCCCAGCAGATAGTAGGCCGGGGTCATTATTGCGAATGCGACAAAGAACATTTTCCTGTAGCCGTAGCGGTCGCCCAATGCGCCGGTAAATACGGGCAGCAGGTACAGGATAAAGGGAATAACACCCTGAATGGTTCCCCTTTCGGTATCGGTAAGTCCCAGTCCCCCAGCAGCAGGGGAGTTGCTCATGTACAAGGAAGAGAGGGTGAAGAAGCCATACCAGGCTAGCCGCTCGAAAATCTCCATGGCGTTTGCCACATAAAAACTGCGAGCGAAATGCGGTGCGTTTTGCTGCGCTTCGGGTCGTTCTGAAACGCTTGGCGCGGTATTCGACGTATCCATGCTGTGGCCTCGATGTTCTTATTGGTTATTTATTGTCATTGTACACAAGGTGTGATTTATTTGATATTGCATGCAAAATGATTTGCGGCGAAATAATAAATACCAATTTGAAATGAGGGTTAGAGACCATGGAAATCAAGAAACGACTGTTGGCAATGGCCATCAGCACCGCTCTCGGCAGCGCAGGCGTATTTGCTGCTGACACCTCAGGCGGCACCCTGAAAGGACAGGTAATCAGCGCTTCCGGAGAGGTCTTGTCCGGCGCCCAGATTACGGTTCGACATTTGAGCAAGGGCTTCACCCGTACGGTCACGAGTAATGCGCAAGGGGAGTACAACCTGAATAACCTGCCGGTGGGAGAGTACTCACTGGAGTTTGAAAAAGCAGGCTACGACCGCGCAGGGGCTCCGCAGGTGCTGGTCAGAATTGGCCAGGCCGTAGTTTTCGACGGGCGCCTGGCACGAGAAGGGGACGTGCTGGAAGTCGTTGAGGTCACAGGTAGTCGGGAGCGGCCGGTGGATACCGGTAGTTCGACCGCCGGAATTGTGATTACTCAGGAAAAGCTGGAGCTGCTGCCGGTAAACACCGGCTTTGAAGCAATGGCTCAGCTCGCGCCCGGCGTGGTTGCGCCCGGTGGGTCTGCCTTTAGAGGGGCTTCAAGCTTTGGTGGCGCATCTTCCGCTGAGAACGGCTATTACCTCAATGGACTGAATGTTGCGAACATCAAGACCGGGCTCGGATCCATCTCTTTACCGTGGGAGGCAATCAGCCAGACGCAAGTCAAAACGGGGGCCATTGATCCCGAATTCGGCGGTGCTCTGGGGGGGATTGTCAATGCCGCGTCCAAATCCGGTACCAACGAGTTCAACTTTGGTTCCCAGCTCAGAATGGATCCGGATTCGCTGCGCGGTCAACACAGATCTTTGCGCGACTCTGCTGGTGAATACGCGATCAATACCGAACAAAATGGGATGGACTTCCAGGAGTTTCAAGTGTGGGGAAGCGGCCCCATAGTCAAGGATAAAGCCTTCTTCTATGCGCTTTTCAGTCCTCGCCAGACGGACGATACCTGGGCCGAAGGCTCCAGGTATTATGACCGCACCCGTAAGGAAGATCGTTGGCTGGTCACTGTAGACTGGTACATCAATGAGAACCATGCAGTGGATTTCACCGCGATCAACAACGAGGTGAACGGACATTACGACAGCTTTGTGTACGCGCCCGATCAAAATGCGATCGGCGAATTTAACGGCAAAACAAAGAGTCGCAGCGGCGGGCAGGTGTATGGTATGCACTATAACGGTCGCTTCACCGACGCCTTGACCGTCGACTTCACAGCGGGTCAAACACAGGAAACCGTATATAACTCGGCGTTGAACAATTTTCCATCGGTATACGACTGCCGTGCAACTTGCGTGAGTTTCAGCAACCACAGTGATTCCACGATCTATGACGAAGACTATGTTCGTGATCAGCTCCGCCTGGATGTCCGCTATGACTTGCTGGATCACACGATCAAGGTTGGTATAGATCACAGTAGTCTCGATGTGTTCTATCAGGAGAACCAGAACGGCGCCGGGGATGCCCGTGGTTGGTGGGAACAACGCCTGGCAGGAATCAACGACCCATCTCTGCAGCCTAGCGGTACGGATCTGGTGCAGCGCCGTATTCGTGTGCGCGGCACAGACTCTACCGTGACGTCTTCCGCATTTTACGTACAGGATTCATGGGAGGTGACAGACACTTTCACACTGAACCTCGGTGCGCGTTACGAACAGTTCGAAAACACTGTGACCGGTGGCGAAGCATTCGTGGACAACGATGGTATTTCTCCGCGGATTCAGGCCGTTTGGGACTTTAACGGCGATGGCAACAGCAAGGCATTTGCCACGTTCGGCCGCTATTACCAACCGGTTTCGGCGAACATGAACATCACCCAGGGGTCCTATTCCCGTGAAACCTTTGATTACTATGCGCCCGGTGCCACGGACGCGAATGGTCGCGTTACGTTGAATGCGGATGGATCTCCTAGCCGCGGTGAACTGCTGCACAGCTGGGTGCGCCAGCAGGGGATTGTGGAACCCGACCTGATTGCGAGCGGCAATCTCGAAGGCATGTATGCAGATGAGTTTACTCTGGGTATGGAAACCCTGGTGCTGGATGACATGGTGCTCGGTGTTCGCGGCATTTACCGCGATCTCAAGCGGTCGATTGAAGACAGTGATATCGGACCAGTGCTGAGCAATTACCTGCAGGCAAATGGCATTGAAGACAACGTAGGGCAGGGCAGTTACTACGTATTGCTCAATCCCGGTGAAGACGTTGATATCAGCTATGATTTTGACGGTGATGGCACCGTGGATAATGTGACGCTGAGTGCCGAGGAGCTGGCCCTGCCGAAAGCGTCGCGGCGCTATCTTGCGCTGGAAACCTCATTGCGCGGCCAGGTGACTGATCGTTTGTTCCTCGATGCATCCTATACCTGGTCCCACAATTACGGAAATACGGAAGGTCTCGTTCGAACGGACAACAACCAGGCAGATCCGGGTTGGACCACGTCTTACGATTATGCTGACCTGATGGATCACAGTTACGGCGATCTTCCCAACGATCACCGGCACGCGTTAAAACTGAACGGCTTCTACGATATTTCCGAGAACTTGACGTTCGGCTTTGTCGGCTCCGTTATTTCCGGGCGGCCTCAAAATTACTTCAGTACACATCCTGTTGGTGTGGATAGTTGCGCTGAATCGAGCCCTTGGAGTGACTGCATCAGTCAATACTACGGAGAAGTGTCGTTCTACGATGAGAATGGCAATCCAAAACCCCGCGGCTCCGCCGGCAACTTGCCCTGGATGAAGCAGCTGGATCTTTCCCTGGCCTATCGGATGCCGTTGTTTGATGGTGACCTGTTATTGAAGGGCACTATTTACAATGTTCTAGATGACGATACCGCATTGGATGTGAATGAGATCCGGACGATGGAGACTGATACAGGTGACGTTGTGTTGAATCCGGATTATGGCCTGACCGAAAGCCGGAATGGTGCCCGCTACTTCAGCCTGGTTGCTCGTTACGATTTCTGACATGGCTAATCTTTGATAACTGCTTATAAGGCAGAACTTAAAATCCCGGCCAAAAGCCGGGATTTTTTGCTTTATTACGGACGAAAAAAAGCGCCGCAGAGCGGCGCGAAAGCAGAGAGGTCCGATTTACTCTCTAGATTGCCCGGGAGGACATGTACCTGTGAGTACGTGGTGAAAACTTAAAAGGCGAAGCGAACCCCGGCATACATATAACGACCAAGCAACGAATAGTTAGCCGATCCATACGACGTGTATGGGTGATCGGTCCAGGTTTCGTCAGTGAGATTGTTCACACCGAGGTACGCCTTCGCCGCTTCGGTAACCTGGTAGCCAGCCCAGAGGTTGTAGTACAGGGAGTTCCTGATCACGCTATTTTCGTAACGCTCAGGGTTGCCATCGAGGTCAATCGGACCTCCCTGGGTGAACTTCGTGGTCAGGTTCAAGGTCAGGTCGTTGAGGTAGTAAGAGGTGCTGAGATCCGCTTTCCACTCCGGAACGCCGAACTCACCTACGTATTCGGTTGTTACCAGTTTACCGGTCAGGTTGTCGGTGGCTGAATATGAGCTTTCCAGCTGGCGTGTGGCGAGCAGGTTGAAGCGTAATTCCCCGGGCAGGCTAATAGCGTCAGCCAGACTGAATCGATAGTCTGCCTCAATATCCACACCAGTACGGCGGGAGCCATCAGCGTTTATGTAAGTGTCGCGAACGGACTCAACGTCGCCATTGGCCGCGCGCATAACCTGGCTGCAGAAATCGTTGTTGATGCTTTCCGAGTCTACGCACAGCGCCAGTGTGTTACTGGCACCGAAGCGCACGATCATGTCGGAGAGGTCGATGTCGTAGTAGTCGATCGAGATATTCAGCCCATCGACGAAGGTTGGGGTAAATACAAAGCCTGCGGTAAACGTAGTGGCTTCCTCTTCCTTCAGATCCTGGTTACCTTCGGAGATAACGCGCCCGCGCTGGCCTTTCAGGTTTGAGTCCCAGTTTCCATCAATACCCAGCGCTGCACAGTTTGCCGCCCGGCGGCCGTCGGCAGGGCCGCCGTTAACTTCGTCTGAGTCGCATGGGTCGGTCAGGTCGCTATAGCCGATACTGGTGCCAAGGAACATTTCGCCGAGTTGCGGGGCGCGTACTGCCATTGAGTAAACGGATCGGAAGCGCAGACTGTCATTGATGGTCCAGTTAATCCCGGTCTTCCAGCTGGTAAAGTTGGCGGTCTCGGTGGAATACTCGGCGCCGCGCACCGCAGCTTCGAATTCCAGAGCATCGACAAGCGGCAGATCCGCAAGTATCGGCACGAGCAATTCACCGTAGGCTTCATGAACGGTTCGGCTCACGTCATCAATGGCGGTTTGCTGCGAACTGAGCACGCCGGATTGCCATAGATCAGAAGGTTGGTAGTCAAGGTTTTCGTACCGCGATTCAAATCCGGCACCAAACCTAGCAATACCGGCGGGAACGTTGAAAAGGTCACCGGTGATGTTTGCGGCAAAGGTATGCTGCTTGACATCCGTAGTCGTGAGATGCGTTGCCATAATGTAATCGTTTACGGCATCAGAAGTGGACTCGAACGGAGAAAATTCCGGGCAGTTGCCGGCGTCGACACATGGTCCGATCAGTGTAAACGTGCTTGAGTCAAACCGGTCAAAGCGGATGTTGTTCCCACGGGTGAGTTCAGTGCTGGTATACCCGCTGTTGACATAGGTGTCCCATCGCCAGCCATTTTCCAGTTCGCCTTCCAGGGTGATGCTGGCCGCGAGGTATTCGCGGTCGGTTTGATGCCAGCGCGGGCCTGCTTCATCAAAAGTGTAAGGAAGCTGTAGCCAGTTATCACCGTAGGCTTCGAGAACGGTCAATACGCTGTCGGGAACCGTAATGTTATTGGCCTGTAAGGTCTCGACTGTTGTCCAGTTAGACCAGATAAAGTCCGGATCAACTTCGTCGTAGGACTGGGTGCCGGAATACATCAGGTCTGCAGCGATACTGGTATTTTCGCTGATTTCATATTGCACTCGGCTATAGCCATTCAGCCGCTCAAAAGGGCTGCGGGCGAAGTTGTACGCATTGGGATCGAACCCGCTGCCATCGGTAACCTTCCAGCCCTGGGATATTGCGCTTGCCGGGGTGCGTAATTCTGCTTCGTCCCCGTTTATTTGATACCAGTCGCTATCGCCAGCCGCACCATTCCATACGCCAAACACATTCCCGCGGATATTGAAATCCTGGTAAGTGATGCTGTTGTGGATGATCTGATCCGGGATGCCGTCGTCTGGGCCGGTATCTTCGGGATTTGGGATATAGCGGCTGCGGCCCGCTGCGTTTTTACGGTCGCGGAAGAAAAGCGGATCCTGCTCAAACCAGTCGAGGGACAAGGCAAAATTTCCGCGGTCATCTGCGAAATTTTGACCAAAGGTGAATGTGATGGATTGGTTTGCGGCGCCTCCTGCGTCGGAGTCGCCGGCCTGGGCACGCAGAGACAGGCCTTCATAATCATTCTTGAGAATGAAGTTCACTACACCCGCCACGGCGTCAGCACCATAAACTGCCGACGCACCACCGGTAAGCACCTCAACCCGCTCGATCAATTCACTCGGGATCATCCCGATCTCTGTCACCATCGTATTGTCGTCGCTGGTGGTCTGAACCGGACGGTGTCCATTGACCAGGGAAAGTGTACGTTTTACGCCCAGATCCCGCAGGTCGAGTACGTTCAGTCCCGAGTTGCCGAACGAATAGCTGCCGCTGGTGGAGTCGTAGCCCGAGCCAAATTGGGGCATGGTGGAGAGCACTTCGTTCAGGTTCAATTCGCCGGTCATCTGGATCGCTTCTTTGTCGATCATGGTTGTAGGCGAGGGTGTATCAAAGGTTGAGCGCTGGATACGCGAGCCGGTTACCACTACTTCTTCAAGTGCGGCATCCCCCAGCAAGTTGGTGTCCACGCTGGTGCTTTGCGCATGCAGAAGCGAACTGTGGCAGGTTGTCGCTGTAATCGCGAGCGTGAGGAGCTTCTTTGATGTGTTCATTTTTTGGTCCCCTAAAACTTATATTGTTGTTGTGTGCAAAAGCATTTAAAGGTTATATCAAAGATGACATGGCACACAATAGCTATTTAGGGTGGTTTTGGCGTTAGGGGTGAGTGGGTCCAGCGCGAGAAGGTAGTTGTTTCGTTAGTTGCGTAAGTTGTGACGGATCGTAAGGCTGTGGTTGAGAGAAGGGGGCGGAGAGACCACCCCCGAGAAGTTTTAGCCAACGTGACGATGGTTTTTACCCGCAACGAGCCGTGCGGGTTGCAGGTAATCCCGGTACAGGTAGCGGTAGAGTCTCCGTGGGTGTTGTTCTGATTGTTCTTCGGTGCCACGCGTCAAAACCTGCTCACCCAGCCAATCGGTGAACTTTGGTTGCAGTGTCGCGGCGAGTATTTCAAGCTGCTTTTGGTAGCCCGTAAAGTCGTCTGCTCGAAGATAGTGTGCGAGCTTCGCCAGGTTTTCACTGTCCTGTTGATACAGGAAGCGAATCGCAAGATAGCTCCACGTGTAGACCCGCGTGCCGCCGTCTTTATATTCGGTGGCAAAGATTTCGCCGAGGGTAGGGTAGTCTGAGGGGAGAATCTTGTTCAGGTCACGCTCGGCGGTTTCATAGTGATCGCCATGGGCGATGTAGTTGGCGAGGCCTTCCGCCCACCACACCATGTGGCTGGGGAAGTGGCCGAAGCCTCCCCGCTTATTGAAGCGGCCGTCCAGGTAGTGGACGTACTCGTGTTCGAGATTCCAGATGCTGAAGTCTGGATCCTTCCAGAAAGCTTCGAATGCGATAAACCGAGCCTGGTTATCCGGCTGTTCAGGAACGCCCTCAAGGAACATTCCGCCGTTATTGGTATCAATGTCGAACAGCAGCGATGCGTATTGGTTGTACTGGCTGTAATTGTCAAAGACGACGACTTCCAATGCATCATTGTGGTCATTGGCTACGGGCTGCCTGTTGCTCGCGAGTTTGCGGTGAAAGTCGTCTTCTTGCGCGAGCAGTGTTCGGCATGCAGCCTCTAGCGCGTCGTTGCTCATCGAATTAGCCCTGATATACAGCGCCGGTGAACAATGGTGCTCTATCGGTAGAGCTTCACGATCACCTGGGAAAACACAGCGCCCGGAAAATTCGCTTTCGCAGGCGCTTTTGCCCCGGAATGACGTGACCAGATAAGGCCGGGTATATAGCTGGCGGCGGGCAGTTTCGCTTAACTGGGGCAGGTCGCGAGCCAGGAGTTTCCAGACGGTCTCGTCGAGGTGTTGTGCGGAATCCTCATCCTGGAGCAAGTGTAGATTTCCGAGGGCCCACAAACTGTGGCTGAGAGGCCAGTCCTGTCCGGTAATAAACGCATTGGTGCCACGCGCGAAGCTTAGTAGTGCGTCTTCGGTGAAGCCGCCAGCCGTTAGGGCTGCTGATATCACCTTGTTACTGCGCGCTTCATAACCCAGAAAACCCAATGCGCGAAAGCCCTCCCAAAGCGCGTACTCTTCCGCCTCGGTTAACACTTTTTCCTGCATCCGGTTCAGTACAGCAAACAGAGCGGGTAAGTGATTGCCAAGGTGGACGTCGAGTGGTGTGCGGTTGTAGTAGCGGTACAGGGTCACCGAGAAATGTTCTTGCAAGCGTGCCGCCCGGTCGTCGAGCGCGGAAAAGGCAGTGTGCTGGCGGAGATTGGTCATTACCTTGTCCAGTGCCAGCCAGTTCAGGTGGTCTAAGGAGCTTTGCTCTCCGAAGTAGCTGTAGGCCCGAAGGTAATAGAGGGACCTATCCAGCAGTTGGAAGTCTGGGGTCTCTTGGGAAAGCTGGCGGTCGAGGGATATGAGCACCTGCCGGAGATTTTCCGGCGTATGGATTTCGCCGGATTCCCAGAGTTCTGTCTCAGTGCTCGTGAGCCATGCAAGTGCGGGATCACGCTGCAGTACCTTATCGCAGGATGTGGTTAGCAATATAGCGAGAATCATACTTGTGAGTAATGGAAGCTGCTTGTTGGGCATGCACTTTCTCCCCTGTCTTATTCTTAAATATATATTGCGCACAATAACATAAAAGTTGTTTTGAACAATAGGGTGGCGGCAGCTATCGGTGATTGCGCGGGAATCGGTGGGTTTGGTGTGGATTTGTGGTAGAGCCCCCGGCGTAAAACCGGGGGCTTGATGTGGGCGGGATCAGTTGGTGATCAACTGGATGCCGGTACCTGAGAATGGTTCTGTGGCAATTACTGAAATGTAATACCAGCCCGAATCCGGCTGACTGATGGTGATGCTATCGCTGTTGCCAGAATTGGTTGAGCGCTGATCGTATTCCGTTGCCGTAGCCCAGGTTGCATCATTTACATACAAATCCGCATTGCCTTCGCCGCCAGCTAACTTCACCGTCAGGGTGCTGGTGCCGCTTGGAATATAGGTGTAGTAGTAATTGATGGTACTGCTATCACTAACGCACGTAGTGGCGTTTAGCTCGATATTCCCGTAGGAAACAGGCGCGCCGCTGCAACTTGTGGTGGTGTTTTCTGTATAGCTCGCCAGAAGGCTGACACCGGTGAATGCTTGATAGGCCTTGAGGCGGACGTACCAGCGACCGGGCTTGGGATTGGCAATCTCGCAGACTTCCGTATTGCCACCGATGTATGGGCGGCAATAGTATTCTGTATCGGTAGCTTCACTGTCATAGCGGACATACAGGTCGGCATCGCCACTGCCTCCGGTGATCGCGATAGTGAGGCTTTCACTGTTCTCCGGCAGGTCGATGTAATAGTGCAGGTCATCTCCCTGGGTAGAAACCGCGAGGCCGGTCACCTCGACATTGTTGATCAGGGCATCCCCCTGGTTTCCACCACCACCATCATTACCTCCGTCATCGGCATTACTGTCGACCTGCTGCAGCCAGGTTTGCCACTCGCTGTCATAGGTGGAGCCAATATTGTTTATGTAGTTCAGGTACGCATCGTAATTGCCAGCGCGCAAGTAAGTGAGAAGCTGGGTAACCTCACTGTGATGCTTTTCGAACATGAACCGCACCGCGAGATAGCCCCAGCGATAAATACGATCCTGTCCGCTACTGTAGGTATTGGCAAAGATGTCACTGAGGTTGTACGCACCGGTACGCGCCATTTCGATAGCTGTATCGTTGTCGTCCTGCTTGGAGACATATTCTGCCAGCCCTTCGATCCACCACACCGTTTTGTGGCTACCGGTTTGCGCATCGCCGAAGCCGCCGTAAAGGTTATAGCGGCCGTCCAGGTAGTGCACGTATTCGTGGGTCAGGTTCCAGACTTCGAATTCCGGGCGCAGCCAGTCAGCCTCGTGGGCAATAAAGCGGGCCTGGTTGTCGGTAGCGGACGGGTCGCCTTCCAGGTACATGCCGCCATTGTCGGTGCTGATCCCGTAAAACAGTGGGGCGTAGGTGTTGTATTCATCCCAGTCATCAAAGACGACAACTTCCAGATCGGTGTTCTGGTCGTCTGCCACCGGGTTGTAGTTGGTTGCCAGCAGTTGGTGAAAGTAGGTTTCCTGATCGGACAGCTTGCCACAGGAGCCTGTCATTTCAGCCTGGGTCATGTCCTGGGCGAGAATTTTAAGGGAGCTACTGCAGGTGTACTGGTTGGCGAGTATCTGCTGCCTGAGGTTCTCCTCGAAGCCGCAGATGCCAAAATCACTGCAGTTGCCGTAGTAGTCGGCGTTGCCCGCGGCCGCGATCCACACGCTATTTCCCGTTCCTGTCATGCTGTACCGGTTGAGCAGCTGAGCAGTTTCGGCCACCACGGTGTCGTAAATCGGTGCCGTGTCATATTGCAGAAAACGGGTAAGCTCGCGGGCCGCGTTTTCCTGCATGAACTGGGCATCGGTATCGAGCATCCAGTCCGAGCGGGCAAAGGCGCCAAGCAGCTCAATCAGCCGGGTATCGCTGGCGGTCAGGTTCTTGAAGTCAGAGGCGTAGTGTCCGCGAAACAGTACGGTAAAAATGCCGTTGACCGAGGCGCGCATACGGCTGAAACTCGCCGCTTCCTGATCCCAGTCCTGCAGCCAGCGCTTGACGACAGGCAGGTAGCGCGCGTTTTCTTGCGCGCTGTCGATCAATACGATGGCGTCAATAGTGGCGTTTCCGGCCGAATTCGATTTGGCGTAGAAATCTGGATTTGCGGTAAACGCGTCGAGCGCGTCGATGACGGCAGTCTGAACGCTTGTGTTAAAGGACACGTTATCGGGATAGTAGTACTCGATGTAGTAACCGGTGCGAAGGAAGTAGAACAGCTTATTGATACTGGCGTCTTCCAGTGACGCATCGTAAGTTTCCGACAGGCTTTCGGCGGCGTTAGCTACTGTGACCATTTTTTGCGGTGTGAAGCTGGCAAAACTGGTGCTGTTGCCTTCGTAGAGGTCGTTGATACAGCTGGTATCGGACGCGAGGATATGATCTACCAGTGCCTGGCCGCTGTATTGGGCGTAGTCGGCCGCGTTACAGGTAGCGAGAGGTTCTGCTGTTGCCTGGGCGGCGAATGTCTGCACGGCTTGAGAAGTTGTTTGCTGTTCGGGTATATAGCGCGGCTCTACCGGGGCCATCACGGGGTTCCGGGGTTGAGTTTGGGTTAGTGCGATTCCTTGGGTGACACTGGGCTCCGAGGGGGTTGCGGCTGAGGGTGCGGCGGATACCTGGCAAGCCGCACCGAGTAGTATTGCGGTGACTCCGGTAACCAGGGAGTTAACGGAAATCCTCATTAGGTTCTTTTTCATATTGTTGCTTCATTATTGTTTCTTGAATGGTGGCGCCGGCAACTTTCTGGCGCGTGTTGCTTGTTCAATTGGATATTTTTCTGCCCTCCTTTGTTGTGGGTGCAAAAACATAATATTGCACGCAAAGATATTCTGTGCGCAGCGCACATTTCTCGTGCTCGCAGGCGGAAAATTCATCGTTTTCTTTGAGGCTTGTAGAGGCGCGTGTCTGGCGGGAGCAGGGCTGTACTCACCGGCTGCTATAAATGAAGAGTGATGGTTGGCAGGCGCCGCTTCACGTAAGCGGTGGGTTTTCGATCAGTCAAGACAGTCAGCGGGGCGAGTATTATCCCGGGGCTGGTTAATAAATAGGCGCGAAGTCCCTTGATACGACAGGTAATTACTTTTCCATCGCCGGGGAATTGCCTATCATTCATGAATGAATAGTCAATTTCAGTCTCCAAATACACGGACAGCTAAGGTCGGAAGTATGGATAAGGCAAAAGAAAAGGTTCAGCGTTTTCGTGCGCGGGAGCAGCGTATCCTCGACGCGGCTCTGGAGCTGCTGCTGGAGCACGGTGAAGAAAAAGTCACCGTAGAGCAGATTGCTGAGCGCGTCGATATCGGTAAGGGCACCATCTATAAGCACTTCATATCGAAAACAGAAATATATATGCGGCTGCTTATGGACTATGAGAAGTCGCTCACCGAGCGTTTGAAGTCCGCGGTCGCAACCGCGGAGCAGGGTGATATCACCGCGCCCGCTAGGGCTTACTTCGAGTCCCGCATGGCGGATCCCGCACGCGATCGCCTGTTTCAGCGCCTTGAGGAAAAGATCATTGCGCTGAACCTGGCGCCGGAAATGATCGCGGAGCTTCACGCGCTGCGGAATTCCAATGCCACAGCTCTCAATAGAGTGTTTGAGCGGCGGATGGAGCAGGGCGTGCTGAAAAAGGTACCGGCTTACTATTACTACTCAACATACTGGGCGCTGGTGCAGGGTGCGGTCGAACTCTATCACTCCAAGTCATTTGCGGATGTGATTGAGGATCGCGCCGGCCTGATGGACTTCATCATGGATGTCGGTGTGCATATTGGAGACATGTCCGGTCGTCGGGCCAGTGATTCCAGTGCGGAAGGTGGCGCGACTCCGTCCCCGGCATCAGGCGGCATGCCAGGCAACGCGACGGGCAGTAGCTTTGGCTGAGCCGCTTTTCCAGCAACTGCAGAAGCTGCATGATGAGTTTCGTGGCCACCCGCCGGTGGCCAGGTGGAACCCGGATCTGTGTGGAGACATGGATCTGGTCATCTGTAGTGATGGGCGCTGGGTGCATGAAGGCACGGAAATCAAGCGGCAGCCCCTGGTGAACCTGTTTGCCAGTATTTTGAAGAAAGAGCAGGGCGACTATTTTTTGGTTACCCCGGTGGAGAAATGGCGTATCCGCGTTGAGGACGCGCCTTTTCTAGTCACTCAGGCCGCCAGAGACGAATCCCGCGTCCTGCTGACCACCAATACTGGCGATGTCGTGCCTCTGGACAGTGAACATCCCCTTGTGCTTAAGCCGTTTGGGGAGCCGCCACTGCCGATACCCTACATAGAAGTTCGCGATGGGCTGGAAGCCCGAACCTCGCGTGACGTTTATTATGAGCTGATCGACTGGGCCGAGCCCCGTCAGCCGAGTGCCCCTCCCACGCGACTCTGCCAGCTTTGGCTGAAAAGTGCCGGCGAGGAGTTTTTGCTCGGCGAGTATTGAGTTCCTGACGTCCCGGCCGTTGCTCCTTCCCTCAAGTTTCTGTTCATTCCGTGGCCGGCAAAAAGTTTTTTTGTCGATGTTTCTTGCATGCTGCGCTGATAATCATTTGCGTAATTAAAGCGCCGTTTATCCAGCGCCATATATTCAGAAACATATATGAAACATATATGAAATATGCATGAAATGAATCTGTCATTTATGCATAAGCTTTGTTCGTTTTTGAAATTTTTCCCGTGTTTTTTTTCAATTCGTACCATTCGTAACATATTCGCAACACTCCATTTCTAGACTCCCCTTCGTCCAAATCGCGCAAGCGAATAAGTGCAAATTAATTCATGGTTGATTGAGCGTTGAGCCTCAGGCCTTGGCTGCATTGACTATTTATAAGCCGGCTTTCAATAACCAAATTTTTAAAACATCCTTTAGGGGGATTCTATGAAACGCGTAAGCAACAAGCTGCTGTTGGCAGCGGCGATTTCTGCTCTGCTGGCGGGTTGTGACAGCGGTGGTATCAATATTGAGCCGCAGACCGTTGATAACTCCGTAGACAATTCTGTGACCAATCCGGGTACTGTCGAAGAAAACCCCTGTGCCGAGCTGGCTAGCGGCGTACAAGGTACCCCAGAAGGTGCAAACTGCCGTTACGGCGCCGACTTCGTTTCTTACGCAAACCCACTGATGGAAGACCTCTACCTGCCGGCCCTGCCGAACGGTGGTGCGCATATTTTCGATGACATTCTGTTCGTTGGTGCGAGCTACGGCAGCGCTGCTGACCTGGCAGCAGCCGGTATCGCTAAGGGCGGCGACGGCCCGGCTCTGGAAATTCAGGCAGGCGCGACTATCGCATTCAAGGACAAAGAGTCCTTTGTGGTTGTTAACCGTGGCTCCCAGCTTTTTGCTCGCGGCACTGAAACTGCACCGATCACCTTCACTTCCGAAACTGACGTTCTCGGTACCGTAGGCCCTGAAGATGTGTCCCAGTGGGGCGGTATGGTGATTAACGGCTTCGGCGTGACCAACAAGTGCGTTTACACCGGAACAGTGGCTGGTGGCGATCTGGCGCTTGCCGGTGAGTGTAGCCTGCCTGCTGAAGGTTCTGACTCTGACCAGGAATCCAACTACGGTGGTGACAACAACGCGGATAACTCCGGTGTAATGACCTACGTTCGCGTCAAGCACACGGGTGCCGAGGTTGTTGAAGGAAATGAGCTGAACGGTGTGACCTTTGCCGGTGTTGGTAGTGGCACCGTTGTAAACAACCTGGAAGCCTACGCAACCTACGACGACGGCATCGAGATGTTCGGCGGTGCAGTCAATATCGAAAACTATGTAGCGCTCTATGTCCGTGACGACTCCATCGATATCGACGAAGGTTGGCAGGGCTCCATCACCAATGCGCTGGTGATCCAGAGCGAAACCGATGGCAACCACTGTATCGAAGCGGATGGTATCGGTAGCTACGATGACATGGTTGACGGTTCCAAAACTGATCGCCGTGCGGAGATTGTTGCTCAGGGTATCAACAGCCGTCCGGTGATCGATGGTCTGACTTGTATTGTTTCTGCTGCGTCTTCACAGGTCACCCACGATCCGGGCGCCGGCTGGCGTCTGCGTGAGGGTATCTACCCGACCATTACCAACTCCCTGATCGTGGCCTCTTTCGCTGCGGATGAAAACGGCGCTGACGGCAGCAACTACTGTCTGCGCGTGCAGAGTGACGAGACGCTTGCCGCACTGGTGAACGGCTCTGAAGCCAGCCTTGCTGCCAACGTATTTGCTTGTGAAGACCAGGTTAAGGGCGATCTGCCGGGTAGTGTTACTCCGGCAGAATGGGCCGCTGCAACTGGTAACGAGTTTATTGCGATTGCAGGCAAGGTCGACCCGACCGCTAACGCAAACAGTGAATTTGTGTTGCTGGGCGGTGTTCCCGCTTTCTATACCGAAGCAGCTGCCGCGCAGATGGGTGTAACGGTTTCTCCCCAGCAGCGGGCCTTCCTTGGCGCCCTGAGTGTAAACGGTAGCGACTGGACTAATGGCTGGACCTACGGCCTGCATGAAGGCAGCCGCGCTCAGCCGCTGTGGTTTGAGTAAGTTGCGAGTGGGGTAAACCCCGCACATGGGCGCCGGTTCACATTAAGGGCCGGCGCCCTCTTTGCTTCTACCACAGTAATAAACAGGAATATAAGAGGCCTGGGTAATGGTTAAGATCGAAAAATTTCAGAGAGCGCCGCTGGTACTGGCTATTACCGCGGTTTCAGCTTTTGCTTCCGGTGTTTACGCACAAGACGCTGAGCAAATCGGTGAGGCAGCTGAAGTAAAGCCTCAAGTTGCGGCGCCGCAAATTGAAGAGATGATGGTGCAGGGCCGCCTGCAGAGTTCGGCAGAAACGCTCATCAACGAGCGCCTCGATGATGAGGTGGTGATGGACGTACTGGGTGCGGAAATGATTGGCCGCATCGGCGACTCCACAGTGGCCGCCGCGTTGAAGCGCGTATCTGGATTGACTTTGGTTAATGACAAGTTTGTCTATGTTCGAGGTCTCGGCGAGCGTTACTCCAGCACCACCTTGAACGGTGCAACTGTCCCGTCTCCGGATCTGACTCGCAACGTGCTGCCGCTGGATCTCTTTCCTACATCTGTAGTTGAGTCTTTGGCCGTACAGAAAAGTTACTCTGCCGACCAGTCTGCAAGCTTTGGTGGTGGTAACGTGGATATCCGTACGAAAGGTATTCCCGAAGACCTGACTTTTTCCTTTGAAGTCGGTACCGGTATGAACACCGAGACCGATGGGGATGTTCTGAGCTATGCCGGCGGTGATGACGATGCGTTTGGTGCTGACGACGGCACCCGTGCATTGTCCTCAAACCTTGAAGCTGCTATGCAGCGCTTTAAGGGTGACCTGAGTGTGGCCGGTATTCGCGATACTCTGATTGCTGAAGGAAACGAGTATGCAAATGCCCAAGAGGCCTACTCTGCAGCTCAGGCATTGAACCGCGAGCTGGCTCTGAACCTGAACCGCGATATCGCCGTAGCAGAAGATTCCAGCGCTCCTGACTCTGACGTTAAGGCGAGTGTTGGCAATAGCTTCTATTTTGGTGATCAGTGGGAGCTGGGCTTCCTTGCTGGCGCTTCATACAAAAGTAAGTGGCGGGAGACTGAGCGTACCCAGCGAAACCATGCCTTCCCGGAAGAGCGTATCAATACCCGTAACAGGTCTACCTATTCAGTCGATCTGAACGGCAGTCTGAATCTTGGCCTGCGCTACGCGGATGAGCATGAACTGGAAACCACCAGCCTGTTTCTGCGCAATACCGACGATGAAACTTCCATCAGCGATTATTTCAATGAGAATCGTCAGGTATCGGATGGTCGTGGCTTTCGTTCGTATGAACTGAAATACGAAGAGCGCGAGATGGTGGTCAATCAGGTCAAGGGTAGCCACCGGGTTGGCGCTGAAACCAAAGCTCTGATGCCTGCCGGTATGCTGAACTGGGTTCCTGATGAGCTTTCAGTGGATTGGTTTTATTCGGATGCGACTGCGACCACTGATATTCCAAACCAGGTTGGCGTTTCTGCCAATACTGAGACCGACCCAGTGACGGGTGAGGTTATCAGCTCAGACGTACGAGTGGCTGCTCGTAGCGCGGACTTCCGTTTTACCGAGTTGGAAGACCAGGTTACCAACTACGGGTGGACAGCGACGTTGCCCTTGGAGTTTTCTTCATCCTATCTGGAATTGAGCGCTGGTTTTGCACGTACCGAAAAAGGACGTACCTACAAGCAAACCGAGTTGCTACTGGATATTCTGGAAGTTGGTGATAACGCTTTCCTGAATGGGCCTCTGGATCAGGTGTTTAGCGACGAAAATATTACGGACGCGGATAATAACTTTGTATTCGACCGTTCTCCAGGCAATAAGCAGAGCTATATTGCAGCAACCTTGACCGATGCGGCCTTCGGTAAGGCTGACTGGACTCTGAATGATACCTGGCGTGTTTCCGCCGGTGCGCGCTGGGAGGACTACAGCCAGGTTGCATTGAAGTGGAACCCTTACGGTTACACCGTGGAAGATCCCCAGATCACATCTGACCTGGATGAGTTGAACAGCGCAGTCTATTCCCAGGAGGATGTATATCCATCCCTGTCCCTCACCTATATGGGCTCTCTGTGGGCAGATACCTTCCAGTTGCGCTTGGGCGCATCAAAAACTGCGGTGCGGCCGGATCTGCGCGAGATTACCGATTCGTTGTATATCGATCCAATCACTGATGAGCGCGTTCGGGGCAATCCAAATGTACGTCCGTCCGAGATCAGCAATTACGACCTGCGGGGGGAGTGGTTCTTCGATAATGGAGATAACCTGACAGTTTCTCTGTTTTACAAGGATATCACTGACCCGATTGAGTTCTTTGAGGCTCCGATCAGTGACACTGACCGACTGCGTGAACTGGTAAATGCCGAGTCAGGTGAAATTACCGGTATCGAGCTGGAAGGCATGAAGGATCTTGGTTTCCTGGGCGGTTTTATGGAGAGCTTCTTTCTCCAGGGTAATGTAACTATTCAGGAGTCTGAGCTTGTGGCGGGCGCCGATGCCGATGCGCCGACCAATCAGGTGCGAACACTGGCTGGTGCCTCCGAATACGTGGTGAATACGCTGTTTGGTTTTGATTCTCCTGATGGCGATCATTCCGCGACCATCGGGTACAACGTCTTTGGGGAACGTCTGTATTTGGCCGGTCGTAACGGTGCCCCAGATTCCTTTGAGCAACCGTTCCACTCTCTGGATCTGACGTACTCCTGGTATCCCACCGATGAGGTCACGGTCAAAGTCAAGATGCAGAATCTACTGGATGACGCGATTGAAATTGAGCGTGCTGGCGTGATTGTGTTCGAAGAGAAGCCGGGTCAGTCTTTCTCTTTGAGTGCTCAGTATCAGTTCTAAGGGCTGGTGTTTTAGGGGCTGATGTTTTAGGGGTTGGAAATACAACAACAATCCTGGAAGGATGATACCAGCAGTTAATACTTCAAAGCCGGGCGCTGGCACAGTGTCCGGCTTTTTTATGGGCTCGAGGTTGTTTTGGCAGAAATAAAAAAGGCGCCCGAAGGCGCCTGAAACAAACTGATTGCAGTTTACATATTCGGGTAGTTGGGGCCGCCGCCGCCTTCCGGTGCAACCCAGACGATGTTCTGGGTCGGATCCTTGATGTCGCAGGTCTTGCAGTGTACGCAGTTCTGCGCGTTGATCTGGAAGCGCTTGTTGCCGGCTTCTTCAATCACTTCGTAAACCCCGGCAGGGCAGTAACGCTGCGCCGGCTCGTCGTAGATCGGCAGGTTGTGGTTCAGCGGTACGTCAGCGTCCTTCAGTGTCAGGTGACAGGGCTGGTCTTCCTCGTGATTGGTATTGGAAATAAATACCGAAGACAGCTTGTCAAAACTCAGTACACCGTCGGGTTTCGGGTAGCTGATCTTTTTGCAGTCAGCGGCCGGTTTCAGCTGTGCGTGGTCGGCCTTGCTGTCGCGCAGGGTCCACGGCAACTTGCCTTTAAACAGGTTGATATCGATAAATGCGTAAGCCGAGCCCAGGATGTTGCCCCACTTGTGCTGGGCAGGCCCGAAGTTGCGCTGCATATTGAGCTCTTTCCACGCCCAGCTCTGCTGGTACTTGGTGGTGTATTCAGTCAGCTCGTCGCTCGCACGTTCCGCGGCGATGGCTTCGGCTACGGCCTCTGCGGCCAGCATGCCGGATTTCATCGCGGTGTGGTTGCCCTTGATCTTGGCGAAGTTCAGGGTGCCGGCGTCATCGCCGATCAGCAGGCCGCCGGGGAAGGTCATTTTCGGCTGGGACTGCAGGCCGCCTTTTACGATGGCACGTGCACCGTAGGCCACGCGCTGGCCGCCTTCCAGATACTGCTTGATCACCGGGTGGTGCTTGTAGCGCTGGAATTCATCGAATGGGCTCACGTGCGGGTTGCTGTAGGACAGGTCCGTAATCAGGCCCACAACGACCTGGTCGTCCTCCAGGTGGTATAGGAAACCGCCGCCCGGGGTGCCGGACTCATCCAGCGGCCAGCCGGCTGTGTGCACAACCAGGCCCTGCTGGTGCTTGGCGCTGTCGATCTTCCAGATTTCCTTGATGCCGATCCCGTAATGTTGCGGGTCGCGATCCGCATCGAGGGTGAACTTTGAGATGAGTTGCTTGCCCAGATGGCCGCGACAACCCTCGGCGAAAAGGGTGTACTTGGCGTGCAGCTCCATGCCCGGCATGTAGGAGTCTTTCTCCTCGCCATTGGCGCCGACACCCATGTCACCGGTTGCGATACCTTTTACGGAGCCATCGTCGTTATACAGGACTTCCGCAGCTGCGAAGCCGGGGAAAATCTCTACGCCCAGGTTTTCGGCCTGTTCGGCCAGCCAGCGGCACAGGTTGCCAAGGCTGATAATGTAGTTGCCTTCGTTATGCATGGTGGTCGGCACCAGCATATTAGGCACTTTCATACCTTTTTCCGGGCCGCGCAGTACGTAGATATCGTCGCCTTTCACTTCGGTGTGTAAGGGAGCGCCGCGTTCTTTCCAGTCCGGGAAGAGTTCGTTCAGGGCAGTGGGTTCAAATACAGCGCCGGAGAGGATGTGTGCACCCACCTCGGAACCTTTTTCCACCACGCAGACCGACAGGTCTTCATTGATCTGACGAAGTCTGCACGCAGCTGCAAGTCCGGCGGGGCCTGCACCCACGATGACTACGTCGTATTCCATTGACTCGCGTTCCACAGGTGTCTCCTCAGCAAGTTGCTCTCATTATTCAGCCGCCGAATTGCGGCGGACCTGTATTCTGGCGGCCGATTATATCGGCGATCGTATAACCCTACCAATTGCAGGATTTTTCAATTCTGATGGCAAAAGCAGCGTAAGGCCTTGATTTTTATTAAGAGAATAGGGTGGTGTTATGGTCTGGAATAGATCTGGTGAATGACTGCTAGGCTTACTATTCCACTATTGATTTTGGCTTTTGAAAGGGCCACCATACACGCCGCTCAAACAAGTGTTTGAACTGGTGACGCCACTATATTTGCCGTAATACCCAGCGGTATTGGGGTTTGGGGTGGGCCGGTTGCCGAGCTCAGCCGGGAGGCTGCCCGAGTATAAACGCCGCATTGGCTCCTGCCGGAGTGCAATAGCGGCTTCTACGTAGACTACTGAGACGGGATTTTCATGAAAGTTCTTGTAGCTGTGAAACGCGTTGTGGATTACAACGTGAAAGTCCGCCCTAAGGCGGATGGTTCTGATGTGGACACTGCCAACGTCAAGATGTCCATCAACCCCTTCTGTGAAATCGCTGTGGAAGAAGCGGTACGCCTTAAAGAAAAGGGCGTAGTGAGCGAGATCGTCGCCGTTTCCATGGGGCCGAAGCAGTGCCAGGAACAGATTCGCACAGCGCTTGCGCTGGGTGCTGACCGCGGTATTCAGGTAGAAACTGACGCCGAACTTCAGCCGCTGGCCGTTGCCAAGTGCCTTAAGGCGCTGGTCGAAAAGGAAGAGCCGCAACTGGTTATTCTCGGCAAGCAGTCCATCGATGGCGACAACAACCAGACTGGTCAGATGCTGGCCGCATTGACTGGTATGGGTCAGGGCACCTTTGCCTCCGAAGTGAATGTGGAAGAAGGCTCTGTCAAGGTGACCCGCGAGGTCGACGGCGGTCTGCAGACCGTTGAGTTGAGCCTGCCGGCCGTAGTCACTACAGACCTGCGCCTGAATGAGCCTCGCTACGCTTCCCTGCCGAACATCATGAAGGCTAAGAAGAAGCCTCTGGATGTCACTACCCCGGCAGATCTGGGTGTGGATATCGCGCCCCGCACCAAGACCCTGAAAGTTGAGCCGCCGGCCGAGCGCCAGGCTGGCATCAAGGTTGCCGATGTTGCGGAACTGGTGGAGAAACTGAAGAGCGAGGCGAAGGTAATCTGATGAGCATCCTGGTAATTGCAGAACACGATAACGCCGAACTGAAAGGCGCGACTCTGAACACCATCGCTGCCGCTAAAGCCATTGGTGGTGACATCGACGTGCTGGTCGCTGGCAGCGGCTGTGGTGCCGTTGGTGAGGCCGCTGCGAAAGCGGAAGGCGTCAACAAGGTACTGGTTGCTGACAACGCCATTTACGAGCATCAGCTGGCCGAAAATGTTGCCAAGCTGGTGGCAGACCTGGGTAAAAATTACAGCCACGTACTGGCGCCGGCCACCACAACCGGCAAGAACATGCTGCCGCGCGCAGCGGCTCTGCTGGATGTACAGCCGATTTCCGACATTCTCTCCGTGGAGAGCCCGGACACCTTCAAGCGCCCGATCTACGCGGGTAATGTGATCGCCACCGTGCAGAGCTCTGATGCCATCAAGGTGGCTTCTGTGCGCACTACTGCTTTCGATCCGGTTGCAGCTGAGGGCGGCAGTGCTGCCGTTGAAGCTGTGGGCTTCGCGGAAGATGCGGCGGTCTCCAAGTTTGTCGGGGAAGAACTGGCGGTGTCTGATCGTCCTGAGCTGACTGGCGCCCGCGTGGTGATCTCTGGTGGCCGCGGCATGCAGAATGGCGATAACTTTGAAATGCTGTACAAGGTCGCAGACAAGCTGGGTGCGGCCGTCGGCGCATCTCGTGCGGCAGTAGACGCCGGATTTGTGCCTAACGACATGCAGGTGGGCCAGACTGGTAAGATCGTCGCCCCGGATCTGTATATTGCGGTCGGTATCTCTGGCGCCATTCAGCACCTTGCGGGTATGAAAGACTCCAAGGTGATCGTGGCCATCAACAAAGATGAAGAAGCGCCGATTTTCTCGGTTGCGGATTACGGCCTGGTAGCCGATCTGTTTGATGCGGTACCGGAGCTTGAAACAAAGCTGTAATCTTTGCTTCATACACTGTCGGTAGCGAAAAGGGCGGCTTCGGCCGCCCTTTTCATTGGCCCAAATTATTTGAGCGAAGTGTCTGATTGGTCACTTTTTGAACCTTTACGGCGCTTAACATTGCCTTTCTTGTAATGAGCTACCAGAATAGGCGCCCAATAATGAAAACGGGCTGTATGTGGTACAGCAGAGACGGGTTTAGTCATGTCTTTGGTCAAACGCGCTGTAGCGTCAGTAGTCAATAATTCCGCCGGAGCCTCTCCGCGCACCGTGAATCGTAGTCTGTGGGCTACGGTCGCCGTGGTAGGGGGGTGGCTCTCTGTCAACCTGGTTGCCTACGGAAGCCTGGTGATTCCCGGCAAAGGCGAAGAGAGCCTGCTGGTTGAACGCACCAATCGATCCGTCGCCAGCGCGCCCAACGTAAGCCTGCCCAGCACCCCGTTCTTTGGTGTCGCGGAAGTCAAGAAAGAGACGGTCGCGGAACTGGACCTTGAAAACATTCCCATCACGCAGTTGAACCTTGTGCTGTCTGGTGTTCTAAGCAGCAGCGTCAGCGATCGGGCGAGCGCGCTGATCGCCGAGCGCGGCAAGCCGGCAGAGCGTGTTTTTGTGGGCGATAAGACCGCCGGAGGGGCTGAAGTCTATTCGGTGGAGGTTGACCACATCATCCTGCGTCGCAATGGCCAAATGGAAAAGCTGACATACCCGGATGCGGATGGCCGCCCGACCGTTCCCAAACAGTACGCAAACTATGCACGTGAGGCGGCCCAGGCAATTGGCGCGAACGCTTCGATGGGGTCTGCCGATAAGCAGCAGTCGATTCGGGAGCGGCTGGAGCAACTGCGGGAGATGGCCCGGACCAGGCAGAATATCAGAACTGAGCGATAGGGTAGCGCAGTTCAATAGCCTGTTTTGCAAGACCTACAACCAACAGAATTACATAAGAATTAGAGTCAGAATTACAATGATGCGCTTGTTTTGCCGACGACTCACTGCAGTCGCCCTGGTTTTTTTGATGTCGTTTTCGGTGCAGGCTCAGGCGCCCGAACGGGTTACGCTGTCACTTGACAACGCTGACATCCGGGACTTGATCAATTGGGCCGCCGACTTTACCGGCAAGAACATCATCGTTCACCCGAACGTTAAGGGTAAGGTCACTGTTGTGGCTGGCGACCCGATGACCCACGAACAGGCATTCGATGTGTTCATGTCAGTGCTGCAGGTCAACGGGTTCAGCCTGGTGGAGCAGGGCGACGCCTGGAAGGTGGTGCCGGATGCGCTCGCCAAGCAGCAGGCAATACCGGTAGCGGATGACCGCACCAAGGCGCCCGGCGAATCGCTCGTGGTTCGAACGGTCAAGGTGGAAAACATTTCTGCAGCCCAGCTGATCGCCATGCTGCGCCCCCTGATCCCGCAGACCGGGCACCTGGCTGCCTACGCGGACACCAATACCCTGATCATCGCAGACCGCGCGGCAAACATTGACCAGATCGTACGCCTGATCAAACAGCTGGATCGCGCCGGTGCCATTGATATTGAACTGGTACCGCTGGAATTCGCATCCGCGAAGGAAGTGAAACAGGTGATCAATGAACTCCTTCAAGGTGGCGGCAAGCAGGCGGGCAGCGATGTCCAGCCCCTGCGGATTGCCGTTGACGAGCGCTCCAATGCCATCCTGCTCACCGGTGACCCGGTAACCCGTGTACAGCTCAAGAAAGTGATTCAGCGGTTGGATCAACCCCTGGCCGGTGAAGGCAATACGGCGGTTGTCTATGTGCAGTACGCCAGTGCCGCTGACCTGAAGCCCATCCTTGAGGGCATGAGCGGCAGTATCCAGAAGACGGAGAAAGATCAGCAGGTCGCGGATGTAGAAGTCAGCATCCAGGTAAATGAAGAGCTGAACGCGCTGATCCTGACTGCGCCGCCTTCGCTACTGGAAACCATGAAGGGCGTTATTGCCAAGCTCGATGTGCGCCGCGCGCAGGTGCTGATTGAGGCAATTATCGTTGAAGTCACCGAAGGTACCGGGAATGACCTTGGTATCAAGTGGATCGCTGGTGACGATGATGTGTTTGCCGGCTTCGAGAATGACATCGCCCTTGGCGATGAAGATGACGAAGGCAGCATTGTCGTGGATGGCGCCGTCATCAATCCGACGTCTTTGAACCCGATCAACCTGGTGCGCCAGGGCCTAAACCTCGGTTTTCTGAGCGGTAGTGACGTGCGGGTTGCAATCAACGCGATTGCCAGTGAGAACAACGCAAATATCCTGTCCACGCCGACCATCATGGCGCTGGATAACGAAGAGGCAGAGATCCTCGTCGGCCAGAACGTACCGTTCATTACCGGTGAGCAGCTGCTGTCTGGCAGCAACAACGACCCGTTCACCACGATCCAGCGTCAGGATGTGGGTACCACGCTGAAAGTTACCCCGCGGGTAAACAACAACAATTCCGTAACGCTGGAAATCGAACAGAAGGTGGAGAACGTCCTGCCGGTTACCGGTCAGGCGGCGGACATCGTCACCAGCAAGCGCGAGATCCGCACCAAAGTGCTGATCGATGACGGCGCCATTCTGGTGCTGGGCGGTCTGATCGAAGACAAGGTAACGGAAATCAATCAGAAGGTGCCATTGCTCGGCGATATCCCGGGTATTGGCCGCCTGTTCCGCAATTCCTCCAAGTCAGTCGACAAGACCAACCTGATGGTGTTCCTGCGTCCGAAAATCCTCAGCACGCAAATTGCGGGCTATGAAGAGACGCGCAAGCGCTACCGCGATATGCAGGAAAAGCAGCTCCTGCTGCGCGACCGCACCAGCCGTATCTGGGACTGGCACCGCGGCGAGACCCTTCCGGATCTGTTGCCTCCGGCAGCCGGTTACGAGCAGCAGGAAGAGCTGCTGCCAGTGGAGACTGAGGCAACCAAATAATGGCTGAGCTTGCAGTAAAACGCCTGCCTTACGCGTTCGCCAAACGGCACCAGGTGCTGTTGGCGGAAGAGAATGGGGCACCGGTGTGCCAGTATGTAGCGCCGCTCAACCCCATGGTGTTGGCGGAAGTGCAGCGCCTGTGTGAAGTGCCTCTGACTGCAGCGGCGGTCGATGGTGAAACCTTCCAGAACACACTTCAGCGGCTGTATGAAAACCGTGAAGGCGGCAACCTCTCTGACGTTGAGGGGCTTGGCGATGACCTCGATCTGGCTGCGGTGGCAGATTCCCTGCCTGAAACAGAAGATTTGCTCGAGCAGGAAGACGATGCACCCATCGTGCGCCTGATCAACGCAATCTTTGCAGAATCCCTGAAGCAGGGCGCGTCTGATATTCACATCGAAACTTTCGAAAAGCGCCTCGTGGTGCGCTTCCGGGTGGATGGTGTGCTGCGTGAGGTACTTCAGCCCCGTCGCGCCCTGGCCCCTTTGCTGGTATCCCGTATCAAGGTGATGGCGAAGCTCGATATCGCCGAGAAGCGGGTGCCCCAGGACGGCCGTATTTCCCTGCTCATGGGGGGGCGTGAGGTGGACGTTCGTGTATCCACCATGCCGTCTTCTGCGGGGGAGCGGGTTGTGATGCGTCTGCTGGACAAGCAGGCGGGCAAGATGGATATGCGCCAGTTGGGCATGGAGGAGCGTGACCTTAAGGTCATGATGGAGCTGCTCGGTCGCCCGCATGGTATTTTGCTGGTTACGGGGCCGACCGGCTCCGGTAAAACCACCACGCTGTATGCCGGTCTCGCCAGCATCAACAACCGCGAAAAGAATATTTTGACCGTGGAAGATCCGGTCGAATACAACCTGGAAGGCGTCGGCCAGACCCAGGTTAACACCAAAGCGGACATGACCTTTGCCCGCGGTCTGCGGGCGATTTTGCGTCAGGATCCCGACGTGGTGATGGTGGGTGAGATTCGCGACCTGGAAACCATGCAGATTGCCATTCAGGCGAGTCTTACCGGACACCTGGTGCTCTCCACCCTGCATACCAATACTGCACTGGGCGCGGTGACGCGCCTTGTGGATATGGGTATCGAGCCCTTCCTGTTGTCTTCCAGTGTGATCGGTGTGCTGGCCCAGCGGCTGGTCCGCGTCCTGTGCCCCGAGTGTCGGCAGCCGCATCAGGCGGATGCCTTTGAGTGCCGTTTGCTGGGCGTGGAAGCAGGAAAGGGAGCCACCATCTATCAGCCGGGCGGCTGTGACCGCTGTAACCACAGCGGCTATCTCGGGCGCGTCGGTATCTATGAACTGGTGCCGGTGAACGAGAAACTGCGCCAGATGATTCACGACCGGGCCTCGGAAAACGCCCTGGTTCAGGAGGCCCGCACCTTGGGGCCTAGCATTCGCGACGACGGCATGGCCAAAGTGCTGTCTGGTATCACTTCACTGGAAGAAGTACTGAGGGTAACCCAGGAGTCCTGACATGGGTGCATTCGAGTACACGGCCCTGAACGCCGGGGGGCGTAAAAACCGCGGTACCCTTGAGGCAGATAGCGCCAAGGCGGCCCGCCAGCAGCTGCGGGCGAAAGGTTTGATTCCCCTCGAGGTCAGCCCGGCATCAGAATCTCACTCTCAGAGCGGCGGCAGCCTGCTGTCCACCAGCCCTGGGCTGGGAATCAAGGCGCTGGCGCTGCTTACCCGGCAGATCGCCACGCTCTTGCGCGCGGGCATCCCGCTCGAAGAAACCCTGGGTGCCATCGCCAACCAAACCAGAAACCAGAAGGTGCGCCGTATTGTATTGGCGGTGCGGGCGAAGGTGCTCGAAGGGCACAGTTTCGCCCAGGCATTGGGAGGTTTCCCGCGGGCCTTCCCCAAGCTCTACCGCGCCACAGTGGAGGCGGGAGAGCATTCTGGTCACCTGGACGATGTACTGGAGCGCCTCGGTGATTACACCGAGAGTCAGCAACAGTTTCGTCAAAAAGTGCAGCTGGCGCTTATCTACCCCGTTGTCCTCGTCGTAATCTGCATATTGGTGGTTACCGGGCTGATGGTTTACGTTGTTCCCGACGTGATCGAGGTATTTACCGGTACCGGACAGCAGTTGCCCCTGGCCACCCGGATTCTGGTGTCGATCAGCGACTTTATCTCCGCATGGGGCTGGATGATTCCGCCGGCGCTGGTTCTGATGGTGGTGGGCTGGACACTGTTGATGCGTCAGGCCGGGTTCCGTTACCGTTTCCATCACCGTCTGCTTGATATGCCAATGATTGGCTGGCTGGTGCGCGGCGGCCAAAGTGCCCGCTATATAGGCACTCTCGCCATCCTGACCGGGAGCAGTGTGCCCCTGGTGCAGGCGATGGGCATTGCGAGTGGCGTTATGGGCAATGACTTCCTGAAGGATCGCCTGCAGGCGGCGCAGAAGTCTGTGCGGGAAGGCGGTAGTTTGCGCCGCGCACTGGAGGACGTGGAATACTTTCCTCCAATGATGATTTACATGATCGCGAGCGGTGAGTCATCCGGTACGCTGGATCAAATGCTGGTGCGCGCTGCGGAAAACCAGGAGCGTGACCTGCAGGGCGCGGTTACCGCTTTCGTGAGTTTGTTTGAGCCGATTATGCTGCTGGTAATGGCGGGAATCGTGCTGTTTATCGTTATGGCAATCATGATGCCGATCATGAGTATGAATCAGCTGGTGGTTTGAGCTGGTTGAGAAGGGAACAGTGCGGCAAACTGTCGCTTGGCTTTGAATCGAGGTGAAAAATGAAGAATTTGCGTAAGAGCGGGGGTTTTACCCTGATCGAGATCATGGTGGTGATTGTGATTCTTGGTGTCCTGGGTGCTCTGGTTATCCCAAACGTGCTGGGTCGTACCGGAGAAGCCCGTGTTAAGGCGGCGACCGTGGATCTGCGGGCCATTTCCACTGCGCTGGATATGTACCGCATGGACAACTTTGTATATCCGAGCTCTGATCAGGGTCTCGAGGCGTTGGTTACCAAGCCTTCCGGTTTCCCTGAAGCCAAAAACTGGACCGACCCTTACCTGAAGAAAGCGCCGAAAGATCCCTGGGGCAATGAGTATCAGTACATCAGCCCCGGCAGCAACGGTGCTTACGACCTCTTCAGCCTGGGCGCCGATGGCAAACCGGGTGGTGAAGGCGAGGCCTCCGACCTGTTCGCTTCAGAACTCTGAGGCTGGTTCGGGTTATCTCTGATGAAAGCCACAACCCGTCAGCGGGGGTTTACGTTGATCGAGCTGTTGGTGGTGATTGTGATCATCGCCACGCTGGCGGGTATGGCAACTCTCTCCCTGGGTAATTCGGAAGGTCGTAACTGGACTGGTGAGGTGCAGCGGTTGGCCAACCTGTTGCAGTTGGTCGCAGATCGCGCTCTGATCGACAAGGCGCATCTCGGCGTCGTGCTCGAAGAGGACGGTTATACGGTCGTTCGTTACGACAATTCGGCCATGAAATGGGTCGAGCTGGATTTCGCCGATAACCCGGCGAGCGCCAACGCCCGCCGTTTCACCTCCCACGAATTACCGCAGAATATGCGTATCGAAGTCCTTTCCCAGACGGAACTCCCCGGTGCCAACAGCAGTGACGCGGAGTTTGGTCGTGAAAAAGGCAAGGGCAGTTCTTCGAAGAAAGACAGCAAAGAGGCACTGCCCCAGTTTGCCGCACTTTCAAGCGGCGAAGTACTTCCGATAGAAGTCGCAGTGCACCTGCTGAAAAACGAAAAAGTCGCCCGCAGCGCCGTCGTTTCGTACAGCACCCTCCACGGAATGGAGCTGGAGTGGTTGAGCGATGAACTCTAGGTTTCGCCAGCGGGGCTTCACCCTCGTTGAAGTGCTGGTGGCACTGGTGATTTTCGGCGTCATCGCCGCCAGCGTGCTCAAAACGCTGCAGGACAGTGTGCGTCAACAGGCCGCACTGGAAGAGCGCCTCGCGGCGAATTGGGTCGCACAACAAGCGCTGGAAGAGATTCGTCTCAGAACAGACTGGCCGCCACTGGGCAAGAAAACCGAAAAAGTCATCGTGGGCGAGCGCGAGTGGCAGGTGGCCGCCGAGGTCAAGTCCACCAGTGAGCCGCGCATGCGACACCTGATCGTGCAGGTCGGCTGGCCCGACCAGTCCCCGATCCTTACCATCGATACCTGGATGGCGCAGCCATGAAGGGTGTTTCTGTTTTGCGCTCGCGCCACACCCGCAAGGTTGGCCGGCCTGCGGCCAGCGAGGGCGGTTTTACGCTGATCGAGCTGCTCGTGGTGCTGGTTATCGTATCTATCATCGGCATCGGCTCCTATTCCCTCCTGGAAACTTTCTTCAACACGGATCGTGTATTGACGGGGCGCGCGGAGGTTATGCGGCGACTGTCGATGGCGATGTACCGGCTAGACGATGACCTGCGACAGGTGACGGTGCGCCCGGTCAAAAATGCCTACAGCGGTTACGAGCCGGCATTCCAGGGTGTCGCCAACGAGTTTGAGTTTACCCGCCTGGGTGCCGCGAACCTCACCGGGGAGCCGCGTGGCCAGTTGCAACGGCTGCATTACGGGATAGGGTTCGCCGAAGAGGATTCAGATTGGCGCGAGCGCGACCGTTACCAGGACGACGGCGATTCTTCGGCCCTGTTGCTCCGCAGTCGCTGGAGCGTGCTCGACCGAGGCCCGGATACAGAGCCGTTGGCTGAGCCCGTTCTCGATGGCGTGATCGATATGATGGTGCGCTATTACGATGGCGAAAGCGAAGTCTGGTTGTCGCAGTGGCCCCCGGTATCAACGGGCACTACGCCCGGAACAGCTGATCTCCGCTTGCCAGAGGCTATTGAAATAACCCTGATTACCCAGACTACCGGAGAGATGCGCCGGGTGTTCTCACTACCGGAATACACCATCACTGCGGGCAGTGGTTCTGGTGGCGACAGTGGTGGTGACCGTGACGGCAGCGATGGTGGCGACGATAGCGGCGACGATGAGGGTCGCGGTGAAGGCGAGTCGGATTCATCGGGCGGTGATGAGGGTGAGCGCGAATCGAGTGGGGGGGCGGATGGCCAGTCCGACAGTGATGCCCGCTAGGATCGTACAGCAACGGGGCGTCGCCCTGATCACGGTTTTATTGGTGATGGTCATTGCCGTGGCGGCGGTGAGTCATGCGGTGATGCGAAATCAGCTGGCGATTTCCCGCACCGGGGCGATTCTCGCCAATACCCAGCTCGCAGAGTTCGTGCGCGGTGCGGAAGCCTGGGCGATCATCGCCCTGGAGCGCGATTTTGAAGAGGACGCTGGTGCAGCGGACAGCAGTGACAACCTGCAGGAAGCCTGGGCTCAGAAGCTGACAGAATTTAACCCGGATAACGGGAAAATACGCATACAAATCAAGGACTTGCAGTCTTGTTTTAATGTAAATAATTTAACACTGGGTCGAGCTGGAGGCGCCGAGAGCGCCTACGCGAACCAATTGCGCAATCTGGTGCGCAATGTGGGCGGGCAGCCGGACTTGGCGCTGGCCATAGAAGACTGGCTCGATGCGGGCGATACACCGCTCGGCTCCGGGACCGAAGACACCGGCTACCTGGGAATGGAAGTGGCCCACCGGACGCCGGATACCCTGATCACAGACATTTCAGAGCTGCGCCATGTACAGGGCATGGAAGCCGATATCTGGCAGGAGCTGGAGTCGGAACTCTGTGCGTTACCGGAAACTGGCAGTCGAATTAACGTGAATACGGCCTCTCAGCCACTTCTCGAGGCGATGTTTCCCTCAGCGAACATCGCTGGGCTGATCAATCAGCGTGAATCAGGTACACCATTCGCCCAGGCCTCTGACCTGGATACTTTCGAAGTGAAGGGTGGCACTGGGGATGTGGACTTCCACAGTACCTACTTTGTTGCACATATCGCCGTGCAGCTGGGTTTTGAGCACCGGCAGTATTGGGAATCCATTCTTCAGCTCGATGCGACATCGGGTAAAGTGAAAGTCATTCAGCGCCAGCGGCGCGAGTTTTCCGGGCAGTTATTGCAGGAATTACTGGGGGATTAATTGAGCCAGAAACAGATGCTATTGAGGCTGGTTGAACCAGCGGCCGCTGATGTCGCGCCGCTGGAGATCCAGTGCTGGAGCGGCGGCACATGGCGGCCGGTAATCATCGACGAAGAGTTTGTGCGCGCATTCCGTACGGCCGCGGCAGAAGGTGATCAGGAGATCGGGATCGCTCGGGAATCCGGGTCAGCGGCTCCTCAAGGTGTGCCGCCTTCGGAGGCAGTGGCGCTCGAATTTGAACCGGATTGTCGCGCTTTATTACTGCTGCCCGGCAGCTGGGTCTGGAGCGGGCTGGAGGTTATCCCTCGCGCGGCCCGCCGCCAGAGCAGTGCGGTGGGCTACATGGTGGAAGAGCAGCTGGCGGAAGATGTTGAAGATCTCCACTTTGCCTGCACGCCGGTGAGCGGTGACCTGTGTACGGTAATGGCGGTATCCCGTTACAAGATGGACGTGTTACATGCACAGCTTGAGCGTCTCGGTTGGCCCGTGACCGTTGCGATTCCTGAGTACCGCCTGTTGAGTGTGCTTTCAGGTCAGAGCAGTGTGTGGCTCGAGGGTCATTGGGCGCACCTGTGGCAGGGCGCCGGTCGCGGTCTCACCGTTCACCGTTCGCTGCTGTTGCCCGTCGCGGAAAGTCTGTTTGCCCCGGAAACCGATGACGCCGATGCGGCCACCGGTGGTGAGCGCCAGTCACTGCGTATCTTCGGGCAGGCCGAGGAGCTCGAGGTGGCGGGCCTGTCGCAGCTCGCGGATGTGGAAATTGCCCCGGCACCTGCCGAAGAACTGCTGCTGCAGCAGCTGGCCGGTACCCAGGCTGGAAACCTGCTCTGTGGGGAGTATCAGATTTCCCTGCATGCAGCTGAAGGGCCCTGGTGGAAGAAACCCGCCATCGCGGTCGCGGCCTGTTTTATTGCGCAGCTTCTGTTTTTCGTTGGTGTCGGTACCTATTACAAGGTTCAGGCGAACCGCGCGGATGCCGACGCACGTGCCTTGTTCAGCGAAATTTTCCCCAATGATACGCCGCGCGCCGACCTCCGCCGCCAGGTTCAGGGTTACCTGAATCAGTCCACTGGCGGCGCCGGCGATTTCGCCAGCCAGTTACAGCAGTTGGCGAGTGTCTGGTCTGGTGGTGATTTGCGCCTGCAGTCGCTGCGTTTCGACGGCAATCGGGGCGAACTCGTACTGCAATTGCGTGCGGCCAACCTGGGCCAACTGGACGCGGTAGTCGGGAAGCTGTCAAACAGTCAGTATCGGGCGGAACTGCTGGCGGCGAATGAGCTGGAAGACGGTGTGTCCGGGCGGATTCGCCTGCGTTGAGTGAGATTACGATGAAACAACAAATTGAGCCGTTAGTGCAGAAGTGGAAGTCTCTGCCTTCCAATGACCAGAGGGCCCTGGGGTTGCTGGGGCTGTTCCTGGGTGTGATGTTTATCGTCTTCGGCCTGTTCAAGCCCGCACTTAGCTTCTTTGAAACATCGAAGCTGGAGGCTGAGCAGGCCCGCGAACTCGCGTCCTGGATCCAGCAGCAGCGCCCGCAACTGGAGCGTGTGGAGCGCAGCGGCGGTGGAAGTGATCAGGCGCAGGGTACTCTGCTGCAGCGGGTGACGGCCGCGGCCAAGAATCACAATGTCACCATCAAGCGTTTTGAGCCGGAGGGCGATGGGCGTATTCGGCTTTGGATAGACGAAGCTCGCTATCAGGATTTGCAGCCCTGGCTGAACAACCTGATGAAGCAGAAGTTCGTGATCCAGTCAGTTAGCGTTGATGCCCTGGCGGAAGAGGGGATGGTCTCGGCTCGCCTCACGCTTGAGCGGTAACGTCATGGAATGGATTCAAATGCACATTTCTGGTTGATAAGTGATCATGCTTTTCGATTTTTATGTGGTTTGGAAGGAAATAGTCCTAAACCCTCCGATTTAGTCGGCGCTTTTAGGGCTCGATGAGCGGGGAGTTCGAGTCTCTCCATAGGGGTACAGCCAAGATTTCTGCCCGAAATGGCACCTGTTTCTCTCTATACTCAAACCTGAACGGTTGAAACAGGTGGCAATAATGTTATTCAGAAATGCCGAGAGCAATCATTTGGTCGATGTGGCAGACATTGTCACGCTGGCGAACCCCTACGAGCTGACGGTGGTCGGGCGCTACCTTTGGGGAGAAGAAGTTCAGGATCCGGAAGTGTTCGATAAAGCGCAGTTGCGTTTCCTGTCTGGTGAGCCGCTACCGCTGTGCTGGCACGACAGCAAGTATCGCGAGCGTGAAGTCCGCCGTATCAAATGCGGCACCCAGATCAATGATGGTGATTATTACCAGGGCGCCTGACGGCGTAATTTCGGTTGCTGCCGTTCAACGGGACATGGGAGCAGCCCAACAGGTAACGAGCCTGCCGTATCCTCATGGTTTCGTGGCAGTACCTCCTATACAATACGCGCCAATTTTTAGCCGGTGTCACCGGGTGGCGCGATCGTAGCAGTTACATAGATCCATGCTGGCAGGCTGCACACGGCGTCCTGTTCGCGCCACTCTGGCACTGTAGTACTAATTGCGAGCTTGGGTCTCGCTGAATCTGGATCCCGGGGCGGTTGTGCCATGAGTTTCGAGTTGTTTGAAGAGTATTCCCTTTACCTGGGAGTTGGCGGCCTGATTCTGTTTATGATTTTCATAGTCTGGAATCTGGCTAAAGAGTCGAAAGCGGGCCGCTTTGGTACCTTCATTCTGTTTACCGCGCTCGGGCTTGGCCTGCTGGGGTTTCTAATAAAAACGGTACTGGTTGAAGTCATGGGGCTTGGCCAGTAAATCGATACTGAGCCGATCAGGGATGCCGGGAAGAGTGCCATATGCCGCTATTTGATCGCCCTGAACTTAAAGTTCAGAAAGACCGTCGTGTATGCCGCAATACGGACTCACGAATTGCCAAGTACAGTCGCCGGGGGATGTTGTTTTCCCTTGTGGCCTTTACCATCGCCGTGGTGATGGGAGAGTTGCGCCACATCAACCCCGAGCTGGCGCTGCTCCTCGGCATCGGTCTGGTTCTGTTCACGCTCTGGCGCGGATACTATGTGTTCCGCTTTGAGACGCTGTATGCCACTGGGCCCAAGCGCTGGCGTCGCCAGTACTTCCTCGCCTCTACGCTCGGCGCCGCCTGGTGGGGCCTGATTTTACTCTGCCACGTACTGCTGCTGGGGCTGTCGCCCGTCACGCAGTTCCTTTGGCTTTATACGGTGGTATTTTGCGCGAGCGTTACCACGGTATTTTCGCCTTACCATCGCTTCCTCACCTGGTTTCTGGCTGCTTCGCTGGTACCTGCCGCTCTGCAGGGTTTTTTGACCGCTGACGTGATCGGTGCAATTTATGGCGCCTTGACCCTGGCCTTTGTGTGGCTGATGGCTCATCAGGCCCGTAAGGAATCCGAAAACTACTGGGATCGGGTTTCGGCGATGCAGGCGCTTCAGCAGAAAGCCAGCAACCTGGCGGCGGCACGCAAGCACTCCGAAGCCGCAGTGGAAGTCACTAACGAATTCCTCGCCAATGTCGGGCAGGAGTTTCGCAGCCAGCTTTCAGATTCATTGGGCGCTCTGGCGTTGCTGGAAGGCGACAGCCTGAACGAGCGCCAGCGCGAGTGGGTGCGCCTGGCGAAAAATGCCGGTAACCAGCAGCTCAAACTCGTAGACAACGTGGGTATGTTTACGCGGGTGGCGCGCAAGGATATCCACCTGCGTCGCGCGCCGTTTAATTTAGTGCGAACGATTGAGAAGGCGTTCAAGTTCGCAGCGCGCACGGCCCAGCGACAGCGCCTCGAGTTCAATTTCCAGATTGGCGACAGTCTGCCGGTAATGGTGACAGGGGATAATCGCAAGACCGCGCAACTTATTCGCAACCTGGTTGATTCGGCCACGGTGATTGCCCAGGCTGGCGAATTGTGGGGCGAAGCGAGCTTTGAGCATATCAGCGGCGAAGAGGGCCAGCTGACCCTGAAGTTCAAGGACAACGGTCGCGGCGAGATTCTGCCGGACGAGTCCGAGCTCTTCGGTGCCTTTTCGCGAATGGATACCACGCAAGTTACCACCGGCCTGGGGCTGAATATCGCCAAGGGGCTGGCGGAAGCCATGGGCGGTTACCTGCAGTTGCATTCCTCCGATGAAGGCAACCGCTATCAGGCTGTGATCAAGTTCGAGATCGAGCCGAACCAGCGCGTGTATCTGACGCCGGATCGTCGTCTGCAGGATACCGATGTCGTTGTTCTGCACCAGAAAGGGCTGTTTGTCACCGGAACCATTCAGGTACTGCAGTCGTTCGGCATGAACGTAGCCAGTTTCCACTGGTCCGATGACAGTACGGATGCGCTGGCGGCACTCTCGATGGCGGTGGAGCGCCAGCAGCTGGTCTTGCTGATACCGGCACTTGGCGATTCGCGTCTGCTGAATGAGGTGCGGGATACGCTGGGTAATAGCGAGACTGCAGGTGAAGGCGCTGGCGAGCATTTAGGGCAGACATTTCCACTGATCTGTCTCGGTGGCTTCGGCAGTAAGGCGAAATTTGCCGCGCTGGCCGGACTCAACCCGGATGCCCAGTACCTGGCTCGCCCGGTTACGCGCAAGGAGCTTCACGATGCACTCGTCTTGCGTTTGTTTGGTGGCAGTAAGAAAACCAGCCGACGTGTCGTCAGTGGCAATACCGAAATCAATCGCAAGCGAAAGCTGCTTTTAATTGAGGAGTCTCGCCAGCATCAGGGTGTAACCGAAGAAATGCTGCAAACGCTGGGGTACCAGGTCGAAGTGATGCCCTCGGTGGAGGAGGCGCTGACCAAACTTCCCGGGAACAACTACGACCTGGCACTGGTAGATTGCCAGCAGAATACGGTGCATAGCGCTGAAATAATCGAAAAACTCCGGCTGTGGGAGGCTGAGTACTCTCCCGATGATCGGTTGCCCATTGTGGCGCTGACCAGCACTACGGAGGAACAGTTTGAGGGGCGCTGCCTGGCGGCGGGAATGGACGATTTCCTCACCAAACCGTTGAGTAAAGACACTCTCGCGGAAACTCTGGAGCGCTGGTTGGGCGAATAGTTTTCTGCGAGGAATAAATTCCGCCTGAGGTAAAATCCGGGTGCAGTAAAAAGGCCTGCTATCGAGCAGGCCTTTTTTGTCCTCGGCGTTAGTTTCAGAAGTTATATTTCAGCCCCAATTTCACGCGCCACGTGGATTCTGCAGCCTGGAAGCGGGAGAAGTTGGCTGTATTGCCACCGCCAAATGGCTCGGAATACACGTACTGGCCGTCGGGGTTGACGTCGTAGTCAAACAGGATCTGCTGTGGATACTGGATGTCGTAGACTTTGCCCCAGTCGTTATTCAGCAGGTTGGCAAAATTGTCGATGGTGAAGTAAACCAAGCCTCGGTGTGCCGGCATAAACCCGGGAATTTCCTGGGTGATTGCCAGATCCATGGTGGTAACCCAGGGCATTCTGCTGGAGTACTTGTCAACGTATCCCCCTGCAAAGCCTTCCACGCCCGCCGCCCTGGCGATCTCCATTATTTCCGCGTAGCTCAGTCCATTGGCAAAATCCACGGCGTCATCATCCGCACCGGAGGGGATATAGGCCAGATAAACATCGGATCCGCTGAAGGCATTCTGATCGCCCAGATCATCGTCATAGTAAGCGCCGAGTGTCCAGGAGAATGGACGGCCGGAGCGGCGCTCCATGAACAGGTTAACACTGGTGGCATACCCGGATACAAACTCCGTGCGATAACCCAGGTTCAGCACCAGGCGGTGCTCGATTTCGTAATAGGCGGTGCCTTCCAGTGGCTGGTTGCGGTTCTCCACCACTTCATACTGGTAGTTCGATTCGGCGGTAGAACTGGTGCCCGGATTTACTTCGGTGACATCCTGATGCGTGTACGACAGGTTTACTGAGAGGCCATTGTCGAAGGCTTTATCCAGCGCGGTGGTCCAGAGAATACTGCGGCCACCATTGGCTACGTTGGTGAGCTGGAGGTCGTAGTTACCTTCGTAATCGGTGCTGGCGTAGATGCTGTCCCAGATAATTCGCCCTTCCACTGTGCGATTGCCGCGGTCCATGCGGGACAGATCCCGCCAATACACGGCGTTCTGACGATCCACATAAGTCAGTTCGGTGGTCCAGTTGATATTGTTGGCAACGCCAGGCACATCGAAATGGTAGTCGGCGGCCAGTTGGTAGCGCCAGTCTGAGGGCAGCTCAAAATTCGGATCGATGGTGTTGGTGCTGCCGGCTCCGGGTGCCAGGGCATTCATCACACTTTGCGGTACGCGAGTGAAGTCGACCTCACCCGGATCCAGGTCGCTGATGTAGACCGCGTCTTTGGTGGTGCCATCATTGGTATAGGCGTTGGATACCCAT
The DNA here is from genome assembly GCF_048323715.1 of Microbulbifer weihaiensis. NCBI lineage: Bacteria > Pseudomonadati > Pseudomonadota > Gammaproteobacteria > Cellvibrionales > Microbulbiferaceae > Microbulbifer > Microbulbifer weihaiensis. The sequence continues at coordinate 255,768 of NZ_JBLWFL010000006.1, forward strand.
ACCAGCGGCATGCCACCACTGTAGCGTCCTGCGCCGCCGCGCAGGGTCAGGTCGTCATTGATATCCCAGTTGAAACCAATACGCGGGAGCCAGATATCGCGGCCATCGAGGTTTTCGGTATTCGCATAACCGTAAGTGCGTTCGAAGAGACTGTTGCGGTTGGGTGCGCTGTCGATGTTGAGCTGCTCATAGCGCAGCCCCGCCACCAGTTCCATACCGGCAAATGGTTCCAGGGTTACATCGCCATACACGGCATAGGTAGTACCGTTCACATCGTAGGCGATATCCTGGATATCGTTGGTGTAGGCGTTGCTGTATTCCAGGCTGTTGATGATACCGGCTTCAAAGTCGTCGATGCTGTTGAAGCTCCAGGTACCGGATGCGTCGCGGCCGTAGAGATTGTAGTTCCAGGTATCTTCAAGCTCGGCACCGAAACGGTACTGGATGTCGTTGCTGATGTACGTGCCGTGAATACCCATGTTCCACACTTCGTTCGCAAGTACGTTCGCATGACGGTTTTCATCTGCGCCGGCCACGATGGCACCGTTGGCGGTTCGCACGTTGATCTCGCCCCAGTTACTGTTGGTCAGGGAGGCCTGTTCGTATTCCTTGTACGACAGGTTCACTTCGGTACTGAAGGTGTCGGACCAATCGGAGAACAGGTGTGCTGTGTAGTAGGTTGTATCCTGGGCAAGGATCCAGAGGTTGGAAGACAGGTTCAGGGTATTGTCACTGTCGGTGTAGTTCTGTGCGGAGCGGGTTTCCTGTTTACTGTACGTGAAATCAGCGCGTTGGGTGTCGTTGATGTTCCAGTCCAGTTTGATCAGTGTTTTTTCATCGCTGTCGGGTTTCGGCGCAGAGCCTACTGTATCGGTCAGGCCGTAAACATCCTGTAGTATTGCCAGCACACGATCCCGCTCGATGGTGGTGACGTCGTGGTTGGACAGGTTGTCGAGGTCGTAGTTGAAACTGATTGCGTCTTCCCACTTTTCATACGCGGTGAAGAAGAACAGCTTGTCCTGAACCAGGGCGCCACTGAAGCTTGCACCGTAGGTTTCTTCTTCATTCTCGATATCAATCGTGTTTACCGCGCCATCTTCAGCCAATCGGTCATCCCGCGCGGTGCCAATCCAGGGAACTGACTCGAAGAAGCCACTGCCGTGGTACTCATTGGTGCCGGATTTGGTTACCGCATTGACGTTGCCGCCGGTGAATTTTCCTTTGCGAACATCGAACGGCGCGTAGGAAATTGAAATCTGCTCTATTGCATCCAGTGAGATTGGCGGGCGGTTGGTGGGATAGCCATTTGCCTGCAGGCCGAAGGTGTCATTGATGCCTACGCCATCGATGGTCAGTGAGTTGTACTTGGGGTTGCTGCCGGCAATGCTGAGCTCAGTGCCGTCCGGGCTGACGACGGCGAGCGGATTCGCACGGATGACATCCTTTAAATCGCGATTGAATGTGGCAACACTGCCAATCTGGTCTTCACCAAAAATGCTATTGGCGCCCTGATTTGTATACTGCTGGGCTTCGGCCGTGACGACCACCTCCTCGAGATCATTCAGGGAAACTCCGTTGCTGCCCAGGTTGATCGGCAGCGAAAGGGCCTCATCCAGTGTCAGGTAAATTCCGTCAAGTACTTCTTCCCCGGATTCGGTTGTCACTGTGATGGTATAGGGTCCGCCCACGCGCAGGCCGCTCGCGCTGAAACGGCCGGAATCATTGCTTTGAATGATGCTGCGGCTATTGGAAGGCTGATGAATGATGGTAACCGTAGCGTTTCCAACAGGAACTTCCCCGTTGCTGGTGACAATGCCGCGGATTGCCGAAGTCGTCTGTTGGGCGAATGCGGCGGGGGCTATACCCAGTGCAGCGATGACTGCCGTAGATAGCAGTGCGCGTGGGAATAATGCGTGTTTCATTGAACTCTCCTGGTCGTATTTGGCCTGAATGCGTCGTGTATCGCGAAGATCCCTGTTGGCCATATGTCGCTTGTAATTTTCTGGCTGTGATTACAGTGCCAGTCGATCGGCGCGCACATTGTTCGCGTTAAGTCTTTCAGGCGAGTGAAGGAAAGATGTCCAAAACATCGCAAATTGGTTACCGATCCCGGTCATAACTGCTTTGTCATAATCCGTGCGTATCGTTCTTCCCACTTTTATTTAAGCGGGGAATTGGATGTGCGTTTTTTGATCTTTGCTGTTGTATTTGCGACTTGCTATGCGCCGGCCGCGGCTTTTGCCTGGGGGCCGGACGGCCATCGAGTGGCCGGCGAAATTGCCTGGCAATTACTCGATGAGCCAGCGCGGGAGCAGGTTTCCCGGCTATTGCAGGTCAAAGGGGAGGCGAGTTTGGCGGAAGCCGGAACCTGGGCCGACAGGATTCGCGGGCAGGGCAAATACGACTGGGCGGCACCGTTACATTACGTCAATCTCCCGGAGGCCTGGGCCGGCTATGACGAACAGCGGGATTGCCCGACGCCGGGTTGTGTTGTGAAGGCTATAGGGACTTATCAGCAGCAGCTGTCTGACCGGCGCCTGAGTGAAAGCCAGCGGGCAGAAGCACTGCTATTTCTGGTGCACTTCGTTGAGGATATCCATCAGCCCATGCATACCGGGTTGAAGGGCGACCGCGGCGGCAACGATGTACAGGTGCAGTTCTTTGGTTTCGAGACCAATCTTCACGCCTTATGGGATAGATACCTGCCGGCGGGCTTCATTGCCGATTGGCAGCAATATGCCGATCTGCAAGTGGCAAACCTCGATGAGTCGATGGCTCAGCCCTGGTTGGGTACCTCCGCCGTCGAGTGGGCGTCTGAATCTCACGTGCTCGCGCACAGCAATGCTTACGCAGGCGGAGCTGTACTCGGTGAGCGGTATTTTGAGCAGAACAAACCTGTGGTGGAGCAGCGGTTGCTCCAGGCGGGTGTGCGATTGGCCGATCTGCTGAACACGGCCTTGCAGTGATCTGGTAGACGGGAGCGGGAGGAGGTGCAGCCCCGGTTGTCTACACTTCCTCCCGCCAGGCCTTGATTACATCGAGCGCTGATCGATGCGCTTGCGAAACTCCTCCCAGCTTTCCTTGCGCTCGGAATAGCGATCGACAAAGTAGTCCCGCTTGTCTTTCAGCAGGAAGGTAAATTTCATCAGCTCCTCCATTACATCGACAATGCGGTCGTAATAGGGGGAGGGCTTCATCCTGTCGTTATCATCAAACTCCAGCCACGCCTTGGCGACTGAAGACTGATTCGGGATGGTGACCATGCGCATCCAGCGCCCCAGAATTCGCATCTGGTTGACGGCGTTGAATGACTGGGAGCCACCGCATACCTGCATGATGGCGAGTGTTTTTCCCTGTGTTGGTCGTACCCCGCCGAGCGACAGGGGGATCCAGTCGATCTGGGTTTTCATTATGCCGGTCATGGCGCCGTGTCTTTCTGGTGAAGACCACACCATGCCGTCGCACCAGGTTGCCAGTTCGCGCAATTCTCTGACTTTGGGATGCTCCTGATCGGCATCATCCGGCAGGGGCAAACCCGAAGGGTTGTATATTCGTGTCTCCGCGCCCAGCGTCTGCAGAATACGCGCGGCTTCCTCCGCGGCCAGGCGACTAAAGGAACGTGTTCTCAGTGAGCCATACAACAACAGGATTTTCGGAGCCTGTTCGGAAATAGGGGACTGCAGCTCGGCCTGGTCGGTAAGGCGAAAGCAGTCCTGTTCGACGTTTGGCAGGTCATCAGTTTTCATACGGTGTATCTCCAAACCAGTGGCGGGTGCGGTTGGCGAAAGCGACGAGTGAAAGCATGACCGGTACCTCGACGAGGACACCGACGACCGTGGCCAATGCCGCACCGGAGTTCAGGCCAAACAGTGAGATGGCGACAGCCACGGCCAGCTCAAAAAAGTTGGAGGTTCCGATCATGCAGGCGGGTGCAGCGATATTGTGGGGAAGTCGCATGTAGCGCGCGGCCCCGTAGCTGATGGCAAAAATGCCATAGGTCTGGATCAGCAGGGGAATGGCGATCAGTAAAATCGCAAGAGGGTTGCCAAGAATGGTCTCGGCCTGGAAACCAAACAGCAGCACCACGGTAGCGAGGAGGCCCGCAATGGAAACGGGTTTCAGTTTCGCCAGAAATGCCGTAAGCCGGCTGTGGTCATCTGTCTTGTCCAGCATTCGCCGGGTAATGATGCCCGCAATAAGTGGTAGTAAAACGTAGAGGATCACGGACAGCAGCAGGGTATCCCAGGGTACAGTGATATCGCTCACACCGAGTAAAAAGGCCGCGATCGGTGCAAAGGCAAATATCATGATGATGTCGTTCACCGACACCTGTACCAATGTGTAATTGGGATCGCCCTTGGTGAGGTGGCTCCACACAAACACCATAGCGGTACATGGGGCGACGCCCAACAGGATCATGCCGGCAATATATTCAGAGGCGGTCTGCGGATCCACGAGGTCGGCAAAGACAACCCGGAAAAACAGCCAGCCCAGCGCGGCCATGGTGAATGGCTTGATCAGCCAATTTACGCTCAGCGTCAGCAGCAGTCCTTTTGGTTTGCGGCCAACATCGCGAATTGAGGAGAAGTCCACCTGTACCATCATCGGGTAGATCATCACCCAGATAAACAGGGCAACAGGCAGGTTTACGTGGGCGACTTCCATCGCGGCGATGGCATGGAACAGCCCGGGTGCAAAACTGCCCAGGGCGAGGCCTGCCACAATACACAGACCGACCCACACAGACAGATACCGTTCAAACAACCCCATGATCAGTGCTCCTGCGCGATTCTATTCAATGCGTCGCGCAGTGCGTCGCCCTTGAGCGCATCTGCCCCGGTGTCGAGGATGGCTTGAATCCTGGCCTGGATCGTATCCATCACGGCGCTGAACGCTTGCTCGACTTCGGACTCCGGGCCGTCAAGTTTGGAAGGGTCTGGCAGACCCCAGTGTACTTTGATCCCATTGCCCATCCACAGGGGGCAACTCTCGTTCGCGGCGGAATCGCATACGGTAATTACCGCATCGGGATTCAGGGTGTCGAACAGATTCCAGGATTGACTGGTGAGTCCAGTGGTGGGGATGCCGCGAGCCGCCAGGTAGCAAATCGACCAGGGATGCACTTCGCCAACCGGCTGGCTGCCTGCGCTAAAGGCTTGTATACGACCTTTGGCCAAATGATTGGTGATCGCCTCGCTGAGGATGCTGCGGCAGCGATTGTGGGTGCAGATGAACAGTAGTTTCATTGGCTGTTTTTCTTAACGTGGTGTTGATCAGCAGCAAATAGCGCTGCGTTCCGGGCGGTTACCCATGCGGCAGAGCGCTGTGTGGGCATCTGCCAGGTAATCCTGGTTGTGCTGAAGCGTGGTCGTAAGAGTGTTGCGGGCCCAGGCCGGCAGATCATCTGCCAGACGGTAGAATACCCACTGCCCCTGACGGCGATCGGCAAGCAGGCCGCACTGGCGAAGTTGTGATAGATGGCGGGAAACCTTTGGCTGGCTTTCATCAAGGGCTGCGGTGAGCTCACACACGCACAGCTCGGATTCCTGGGTGATGAGAAGCAGGCAGCGCAGGCGGGTATCGTCCGCGAGGCATTTGTAAAACTGCACGGGGTTCATCGCAATGCCCTGTTCAGGTCAGCGGGGTGGCGGGCAATCATATATGAAAATACATATATGTGAAATTTCATATGTTGGGTCGCGTAAAAAAGCCGCCCGAATGGGCGGCTTCTGGCGTGCGGGGAGCGCTGTGCGTCAGACCTTGAACTCAGCCCATACCGGGGCGTGGTCCGAGGGACGCTCCATGCCGCGAATGTTGTAGTCCACACCGGTTGCGACACAGGCATCGGCCAATTGCTGGCTGGCAAGAATCAGGTCGATACGCAGGCCGCGCTTGGGTTCGCGATCAAAGCCGCGGCTCCGGTAATCGAACCAGCTAAAAATGTCGTTGGTTTCCGGGTTGCAGCTGCGAAAGGTGTCGACCAGTCCCCAGCCCTGCAGTTTTTCCAGCCACTCGCGCTCTTCCGGCAGAAAGCTGCACTTGCCGTCGCGCAGCCAGCGCTTGCGGTTGGACTCGCCGATACCGATGTCGAGATCGGTTGGTGAAATGTTCATGTCGCCGATGACCAGAACCGGGGCATCTTTTTCGCATTCGGTCTCAAGGTAATTGTTCAGGTCGGCGTAGTACTTGCGCTTCGCCGGGAACTTGAGCGGGTGTTCGCGGCTTTCGCCCTGGGGAAAGTAACCATTGACGACGGTCAGGGGTTTGTCCGCACCGATATCGAACTGGCCGGCAACCAGGCGGCGCTGTGCATCTTCGGCATCACTGGGGAAGCCATACTGGCTTTTCAGGAACGGATAGCGGGAAAGCAGGGCGACGCCATAGTGGGTTTTCTGGCCAAAATAAATGACTTCGTAACCGAGGTCTCGCACCACATCTACCGGGAACTCTTCATCGGTAACCTTGGTTTCCTGAAGGCCGATAATGTCTGGCGAGTGCGATTCAACCAGTGCTTCCAGCTGGTGGAGACGGGCACGAATGCTGTTTACGTTAAAAGATACGACTTTCACCTTTCCCCCTGAATACCTATAAAAACCAAGGCCCGCTATTCGGAGAATACCGGGCCCGGTAACGTCGTAAGTTGTTGCGGCTGCCCGCAGGCAGCCGTGATTATTTAGAAATTGGCCACCTGCGGTGCGCGGGTCACCCGGTCTTTCAGGCCAATAAAGTCCGCCATGATGTACCCGGCTTCATTGAGGACAGGGTCATCCTCGAGGGTGATCTCAACCGGGCCGCCTACCGGAGCCGTTTCTTCGGACTCACTTTTCTCCATGGCCTCGAAGCTCTCGTACGGCTCCAGCCCTTTGGCCGCGCGGCGCTTGTTTTCCATCGCCAGCAGCTCATTGTTGAGGGTTTCGCGCTCGATATTGCGTGTTTCCTCGTTCAGCGACACGGATTTCTTGTTGGTCTGCTCGATCTGATACTTGAACTGCTCGCGCAGGAAAACGAAGTCCGGATCGACGGAAGTGCGCTTGTCGTGCTTGCGTACCAGGTCGGGCACCAGGTCTTTCAGGTTGAAATACTTGGCGTGCGGCACCGCGTGGATGCGGTCCCAGGGCAGGGCGGTGTCATAGGCGCTTTCGCCCACACTTTCCGAGTCGATCAACTGCGGCATGCTGATATCCGGAGATACGCCTGCATGCTGGGTGCTATCGCCGGAAACCCGGTAGAACTTGGACTGGGTAATTTTCAGCTGGCCTTCTTTCAGCGGGGCCATGGTTTGCACTGTGCCTTTACCGAAAGACTGGTTGCCGACCACCAGGCCGCGATTGTAATCCTGAATTGCGCCGGCAAAAATTTCCGATGCGGAAGCGGACAGGCGGTTGATCAGGACCATCAGCGGGCCGCGATACATGGCGCGCGAGCGGGAGCGGTTGTGACGGGAGATCTGTTCATTGGCGTGCCGAATCTGCACTACCGGGCCCTGATCAATAAACAGATCCGTGAGCATGGTGGCTTCCTGCAGGGAGCCACCGCCGTTATTGCGCAGATCCAGGATCACGCCGTCCACACCTTCTTTCTGCAATTCGTCCAGCAGGCGTGCGACGTCGCGGGTGGTGCTTTTGTAGTTGGGGTCGCGGCGGCGGTAAGCTTCAAAATCAATATAGAAGGTGGGCAGGTTGATCACACCGATCTTGTAATTCTTCTCGCCATCGGAGAATTCGAACGTAGCTTTTTTAGCGGCCTGGTCTTCCAGTTTCACTTTGCTGCGCTTGATCAATATGGTGCGGTGGGTGCCGTCGCCGCCGGTGGGAATGGTCTCCAGCCGTACAAAGGTGCCGGCGGAGCCGCGGATGAGATCCACTACGTCGTCAAGGCGCCAGCCAACAACGTCGACCATCTCGCCTTCTTCGTCCTGGCCCACCGCGACAATCTTGTCATTCGGCTTGATTTTGCCCGTGCGATCCGCTGGGCCGCCGGCTACGAGACGGGCCACCTTGGTGTATTCGTCTTCTACCTGCAACACCGCGCCAATGCCCTCGAGGGACAGTGACATGCTCATGTTGAAGTTCTCCAGCGAGCGCGGAGACAGATAGTTGCTATGCGGGTCGTACAGGCGGGTGAGGGAGTTCATGTAGAGCTCGAACACGTCGTCTGAATTCTGCTGGCTGAGGCGTTTCAGCTGTCCTTTATAGCGGCGCAACAACAGATCGGCGATTTCCTCGTCGTTCTTGCCGGTCAGGCGCAGGTTGAGCACGCTGGACTTAAGGCGCTTGCGCCAGAGATCGTCGGCGGCGCTGATGGTTTGCGGCCAGTCGCTCTTTTCCCGATCCAGCTCAAGCGATTCATCTTTGGTGAAATCAAACTTGGGCAGGCCGTTTTCCAGCTGCGACAGGATGTTGTCCAGCCGATCAGAGACCCGCAGGCGGTAGCGGTTGTAAATCTCGAAGCCGCGATCCACGTTGCCCGCTTTCAGGTCATCGTCCAGCTTGTCCCGCCACTGGCGGAACTCGCTGATATCGGACGCGAGGAAATAGCTTTTGGAGGGATCGAGACTGTCGATGTATTCGTCCCACAAGCCGGTGGACATCTCGTCGCCCACCTTTAGTTTGTTGTAGTGCAGCATTTCAAGCTTGCTGACGATTTCGCGCGCTGTGCCCCCCTGGTCTTCGTGGGGTTTAAGCTCTTTGACTTCTGCCAGGCTGGCAGGAGATGCCAGTATCAGGAGAGAGAAGGAAAGGCCGGTTGCGAGTGCGGCTAGTCGATTGCTAAGCATAAGGAGTCTCTTTATACGTCCTACTTCAAGGCGTCCCACTGACGTTGGTCGAGCCGATTACGGGCTGTCAGCCATTCACCGGGCAGTGGCGACTTATAGCTTAGGACAAGTATAAAGGCTGAAAGCTCCGAAAGGCATGAATTGCTTCTTGAACGAGGCGAAAGATGCCAGTTATGCGCCAATTGGAAGGAGGTTTTTCCTGTCAGCGGGAATGAATTGTACGAATTTTCTACAGTACGGTCGCCCACGCGATTCGGCAACCGTGTTAGAAGGGGGGCGCGGGCTCTAATTCTTGCATCAGTGCGCTGGAGGGAATGTATGCTGCGACAAGCAGTGCGCAAATCATGCACTGCCCGATCGTGCATGGGGCTTATGGTTACGGCTTGTATTCGCTGCTCCTGGTTGTTGATCAGGGCATCTCCGCCAGGTGATGCTTTTTTATCAGGAATGGTGATGTGCGCAGCATCTCCAGCATGGCATCGGCCTGCCGGGCACCGACTTCGGCCAGGTCATAGGCGGCGGGGTTCATCAGCCAGTCCTGAAGCAGGCCCACGAGGCTGCCGTGGATAATCGGGACAGCGCAGTCTAAATCCAGATTGGCAGGCAGCTGCCCCTTGTCGATTGCGGCCTCCAGCAGCTTGCGCAGGCGGGTGGCGCCTTCGCAATGGCCGTCGGAGCAGCGCTGTTGAATATCGCCGAGCTCGGCAACCATCTCGCAGCGCATCAGGATGATTTCGAAAATCTGCTGCCACTCTTTATTGGTGGCGACTTCCTTGTACAGGAATATCCAGCGCTCACGCAGGTGGCCGAGCGGGTCGCAGCCGCCGTCGTGGGGCATCTGGCAGATGGATTCGTCCGGCAGCTTTACGCGATCGGCAAGTGCGCTGAAAAGATCCGCCTTGTTCTGAAAGTGTCCATAGACGGCGCCGCGGGTTACGCCTGCCAGTTCGGCCACTTCAGTAAGGGAAGGGCGGGATACGCCGCGCTTGTGAAAAACGCTGATAGCCGCATCGAGGATGCGCTCGCGGGTTTCCTGTGCTTCTTCTTTACGCCTTCTGGCCATGAACGTGTTCCTACGCTGTCTTTCCGGTTCGTTGGCAACCGATGTCACGAGTTTTGTGGCTGGGAAACGTCCTGTCTGTGCCGGTTTGACGCGACTGAACCGGGGGATCCAGACCAGTTTGTCGCGTGCAGAGTGTAATTCATCGTCACGCGTGAATAAATAGTTGATATTCATTCATGCATGTATTTAAATCCCCCTCCTTAGCGTAACTAGTCATAAATGACCAATCTGTCACACGGAATGACATAAATGGTCAGTAGTTTGAAACTTCGTCGCGTTGGGTGTTGCGAAGTGGCTTCGGTTCGTCGCCGGGGCTTTTACAGGCTCTGTTAACCGTTTGCTGGTTTACGCCTTCCCTAGATACATATTTCCCGGCTGGCGCCTGATCGTCGATGCGCCACGTTCATGAGCGTTCCAAGAGGTTGTCATGTTGCACAAGAAAAAGTCATTGATATCCGGCAGCCTGCTGCTGGCCGCTGCGCTGTTATCGGCCTGCGGTGACAAGCAGCAAGCCATGCAGGGGCACACTCCCCAGGTCACCGTGGTGACGCTCAACAGCCAGCCGGTAACGCTGACCCGTCAGCTCCCCGGCCGCACGACGCCTTACAAGGTTGCGGAAGTGCGCCCGCAGGTGGATGGCCTTGTGAAAGGCCAGTTGTTCAAGGAAGGTGGCCTGGTGGAAGCCGGCCAGCCTCTGTATCAGCTGGACGATGCCCGTTATCAGGCAGACTATGAAAGCGCGCAGGCGGCACTCGAGCGCGCCAGGGCGCAGTTCAATGTTGCGAAACTGCAGGCGGAGCGGACCCAAGCGCTGGTAAAGAGCGGTGCGGTGAGCAAGCAGGACAACGATACCGCGATTGCGACACTGCAACAGGCAAAGGCGGACGTAGCTGCAGCGAAAGCGGCGCTTCAGCGCAGCCGGGTTCAGCTCGATTTCGCCCGCATCAGCGCACCGATTGCGGGTCGGATTGGTATTTCATCTGTGACGCAGGGGGCGCTGGTAACTGCGAACCAGGCGACGCCACTGGCGACCGTTCAGCAACTGGATCCAATTTATGTCGACCTGACCCAATCGGTCAGCGAGCTGTTGAGCCTGCGCCAGGCGTTGGCAGCGGGCACCATGGAAAGTGCGAGCCATCTGCCGGTGAGCATCCTGCTCGAAGACGGCAGCCGCTACCCCCACGATGGCAAACTCGAATTCTCTGAGGTCAGTGTTGATCCGGCCACCGGCAGCGTGCGCCTGCGCGTTACCGTGCCAAATCCCGATAACCTGCTGTTGCCCGGTATGTACGTGCGCGCGGAGGTCGGCAGTGGCCAGCGCGACAACGCCATTCTGGTTCCGCAGCAAGGCATTGCGCGCGACCCGAAGGGCAACACCACCGCTCTGGTCGTGGCCGAGGGCAATACGGTTGAAGTTCGCAACGTCAAGGTTGGCCAGACCGTAGGCAGCTATTGGCTGGTTGAAAGCGGTTTGAACGTTGGTGATCGCGTCATCGTTGAAGGGCTGCAAAAGGTGCGTCCCGGTGCGGTAGTTAACGCTGGCGAGGCGGCGGCACCAGCGCCGGTGGATCTGCCGGCACCAAGCGATTCGGCCAAAGCGCAGCCGGATAACGGCCAGGCAAGCGACGCGAGCAAGGGGTAACCGCTATGGCAGGATTTTTCATTGATCGCCCAATTTTTGCCTGGGTGATTGCAATCGTCATCATGCTGTTTGGTGGTCTGGCGATCACCAAGTTGCCTGTCGAGCGCTACCCGGATATTGCGCCGCCGGTAGTTTCCATTAATGCGAGCTATCCCGGGGCTTCCGCGAAAGTCATCGAAGACACGGTGACCCAGGTTATCGAGCAGAACATGAAAGGCCTCGATGGCCTCATTTATATGTCTGCCACCAGCGAATCGATTGGTACCGTGGGTATTACGTTGACCTTTGCCAACGGCACCGATCCGGACATCGCCCAGGTGCAGGTACAGAACAAGCTGCAGCTGGCGATGCCGCTGTTGCCAGAGGAAGTGCAGCGCCAGGGAATTACCGTTGGTAAGGGACGCAGCGGCTTCCTGATGGTTTTGGGCTTTGTTTCGTCCGACGGCAGCATGGAGAAAGCAGACATCGCCGACTTCGTGGTGTCGAACATTGCCGATCCTCTGAGCCGGGTTCCAGGCGTGGGAAGTATCCAGGTCTTTGGTTCGAAATACGCCATGCGCATCTGGCTGGATCCCAACAAGCTGGATGCCTACAAGCTGACGCCGTCTGACATCGTTGCGGCGGTACGTGCGGAAAATCAGCAGGTGGCCGTTGGCAGCCTGGGTGGTACTCCCGCCGTGGCGGGCCAGCAGCTCACCGCAAGTATTACTGCGCAGAGCCGTATGCAGACACCGGAAGAATTTCGCAACGTAATCCTGCGCGCGAATGCCGACGGTTCGGTACTGAAACTCGGCGACGTTGCCCGCGTTGAACTGGGTGCGGAAAACTACGGCAATATCACCCGGTATAACCGCTTGCCGGCCACCGGTGTGGCCATCTCCCTGGCCACCGGTGCCAATGCACTGGAAACCGCAGACGCCGTGAAGGCGAAGCTGGCGGAGATGAGTCCGTATTTTCCCGCTGGCCTGAAAAGTGTGGTGCCGTTTGATACCACGCCGTTTGTAAAGGTATCCATTCACGGCGTTCTGCAGACGCTGGTAGAGGCGGTGATCCTGGTATTCCTGGTGATGCTGCTGTTCCTGCAGAACATCCGCGCCACCATTATTCCGACCATTGCCGTACCCGTGGTGCTGCTCGGTACTTTTGGTGTGCTCTCGCTGCTGGGCTTCTCGGTCAACATGCTCACCATGTTTGCGATGGTATTGGCCATCGGCCTGCTGGTGGACGACGCCATCGTGGTGGTGGAGAACGTTGAGCGGGTGATGCACGAAGAGCATCTGTCGCCCAAGGAAGCCACCAAAAAATCCATGAAACAGATTACCGGCGCGCTGGTCGGTATCGGTGTGGTGCTGTCAGCCGTATTTGTGCCGATGGCATTTATGGAGGGTTCCACCGGGGTTATTTATCGTCAGTTCTCGGCGACCATCGTCGCAGCGATGACTTTCTCTGTACTGGTGGCCATTGTCCTGACACCGGCGCTCTGCGCCACGATGCTGAAACCCGGCAACCACGGTGCAAAAACCGGCTTCTTTGGCTGGTTCAACCGCACTTTTGATCGCGGGGCCAAAACCTATCAGCGCGGTGTACGCGGCATCCTCGCCCGCAGCGGCCGCTTTATGGCGATCTTTGTCGCGCTGACGGCGGTCATGGTATTCCTGTTTGCGCGTTCGCCGAGTTCCTTCCTGCCGGAAGAGGACCAGGGTGTGCTGTTTTCTCTGGTGCAGACGCCGGTGGGCGCTACCCAGGAGCGCACCATGGAATCGGTGAAGAAGCTCGAAAACCACTTCCTGGAAAACGAAAGCGACCTGGTCGAATCCGTGTTCTCGGTACAGGGCTTCAGCTTCGCCGGCAGTGGCCAGAACAACGCCATGGCTTTCATCAACCTGAAGGACTGGGATGAGCGTAAAGAAGAATCTGAGTCGGCCCAATCTGTGGCGATGCGGGGCATGGGCGCGCTGAGCCAGATCAAGGACGCAATCGCCTATGCGTTTGCACCGCCGGCATTGCCCGAACTTGGTACCTCCGCGGGTTTTGCGATGTATCTGAAAGACAATGCCAACCAGGGCCATACTGCCCTGATCGCAGCGCGCAACCAGTTGCTGGGTATGGCTGCCCAGAGCGCGCTGCTTACCGGCGTGCGCCCGAATGGCCAGGAAGATACACCGCAGTTCCGCCTGAAGGTGAACAATGCCAAGGCTTCGGCGCTGGGGGTTTCCATTGCCAATATCAACAGTACCCTGGGCGTCGCCTGGGGCGGTCAGTACATCGACGATTTTATCGATCGTGGCCGCATCAAGCGGGTATACATGCAGGCCGATGCGCCTTACCGCATGAATCCGGAAGACTTCCGTCTCTGGTCCGTGCGCAATGCCAGTGGCGAGATGGTTCCGGTGTCTTCTTTCGCCACATTTGAGTGGGAATACGGCTCGCCCCGTCTGGAGCGCTACAACGGTGTACCGGCGGTGCAGATCCAGGGGCAGGGCAAGCCCGGCGTGAGTTCCGGTGAAGCCATGGCAGAAATGGAACGCCTGGTAAGCCAGCTGCCGGAGGGCTTCGGGCTTGAATGGACCGCGCTTTCCTATCAGGAACAGCAGGCGGGCTCCCAGACTACGTTGCTGTATGGCCTGTCGATCCTGATCGTATTCCTGTGCCTGGCGGCGCTGTATGAAAGCTGGACTGTACCGACGGCGGTTCTGCTGGTGGCTCCGCTGGGAATCCTGGGTGCGGTGCTCGCCAGTAACCTGCGCGGATTCGAGCGCGACATCTATTTCCAGGTGGCGATGCTGACCACGGTGGGCCTGACCAGCAAAAACGCAATTCTTATTGTCGAGTTTGCCAAGCAGAACCTGGAAGCCGGCCTGTCCCTGATTGATGCGACCATGGCTGCGGTACGCGACCGCCTGCGTCCGATCCTGATGACCTCGCTGGCGTTCGGTCTCGGCGTATTGCCGCTGGCAATTGCTGCCGGTGCCGGATCCGGCGCACAGCAGGCGATTGGTACCGGAGTGCTGGGCGGCATGATTGTGGGCACATTCCTGGGCGTTTTCTTTATTCCGCTGTTCTTTGTAGTGGTTCAGAAAATGTTTGGCGGCCGCCAGCTTGCAGAATCCGGCAGTCCCTTGGCTGGCCAGCAAGTGGCAGAGAAGAAAAGCGTTGAGCATCGGGAAACCACTACCGATGCCGCTTGATTGAATTTACACGAGCTTGTAAACCTTGGCCGGGCCTCGCGAAAGCAGCCCGGCTTTTTTTATTCTGCAATATGGCCACAGTGAAATCAGCGCGCGATGGCCACCGATTTGATTTGCGCCCAAACTTGGTCGCCAGGCTTTAGCGCCAAGTGTTCGAGTGAACGTCGTGTAATTCGGGCGAGCAGCGAGGCCGGTTGATCAGCGGTCTCTGTGTCTGCATCCGGCGGGCGGCACTGCGCGGTAGCAGCGAGTTCTATCAGCGCCATCGCGGAATCCCGATCAGCGGATATCTTGCGCACCTGCACCGGCAGCCGGTTGAGAATACTGGTGTCTTCCACCGCAGTGCGGCTCAGGCTCACATCCCGGGCCAACACCCGCAGGCGGATCTGGCTGCCCACAGGATCACCGTGATCCCTAAGCCAAATTTCGCCACCATCAAAGACTGCCCGTGCCAGCTGCCACTGCGGGTCTATCTCGTCAACCGCAGCCTGCAGCAGTACGCCAATGTCGTCGCCCACCGGTACAGGAAAATCGGATCGCGAAATCAGTTCGATTGCCGGCCCGCTCGCGGATACTTGCCCGTTATCCAGTAGCACGAGGTGATCCGCCAGCCTTGCCAGCTCATCGACCGCGTGGGTGACGTACAGAATCGGGATGTCGAGGGTGCGGTGGAGCGTCTCGAGATAGGGGAGGATTTCCCGTTTGCGCATATTGTCCAGTGCGGACAGGGGCTCATCCATCAGCAACAGGCGCGGTTGAATCAGCAGTGCGCGCGCGATGGCAATACGCTGCTGTTCGCCGCCCGACAATTGCGCGGGGCTTCGCCGCAGCAGGTGGCCGATCCCCATCAGTTCCAGAATGTCGTCAATGGCGGCCTTTGCCGGTGGCGAATCCGCGCGGCGGCAGGCGAAATCGAGGTTGCCTTTTACCGAGAGGTGCGGAAACAGGCTGGGTTGCTGGAATACAAAGCCAATCGGCCGCTTGTGGGTGGGCAGGCTCTTGTCACCGTTTTGCCAGGTCTCGCCATTTACCGTCAGTACGGCACCGGGAGCCGGCTGCAGCCCGGCGATCGCGCGCAGCAGTGTGCTTTTGCCGGAACCGGATGGGCCGAATATTCCGGTAACGCCACGTCCGGGCAGGTCAAATTCTGCGTTCAGCACAAAGTGGTCTTCAGCGTTTCTGGAAGCCGCCGATGGCAACGGAATATAAAACCGGCCATAAATACCGCTGTGTGCAGTGGAAGCAGGGCTACGGGCCATAACGCAATCCATTGGCAAACGGGGTGCCGGCCGACTGCCGGTTTTGCAGTACATAAAGCACCAGCAAGACAGAAAACGAAAACAGCACCATGGCCGCCGACAGCCAGTGGGCCTGCCCGTATTCCAGCGCTTCCACATGATCGTAAATCTGTACTGATACCACGCGCGTCTCTCCCGGAATATTGCCGCCGATCATCAGCACCACACCAAACTCGCCCACCGTGTGGGCAAAGCCCAGCACCGAAGCGGTAATGATCCCCGGTTTGGCCAGCGGTAAACGCACATGCCAGAAGGTGTCCCAGGGGCTGGCCCGCAGCGTTGCAGCCACTTCAGCCGGGTGTGTTCCCTGGGCGGTAAATGCATTTTGGATTGGCTGTACCACAAACGGCAGGGAGTAGAGCAGCGACGCGATCACGAGCCCCCAGAAGGTAAAGGCCAGGGAGCCCAGGCCCAGTGAGGTTGTGAGTTGCCCCAGTGGGCCGTGCGGGCCCATAAACAGCAGCAGGTAAAACCCCAGCACTGTCGGCGGTAACACCAGTGGCAAAGTGATGAGCGCACTCAGAGGGCCCTTGAGTGGCGAGCGGGTATTGGCAAGCCAAAGCGCCAGCGGGGTGCCGACCAGCAGTAGCAGCAGGGTGACGGTGGTGGCGAGCCGCAGGGTGAGCCAGATTGCCGAGAGGTCGGATTCGCTAATGAACATGTCCCGGTGCACTCACTGGATCGTCGCGGCAGAAGCGGGAGGCCTATAACCATAGGATTCCATAATCTTTCGTGCCGCGTCACTCTGTACATACTGCCAGAACGCATTCACAGCCGCGCTGTTGCGGCCGCTTTCGAGTATGACGGCGTCTTGCAGTATTGGGCTGTACAAGTCTTCGGGCACCAGCCATGCGGAGCCCTGGCTTATCTTTCCATTGCGGGTCACCTGGGAGAGGGCGACCAGGCCGAGGTCGGCATTGCCGGAGGCGACAAACTGGAATGTCTGCGCAATGTTTTCACCCTGCACCCGATGTCTGCGTGAGGCGGATTCCAGCCCGAGGCCTTCCAGTACCTCCAGCGCTGCCGCGCCGTAAGGGGCGAGCTTGGGGTTGGCAATGGCAAGCTTGTGGTAGGTGCCCTGTTTGAGCGCGCTGCCGGATGCGTCCACCGCGCCGGGATCCGCTGACCAGAGTACCAGCCTGCCGCGGGCGTATGTGATGCGGCTGCCGGGCAGCGTCAGGCCGTCGCGCTCCAATTGTGCCGGTTTCGCCTGGTCTGCGGAGAAAAATGCCTGGAATGGAGCGCCGTGATGGATCTGGGCAAAAAACTTGCCCGAGGACCCTATCGCGAGCCGTACCTTGTGACCTGTACGGCGTTCAAATTGCTGGCTGATCGCCTCCATGGGTGCTGCGAAATTCGCTGCTACGGCAATGATTATTTCCTCAGCGCGAGTGCCCGCTGTGGCGAAGGCGCAGCAAAGGGCAAGGATATTGCAAAGTCTCGTATTCATCCTGGCGCGGCAGGATGAGTGCGCCAACCATTTCCGACAGGTTTTGAGCACAGGTGTGGGTTCCTAAAGCAGCCGTATGGCACATGAGTAGACCGGTAACCAAGCGCTATATAGTTGTGCATATGGCGGCTGACTGCAACTCCACAGGGGCACTGTCGGGCCGCCAGCGGTTGGCGAGCGCAGCAATAACCGTTAGGGTCTGACATTTTCGGCGCCAGTGTAAGAAATCCTGCCGAGGCCCGACAAACCCCCGGATTGGCAACAGCGACCAGAAGCGAACTATGACAGAGCTGTCCGTAGTGGAACCGAATGAAGCCACAGAACAGTTGATCGACCCGGTTTACCTGGGCGAGCTACGTGCGCAGATGCTCAAATTTGCCCAAATTCAGTTGGGGGATCCCTATCGGGCGGAGGACGCTGTGCAGGAGGCGTTGATCGGCGCACTCAAAAACGCGGGATCCTTCGCCCGGCGATCCGCGCTCAAGACCTGGGTGTTCTCGATCCTGAAGTTCAAGATTGCCGATATCTTCCGCGAGCAACGCAAAATTATTGCCAGTAGCGAGCTGGCCGATGGCGACGCGGATGAGGAGGTTTTTTCCGCGCTGCTGTTCAGGGAAAATGGCCACTGGCATAAGCCCCAGCGCCCAACGGCCTGGGACGGGCCGCAGGGCGGCGCCCTGAGCGCGGATTTCTGGCGAGTGTTCGACGCCTGCCTGAACGGCCTCCCGGAGCAGCAGGCCAGGGTGTTCATGCTGCGGGAATTCATCGAGCTGGAATCGGAGGAAATCTGTAGTCGCCTGAACCTCTCCACCAGCAATCTGCATGTCACTCTTTACCGTGCGCGCTTGCGATTGCGTCAATGCCTGGAGAGCAGCTGGTTTGCGTCAGAAAGCGCAGAACAAATTGCAGGGGAGATAGGAATATGATGACTTGCAAGCAGGCGACACGCGCCTGTTCTGAATCCCTGGAGCGCCCGCTGAGAGCCGCGGAAACGATTGAGCTGAAACTCCATCTCGCCATCTGCTCCGGGTGCCGCAACTTCAGCCGGCAGATGCACACACTGCGCTCTCTGGCCCGGGACTACGCGAAAAAGCCCGGGGCAGAGGGGGGCATCGAGGATGCCCCGGAAACCTGAATCGCCGACGGTCTGGGGATCAGGCTTCTCCGCTGGTGCGTTGTTCGGGCTTGCCGTACCAGAAGTTGTAATAGTCTTCGGTAACCCGCTGTTCGATGTAGGTAGCCTCTTCCCGTGGGCAGAAGAGGGTAACTGTCAATACATCGTGGCCGATATCACTGGTGGTAATACTGATTTTCGGCTCCGTACCCGCGAGCTCCACACCCATCCGGTGCTCGATCAGCTTGCAGTAACGCTCGGCAACTTCCTTGAATGAATCACAGTACTCAAGAACCCGCTCAGTGATGTAAGCCTTGGCCTTGAACGGGTTTGCGCCCTTGCTTTCCCGCACAATCGAAAACGTGTGCTCGATATAGCGGCGCATGAAATTGAGGTTCTTTACCGGCTGGGAAAAGAACACGCTGTTTGGCACGTACAGGGTGGTTCCGGTATAGCCGTTGCCGAGCCCGTGGGGGTCAATTTCCAGCAAGGTGGTACTGAGCCAGTTGTTGTCGATAACCTCGCCAAACTGGTCGCCGATTTTCACCCAATCCCCGATAGTGAACGAGCGCATGCTGGCCTGGTAGATGCCGCCCACAAGGCATTGCACTGCGTCGCGCAGTGCGACCACAATCGCGACGGAAAATGCGGCAATGGACAGCGCAAAGTTTCGCAGTTCCGGCATCCAGATGGCAAACAGCGCAAGGACGACGGAGAGATTGCCGACATTGTGAACGGTGTGTATGCGGCGACGAATGTCCTGCCGCGACCAGCTGGATTTCCTGAACAGCGCGGTCAGGATAAAACGCACGATCAAAATCGCGGCGACCGCCAGCAGGCTGATGACAAATTTGTTTTGAATGAGTTTGGTCAGTAAATCGGTGGGCATGAACTATCCAGCATTGAAGACCGGCGGTGCGGCATTTCCGGGCGACGCAAGCATAGTCGGATTGGAGTGCTAAATGAACCCGCATGCGATAAATCATTGGCGGATTTCACATTTACGAAAAGCCGGCGAGGCTCGCTAGTGGTCGGCGGAATTTGGCGCAGTGTCTGCCGTGCGCGCATTTTGTGCATGCAGTGCGCTTCCGAGCATGGAAAAGTAGTCACTGAATGCGGCGTTAATACGTTGCCGGTGAGCGCCGGTCGGGTAAAGCCCCATGCGCGCTTCTTCCGTCGCCTTGGTGCCCGACACCAGGAAATTGTTGCTGATAGTCGCGTCCTGCACAAAAGCCTCGAACGCCCGTGCGCTGATTTCTGCCGGGTCACTGAAGTACACATTGCCATTGGCCTTGTCCGCGGCGCAGGAAACCCGGAATAACTCGCTGGGATTTTCCCCGGTTTCATCCAGCATGATGGCCCTGAAACAGGCGAACAGGCGATCATTGAGCGGGTGCGGTATCGGGGTTGCGTCGCGCAGCCAGGCTTCGGAGGCGTATGTCCGCCCGCTTACGTCACTGAATACCTTGTCTGCAAGGTAGTGATCCAGCGCGTGAAACCACTCATGGGCGATGGAGCCGGGACCGGCATTCTTTGCCAGGGAGAAGGTGCGCGAGGCCGGTTCGTAAAATGCCATCGTGCCCGGGCGCCCGCCAATCCCATATTGAAATGACAGGGTCTCCCGCAGCGAGATCAGGATTTCCGGGCCGCGCAGAATCGTCATCAGATCCGCCAGCGCGTCGTAAAACAGTCCGGCGGCTCGATCCCGCTCGGCCTGGGTTACCCAGCGGCCAACACTGATGGAGCGGAACCCGAACTTTCTGCGCACATCAACAAAGGTGACCGGGTTCCGGTCTCGCTGCACGGGGCCGCGGCGGTAAAACTGTCTGGGTGAGGCCATAAATCACGTGGGCGTATCAAGCGGGGACGACGAAAGCGAAGCTGGATGTTAATACAGCACATCCGGCGCCAACAAGGGTGCAGCAAAAAGGGGCGGCAATGATGGTGGGGCTGCCGCGGTGGGGCGCGTTAACCCGGCTGAACGTCACGCCAGAACTGATTGAGGGCCTGTGACAGCGCGGTGCCGCTGGTGCAGGTCTGCAATGACCAGTGGGCCGGATAGAGCGGGCGGTAAAACGGGTCAGCGAAGCGCGCATCCGCCAGCACCACAACGCCGCGGTCGGATTCGCTTCGGATCACCCGCCCGGCGGTTTGCAGCACGCGGGTAAGCCCCGGGTAGCGGTAGGCGATATCGAAGCCATTGCCGCCACCCCCTGTGGCACAGGCGACGTCGCCGGCAAGCCGCAGCAGTTCCTGTTCTTCGTTGACCTGCGGTAAACCGACGCCCACCACAATGGTGCCGATCAGCTGCTCGCCCACGTAATCGATACCTTCCCCGAATACACCGCCCATGATGGCAAACCCAAGGGTCTGGCGATTTTCGCTGAAGGCTTCCAGGAATGCTGCACGTTCCCCGTCACTGGCACCGGCGGTTTGCTGGAGCACAGGGATTTCGGGGAACTCGCGGGCAAAGTGATCGAGCACCTGTTGCAAGAACCTGTAGGAGGGAAAGAACACCAGGTAATTGCCGGGACGGCTGTGGTAGACGCGGGCGATCATATCGACCAGTGCAGCGGTTGCGCGTTCGCGCGCGCGATACCGCGTATCCACATAGGGGCACAGGTAAACGCCCATCTGCGCAGGATCAAATGGCGATGGCAGTGACAGGTAGGGCGTAAGCGGCTGCAGGCCAAGTTGCTGATAGAGGTAGCCCGGTGGTCGCAGGGTGGCTGAAAACAGGATCACGCCGTGGAACTGGCGATAGCAGGCCTGCAGGTAATCGGCGGCGCTGAGACACAGCAGTTTCAGCTGCTGCTCCTGCCAGGGGGTATCCGGGTGCGCCCTGCGGGTCAGGCAGCGGTGCTGATCACCCAGCAGCGACTCGATGGTGAGGTAGCGGTAGAGCCCATTCAGCCACTCGCGAATTTCCTCTGGTGGAGATAGGGACTGCTCCGACAATTGGCTGACCACCGCCATCACTTTGTGCGCCGCCTGGGTGATCGCATCCGGGCGATATTCCGCGTATTGCTCGAATTCGACCGAATCCTTCGCCGAGTCTTCCCCGTGGATCGCTGGGGCGCCATGGCGGGTGATTGGGGTTACCCAGACGTCGCCATTCTGGCCGGCAAAAGATACGGCAAAGCGCTCCCGGTCTGGCCGCTCGCTGACCCAGCGATCCAGTGCCCGCACCAGTGACTGGATACTGCGTTTCAGCGACGGATAGCCCTTGCAGGCCGCAGCGGCGCGGCGGCTCTCGCTGCGGGTTAACACTGCGCTGTGCATATCCCGCGCGCGATCCGCCAGGTTGTGGGCCTCGTCCACCAGCAGTGCCCGTCGGCGGCTGTCATCACAGAGGCTCTGCATGCGCACCAGTGGATCGAATACGTAATTGAAGTCGCACACCACCAGATCCGCCCAGGGCAGCATCTGCAGTGACAGTTCAAAAGGGCACAGCTGCAGCGCGTCGGCCACGCCGGCGACAACGTCCGGTGTCAGTAGCGGTTCGCCAAGCAGCTTGTGCCGCGCTTCCGGCAGGCGATCGAAAAAACCCTGGGTGCGCGGGCATATCCCGTCGGCATCAAGGCTGCAGCGCCCGGTGCGGCAGGCGCAGGTTTTGTCCCGCGCCTGGATCTCCAGAAGTGACAGGGTCAACCCGCGATGATGCAGGCGGGTGGCGGTATCCCGCACCATCTGCCGCCCGGAGTTTTTCGCGGTGAGGTATACCAGCTGGTCGACGTGCTGTTCACCCATGGCCTTGATCGCGGGAAACAGCGTGCTGATGGTTTTACCGATACCGGTGGGCGCTTCTGCCAGCAGCTCGTTGCCATCGCGCAGGCTGCGGTAGGCGGCAACCGCGAGTTGCCGCTGGCCCGGGCGATAGTCAGGGAAGGGAAAAGTGAGCGCCTGCGCGGTGGTATGCATGCGTGTGCGGTGTTGCTGCCAGGCCTGGTGCCACTGCAGATAGGTATGCAGCGCTGCGTGGGCGAACGCCTCCAGTTCCGCGCGCTGGAAATTCTGTTGTTCCGGGTAGGACTTTTTGTCTTTCAGGTTGTACCACAGCATCTGCAGTGTCAGTGGGCCTGTGTCCCCGGTATCGCCGTGGGCCTGCTGCTCGAGGAGATAGCAAAAACCGTAGATTTTCAGCTGTGCCCAGTGCAGCTTGCGCACGGCTTCGGGCAATTTCTGCGGTGGGCAATAGGTGGTCTTGATTTCCTCGAGCATCGCCGGCTGGTGCAGGATATCCACGCGGCCGCACAGCTGAACCGGCTGCCCCGCAAACAGGAATTCAACTTGCAGACGGTATTCCGCTTCACTCCCGGGCGGGCGGCGCTTTTGCAGTTTCTGGTGCGCGCGAATACCTTCCTGGGCGGTTGGCCCCGCCGGGGCGTCCGCAAGCAGATCCCCCGTGCGACAGGCGAACGCCACCAGTTCACCCACA
The DNA here is from genome assembly GCF_048323715.1 of Microbulbifer weihaiensis. Lineage (NCBI taxonomy): Bacteria > Pseudomonadati > Pseudomonadota > Gammaproteobacteria > Cellvibrionales > Microbulbiferaceae > Microbulbifer > Microbulbifer weihaiensis. Next base: position 278,737 of record NZ_JBLWFL010000006.1, read on the forward strand.
GACAGGCGCAAAGTTTCAGCAGTGGCCATCTCAGTCTCAGTCATCCCTGTCGCCATTCGACGTGCAATACCCGATGCGGTATCCCGTGGCGGGCGAAAAAACCGAGCCAGCGCTGCTGGTTCTGCTGCAGTCGGTCGCCGGGGCCTTTGACTTCAACCAGTTCGTAGCCGCCGTCAGCCGGAAAGTGAATCAGGTCCGGCAGGCCATTGCGGTGGTGACTGATATCCGCCAGCAGGCGCCGGAACAGTTCACGCCAGTGGTGCGCGGGAATGTGTTCCAGTGCTCGGGTCAGCAGGGCGGCCGACAGGGCCTCCCAAGCCACCAGTGGGTTGGCGATGCCCTGTTTCGAGTCGAAGTGTTGCCAGACCCGCGCCGCCAGCGTTTGCCCGGTGAGCTCTGCCAGGCGCTGATCCAATGCCTCGCGGCGCGATGGGTAAAAGTCGGGCGTACGGAAATCACTGGGCGCGACCTGAAATGGATTGAAGAAGGCTCCGGGTACGGGGGCAAACAGCAGATCCCATATGTACAGCCCCAGCACGCCATTGAACAGGGTGTTTTCCACGTAGAAGCATTCGCTGTCGTGTTCGCTCTCCAGCCAGGCCGCGGCGATCAATTCCACGCGCCCATCCGCAGGGGGTAGGGCGACGGTCTCTGTGGGAGGCTGGTAGCGGTCCGGTGCGGCCCAGTCTTTTGCGTGCTTTGCGCGCTTGGCGGTGCGGTGGCCGAAGCTTTCCGCAAACACAGTCTCAGCCTCATTCAGTGGTGCGGCGAGAATCTCGCGGCACAGTGAAAGCCCGCCATCGATATCGCCGCGCTTGACGGCAATGCGTGCGCGGCGCTCTCGCGCCGGTGGTCGCGTGCACGCCTGGTAGAGTTGATCTGCGGCATCCAGCGCGTCGCACCGTTCCAGTTGTCGCGCCAGTGTCAGGCGCAGGCGATCAACGCGCCTGTGCAGGGTAGCGTCTTCGCCATGGGCTGCCGGTAGTTGTGCGGCCAGTGCGAGGATGGCTTCACTGCCGTTTGCGAGGGCCTCGTCTGCCAGCATCAGGCAGTCGTAATACTGCAGGTGCTGTTCGATCTGCGCGCGACTCTGGAATGGCAGGTTGTGGCGGTCGAGGGGGTAGCGTTCGTACTGGTACAGACCGAGGTCCCGCAGCACCCAATCGGTGAGATCCTGATTGAGGTTGCCAAAGAAACACAACTTGAAGGTTTCAAAATGCTCCGCGGCCTGTACCGCCAGAATTGGTTCGCCTGCACTGACGTTGGCGGGATCCAGCGGCTGCTCCAGCAGGGCCTGTTCCAATTCCGGGCGCTTGATGGCATTCGGCAAGGGTGACAGGCTTCGCGGCAGCAGTTCCGCTTTGGTGAACAGCGGCAGGATTTCCGCCAGCGGGAGTGCGGGATTGCGCAGCAACAGCCCGCTTGTCACCAGCTGTTCCACGGCCCGGGGCAGGTCGTCAATTTCTGAGTAAGCGAGTTTGGTTTGCCGGAACAGGGCGCCCGCCGACGACGGCACCCCTTTGCGCGACAGCAGTCTTACGTACAGCCGCTGGCTGTCGGTCGCCAATGCCTGAAAATCCGCAAAAAATGCCCGCTCTTCTGCCGACAGCAACGCGTCGTAACGGGATATCACAAAATCCAGCAGTGCGCGGAAATTGCTCAGGTAATAGTCGGGGGCCAGTTCGACGGGGGTGGGCGAGGGCATAGCGGTACTGAATCGTGTGGGGATGGTGCATATTTGACTGTATGGTTATACAGCAGTTGCGGGGGTTGGACAAACGCTTGTGCGACCATCCATCCAGACTGTTCATGCCGTGACTGGGCTTCGGTATCGGAGCAGGTCAATCCGGGATGGCGCGTTACACGATTCGCAATATCCAGGAGCGCGCCGCCAACGAGCCCAATGTCTCGCCTGAGTCGGTCAGCTTTGGTGTAGCGATCGGACGCCTGGGCCGCGATGTGCCTTCGCCCTGCACGATGTGATGACGGGTACAGTTGCGGCTGAGTGGCCGCGGCTGCGACAATCGCCTGGGGCGATACCCGGATCCTCGCCCTATACATTCCCGGCCGAGCTCCCCCCCAGGTATCGCTCCGGCGACACCTGGGCCACGTTGCTGGTCATGATCGTTTATGCCCCAAAAGGAGATCCCTCGTGAGCATGCAGGCCAGTGCACGGGAAAATCGCGCGTGGCTACTGGGGATGCGCGAGTCCATCCCTTTGCTCGGGGGTTATATTCCCGTTGCCATTTCGTTCGGGTTGATCGCCGTTCAGTCCGGCTTCAGCAGCTGGGAGGCGGTGGCTATCTCCGTACTCATCTACGCCGGCGCATCCCAGTTTCTGTTTGTGGCCATGGTCGCGGCGGGAGCACCCCTGTGGTTTGTGGTGTTGATGACGCTACTGATCAACGCGCGCCATGTGGTCTACGGCCCCAACCTGGTTCCCTGGCTCACCACCAGCCGTTGGTGGCCCTGGCTGATGCACGGGCTCACCGACCAGATCTTCGCCCTCGCACATACCCGCCTTCCACAATTGCCCGAAGAGCAACGCCTGGGCTGGTTTTTTGGTGGCAGCCTGCTGGCCTGGTTCAGCTGGATAGGCGGGACAGCCATTAGCGCCGTGGCCGGTAAGGAACTGACGCAACAGTGGCCATTGCTCGGCGAAGTGATGCCGTTTGCATTGCCGGCGCTCTTCCTTGTGCTATTGGCTCCGCGGTTTACGTCCTGGGTGTGGTCAGTAGCGCTGGGCAGTACGGTGGTTGTTGCGCTGCTGTTTACCCTGAATGGCATGAGCAACGCGGCGATTCCGGTGGCGGCAATTGCAGGGGCAATTGTTTTTTTCGGTATGAATGCACTGAGGTAGCGGGGCAACAAGTAATGGACAGCGGAATCTGGGCAGCCTTGATCGTGACCGCCACCGGGACTTTCCTGATGCGCTCACTGCCAATGGTGTGGATGCAGCGCCACCTGGTAAGGCGCAAAGCGAAAAATACCATGGACGCCATGCCCATCTGGCTGGGTGTACTTGGGCCGCTTATGATTGCAGCGATGCTCGGGGTATCGCTGGTGCCTGCCAAAGCCGGCGTTGCCTCATGGGCAGCCACTGCGCTTGGGGTACTGGTAACCCTGCTTGTGGGCCGGCGCACAGGCTCCCTCGGCTGGCCCATTTTTGCCGGTGTCGCGGTCTTTGGGGGTGTGATATTCCTTGCGAATTCCGCGTGATGACTTAATGGCTGATGTAGAAATATGAAACTGATGATTGTGGGTGCGACTGGTCTGGTGGGTCGACATGTAATGGATCTTGCACTGGCGCACGATGCAGTGGACCAGGTGATCGCGCCCGTGCGGCGGCCACTTGCCGCGCATCCGAAACTTGTTGCGCCACACGTGGACTTTGAAGAGTTGCCGGCGGATGCCGGGTGGTGGCAGGTGGATGCAGTGGTCTGTGCCCTGGGTACCACCATGCGCATCGCGGGCTCGCGGGAGGCCTTTGCCCGGGTGGATCACGATTACCCGCTGGCGGTCGCGCGATTGGCCCACGCGCACGGCGCCCGAACCTATGTGCTGAATTCGGCCCTGGGTGCCGATCCCGATTCCCGCTTTTTCTACAACCGCACCAAGGGCGCGCTGGAACGGGATCTGCAGGGTATTGCGTTTGAATCGCTGACGTTTGTGCGCCCGGGGCTGATTGGCGGGCAGCGCGATGAGATTCGCCTCGGCGAACGCCTGGCGACCGTCCTTCTCAATATCGCCGGGCCGCTATTGCCGCGGCAATGGCGAATCAATCCCGCCACGAATATTGCACAGGCTTTACTCGATGCGGCGATAGATCCCAGATCCGGCGTCAGTTCGATAGGTTCCGCTGACCTGGCCTGAGCCCGAATCCACCTTGGTATCTACAAGCTACCTATAAAGTCAGGCCGCAAAAACGGCCTGACTTTCCGGCGTTTTGAGGTTTAAAAAATAAATTTACTGCCTTTCAAGTCAAACTCATCGTTTATCCTGGTGCGTGAGCCGGGTGCCGCGATATAGCCGCTCGACTCGACACCCATGCCATTATCCTTGCACCAATAAACGTTTCCACTGTCGTCAACCGGAAAAAATACACCATTCTGCCTGCCGACAATGGCAGCGGGGTAGCCGGAAATGACGCCGTCCCAAGGCAATTGACTCACTTTTTGGGGGTCACCATCAATAACCCAATCGCGTTCACCGGATGACCCAAGGTATTGGTTTCTAGCCACGAATCCCGTTTCTGAAGCCGCGGGCATGTAGAAGTAGAGCTTGTGGTCTCCAGTGCAGAATGCTTGGAATGACGCAACATAGTACACGTCACTGCCGGATCCAGTCTGCCATCCAGGCACCGATATACCATTGAGGTATTGATACCAAAACACATCAAATCTGTTGTTGGTTCCTTGCTGGAAGACAAAAATCATGCCGTCATCAGTGACAATAATAGAATGTGTTTTTTCAATTTTTGGGAGAAAATTATGGCAAATGACTTTCCCTGCTGGCTCCTTTATCTCCATGCTTTCTCCAACACCGGTGAATTCATAACATTTTAACTGGTTGGTTTTGTCAATTGTGAAAAGCAGGTCTTTTCCGGAAGAAAAAGCAAAACTAACCTCCTCTTTAAGCTGGAGAAGAGGGTGTCTTCTCGCCACCCATGTGCCGATACCATTCTCCCCTTCGTAAGATGACACCTGCAGCATATTGTCTTGAGTGATTGAGAAAATATTGTTGGGATCTCCAATATTTGATGACTTTATGTATTTGTCAATTGCCTGTCTGAGCAGGCCCCTAATAGTATCGATATCTGTTATGTCGGGAAAATTTTGCTCTGTCATTAGTTCGTCAAGTTGACGCAATGATACTTTTATGGGAGCTGGGTTTAGTGGTACTGATGCCATCCATGCATTGATATCGGAATTCGGCGTGCCGCCTCTAAATCTCAATTGCTCTTGCTTGGTTTCTGTTTTTCTCTGAAACTCCTCCGAAAGCTCGTTTTTTTCTGTATTCGAAGCACCTGCGGAAAATTTTTTGAATGTCGCCTCTGCTTCGGTTCCAATCTCTACGCCCGACTGGACAAGGCTCTCGTAGGTGTCGGCGTCGATACGTATGGTTTGGTACGCTATACCCCCAAAGGTTACCTCGTTGGCGAAGTGTGTGCCGAACCTTTGAATGAAAATATCGTATTCGGCTGCATTAGCGTTGATCAGGTTTTGTACTGCGTTTTTTAATTCTTGAGAAATCTTCAGCGGAGCGGAGTAGCCGTCGTCTTTATCAAGGAGTCGAATTGCTGGCGCTTCGACTTCAGCGGACATCCAGGTGAACATGGAGCGGCGCCCACGGTTTGTGCGTGCAAACGTATTGAACATGCGAGAAGCGCTTGCTTTTATTACGCCTTCTAGCCCCGCATTCACTTTCACGTGTTGTGAAAATTTTTTCTCCAAAGTTGAGGATTCAAAGATCATTTGCGATTCGCTGATCTGATCTCCTCCCGTTTCAGGTCGATATCCAACACCTTCAGGCAGAAGTCGACTGCCGTCGGCGACTGGTTTGAAATCATCGGGAAGGAATTCAAGAGCGGTAAGTAATAGGGAGGACTCTTCCAGGTCTAACGGATTTATTTTTGTTATATCAAAAAGTCGACCTAGGTAGCTTATATTTTTGAATTTTCCCGAAATGCTGCCAACAAACTGTCTTAAAGTATATTCATTATCTGTATCGGGCATTGACGAAGCTCCTGCACATAATAGGTTGGTTTTTGCCTGTCTGGTGGTTAGGCAAATTTCAATCTAGCAGCGCCTCATTTTTTTTGTGCGTCAAAAGCACATTGCTGAATGCGCACACTGCAAATACGGTCAATTTTTCACATTTTCACCCAAAATTTCTGTGCCATATTTTTCGGTGTGATCCCAATTGGCATGTTGGTACCATTTTTCTCCGGTGAATATGAATGCGTTAAATATCGCATGGGTAATTTCTTCAATACCCGTGATGTTGCCTGCTGGGATCAGCAGGCGGAATGAGTTGATATAGGGCTCCGGCTCAGAAAGTGAGAGCGTTGACGGCTAATGAAAGGGGTGCTGGATGCTGGCCAGGTTTCTGGCCCAGATTTCTTGCCCGAGATACGGGAATCGGCATGATTCTCGGCAGTATCGCGGATATTCAGGAAGCCATGAATGATCCAGACAGCGGATTTTTCGCAATCAAAGTGCTCGCCGGGTAATCTTGACGCCGTCGGTAATCCGCTCGCTGGGATGCAGCACAATGGATTCTCCTGGCGTAATGCCGGAAAGAATTTCCGCGGTGCGCCCGTTGTTATGACCGACCTCGACCTCCGTGCGCACGGCGCGATCACCCACCACTTTGAACACCGCCCACGCCTTCTGGTGTCGGAACAGGGCACCGGTAGGCACCTGCACCACATCGTCTGCGCGCCAGATTTCGATGGCGGCATCCACGCGATAACCGTGGCCGAGGCGCGACCATTCTTCCCTCGGATCGGTGAAGTCAACGATCACGTTGACCCGCTGTTCCTCGATTCCCAGCGCGGAAATCTTGGTAAAACCAAAGGGCTCCACCAGCCGCACGCGCCCGTGCAGTGTTTTGTCACCACCCCAGGCGGTGATTGCGACCGTCGCACCGGACTCCACTTTTACTGCATCGCGGGAAAGCAGGTCGATGACGATTTCCAGTTGTCCCGGATTGCCAATTTCCAGCAGCGGTGTGCCAACCGGTACTACCCGTTCGCTTTCCTGTAACAGCTGCAGCACACGCCCGCCAACCGGAGCAGTGACTTTAACCAGGTTGCTATCGTCGATTGTTGGTGCTCCGCGATGGGGGGCAATCAGGGCTGCGCGGGCATTGTCCAGTTCGCTCTCGCTGACACGTTCCGCGGCACGGGCGGTATCCAGCGCGGCCTTGGCGCTGTCGAGCGCGAGTTCGGTGCGCTCCAGTTCCACTTTGGAGATATAGCCTTTTACGGCCAGTTTCCGCGCGCGTTTGGCATCCGCCTCGGCAAACGCCAGTTTGGCCTCCGCATCGCGTCTTTCCGCCTCGGACAACTTGAGTGCGGCCTGGGCGCTGCGGATTGCGGCCTCGGCCTGGCTGCGGCTGCGTTCATCGAGAAACTGGGGATGGGTCGGCAGTAGCTCGGCGAGGGTGGTGGAACCGGCTTCCACCGAGTCACCCACTTCACTCTGGATGCGCAACAGGTAACCGGTGACCGGAGCCGAGACCACAAACACATCGTGCACCCGCGTATAGCCTTCATCGCTGACCGCCAGCTGCATAGGGCCTCGGCTCACCTGTGTCATATCCACAGGCACCGGCTTCGGCAGGAAGGCATAGATCATGAAGGCCGCAAGCCCTGCGACTACCAGGAGCCCGACGATGCGTTTGAACAGTTTTCGCCCCATATCACTCCCGCGTCTTGAGTACGGCGACCAGATCCAGCTGCTGGATACGCCGGTGCACCAGCACACCGGAGGCCGCGGCAGACAGCAGCACCACCAGTGCCGCATAGCCGTAAGTGGAGGGGCTGATGATCAATGGAATCCGGAACAATTCGGTATTGAATGACTGCACCAGTGTCCACGCCAGCAGATAGCCGAGAGAGGCGCCCAGTGGCAGCGCAAGCAGCGTCAGCAATGCCAGTTCGCCGAGCAGGATGTACGATACCTCGCCGCGGGTAAGGCCCAGTACGCGCAGGCTCGCCAGCTCGCGGCCGCGCTCCGACAGGGAAATACGCGCGCTGTTGTACACCACCCCCAGTGCGATCAGGCTGGCGAACAGGGTATTGAAAAAGACAAAGGTACCGAGGCTCTCCTGAAGCGTTTCATAAAAGGCGTCCTGGGCCTGCTCCTGCAGGCTGACGCCGGCGACTATCGGGGTGTTTTTCAGTGCCTGGTAAAATTCGTCCGTCCGATCCGGATCCACCAGCAGGTAGGTGCCGGAAATGGCGATATCGTCCTTCAATATCCGGTTCATCACTTCCAGATCCATGTAGGCCGCTGTGCCCATGTAAGTTTTTACAATGCCGCTGACCTCTACATCCAGTTCCGGGCGTCGCCCGGTGCGGATTTCCAGTCGCAGGAATTCGCCGCTGCGAATATCCAGTAATTCCGCCAGCTTGTCCGACAGTACGATGCCATAGCCGGGCAGTGGTACCGGTCGCAGGTTCGTATCGACCACGCGGCTCAACTCCGCCTGTGGTTGCAGACCGATAATCGCCTCGCGGCGGCTGTTGGGGCCGTTGCGCAGAACTACCGGTATGGCGCGAAAGGGCTCTGCGTGCATGGCCCCCGGCGCATGCAGGACATCCTGGACCGCACGCACATTGCGCGGCTCGACGAAATTGACGGTCACATCCTGGCGGTCGATCACGTTGAAACTGATATCGACCATGTACAACATCGCGTCGAGGGAAAAACTCGAACCGATCAGCAGCCCCATGGACATGGCAATGCCGATGGTGGTCATCGCTGCGCGCCGCGGCCATCGGTAGAGATGCCGCAAGATCATGCGCGATGGCTGATCGATCAGCCTTGTCATGCGATCCAGCCAGCGTGCGGAGCGGCTGTAGTCCGGCGGCGGTGGCGGCACCATTGCCACCGCCGGATCCAGGCGCACGACCCTGCGCACGGCGCCAAAAGTGCCTGCTGCAGCGACCAGCAGGCTGAAGCCTATTCCCACAAGATAGACGTCCAGCGGCGCGCGAAATAGCAGAAACGGGAACTTGAAGTAATCCATGTACATGCGCGCCAGCCCGTGGCCGAGCCACAGTCCCAGGGCTATGCCAATAACGACTCCCAGCAATGTCACCAGTCCTATCATTTTCAGGTAGTGCCGCGCCACTGCACCATTGCTGTAGCCGAACGCCTTCAGCAGGCCGATCTGTTCGCGCTCCGTATCCACCAGCCGGCCGATCACTACATTGAGCAGGAATGCCGCCACCAGCAGGAAAATGGGTGGCAATAGCCGGCCCATGGTTTCCAGCTGCTGGATTTCGTTGGTGAGGAACTGATCCGAGATCTGCTGATCGCGCCCGTAGGCGCCGGTGGCGCCATAGCGCTTGAGCAAGAGATCCAGTTGTTCCAGCAGTGCGTCAGTATTTTCGCCCGGTGAGGCGAGCAATACCGCTTCGTTGAACGCACCGTCCAGGTCGAAGGCATTGGCCAGTGCTTCCAGATTCATCCACAGCACGCCGAAGCGCTTTTTGTCCGGAACAATTTCACCCGGTGAAATCGCGTATACGTACTCCGGTGACAACACCAGGCCGGTAATGGTGAGTTTTTTCTTGGTGCCATTGAGGATTGCGTACAGGTGATCGCCGGGTTCGAGCTGGTGGGCTTCGGCGAAGGCCTCCAGTGCCAGCACTTCCTCTTCGCGCTCGGCATCCGGGTAGCGCCCGTGGCGCAATACAAAGTCGTTGATGTGGGGACCACGAATGGCCGGCAGAGACTGTATTTCGCCGGTAATGGGCGCAGCAGACCCTTCGACATCGAGGATGACACCGGCACGGATGCGGGTTTCCGCGCGGCGCACGCCGGGCAATTCGGCAATCTGTTCCAGCAGTGCACTCGGGGCGCGCTTTACTGGCGCCCAGATGTCCGCAAAACGATAGCGCTCATAGTAAGCGGCGCGGGTATCCGCGAGTGAAGCGAGCATGCCCTTGGACATCAGGTACATACCCACGCCACAGCCGATCACCACTGCAATAGCCAGTGCCTGGCCCTTGATGGCCCAGAGGTCGCGCAGGAGTTTGCGGTCGAGGGGGGCGAGGAATTCAATCACGTGCTTGCTACCAGCTCAGTTCCGCTGGCGCGCAGGGGTGTGCGTTCTGTTCGATGCTCTGTATGCGTCCGTCTCCCATGACCAGGATCCGGTCTGCCATATTGGCGATGGCAGCGTTGTGGGTAATCACCATGGTGGTGGTACCGAGTTCGCGATTGACCCGGGCGATGGCCTCGAGTACTACGATGCCGGTTTTACTGTCCAGTGCCCCGGTGGGCTCGTCGCACAGCAACACCCGTGGTTGCTTGGCAATGGCGCGCGCAATGGCCACCCGCTGTTGCTCGCCGCCGGACAGCTGGGCGGGAAAGTGATCCATACGCTTGCCAAGCCCCACCAGTTCGAGCGCCTGTTCCGGCGACATCGGGTCGCGCGCGATTTCCGTCACCAGCGCAACATTTTCCCGCGCGGTGAGGCTGGGGATCAGGTTGTAAAACTGGAATACGAAGCCGACGTACTCGCGGCGAAACTGGGTCAGGTGGCGGTCGTCAAATGCTGTGAGTTCATCGCTGTCAAAAAACACCCGTCCCTCGGTAGGAGAATCCAGCCCGCCGAGAATGTTGAGCAGGGTGGATTTGCCACTGCCGGAGGGCCCGAGCAATACCACCATTTCTCCGCGTGGCACGGCCAGGTCCACCCCGCGCAGCGCGTGCACCGTGGATTCGCCGCTGCCGTAGGTTTTGGTAAGCCCCTCGGCGCGAATGGCCGGCTGGCTGGAGGTCGGTTGTTCGTCGTTATGCATGGCGGACACCAGATCCTTTGGCTGTCCAATTCCCATCGAGGGGCGGGTTTCGGCACCGCTGGCGGCATACGACGCATCAATTCCGCACAGGCCGCTGCAGTGCCGCTGGCTGCTTCTATTCTAGAAGGAAACTAATGACATGAAATAAAAACCATGCTGAACCCGGATGGCGGAACCGAAACCTTGCCGCCCATAGGCACCATTGCCGAGGTGCACGGACCGGTAGTGGTGATTCGCTGTGAACATTTGCCGCCGCTGCGCCAGGCACTGCGCGCGGCCATCGACCACGAAAATTACCTGTTTGAAGTCCACCAGCACCTGGATCAGCACCACGCCCGCGCGATTACGCTGCACCGTACTGCCGGACTGCGCCGCGGCCTGCCGGTTTTCGATACCGGCGCGCCGCTGCACGTGCCGGTGACGCCGGACTGTCTCGGCCGCCTGCTGAACATATTCGGCGAGCCACTGGACGGTGGGGCGCCACTCGAGGCGCAGGCGTTTCGCAATATTCATACGCCACCGGCGGCACTGTGGGATGCCGTGGGCACCGGGGACATTTTGCAGACCGGCATCAAGGTCATCGACTTGCTGTGCCCGTTTGTGCGTGGTGGTAAAACCGGGCTGTTTGGTGGTGCCGGCGTGGGCAAGACGGTGCTGGTGATGGAGTTCATGCATGCGGTGGCGTCGCTGCACAGTGGGGTGTCGGTGTTTGCCGGTGTGGGCGAGCGCATTCGCGAAGGCCACGAGCTGTGCCACGAAATGCGCGAAGCCGGGGTGATGGAACAGACGCTGATGTGCTTCGGGCAGATGGACGAATCGCCGGGGGTGCGTTTTCGCGTGGGGCTTTCCGCACTGTCTTATGCAGAGTACCTGCGGGACTCGCTGCACAAGGAAGTGCTGTTCGTGATGGACAATATTTTCCGCTTTGTGCAGGCGGGCAGTGAAATCTCCAGCCTGCTCGGGCGCATGCCCGCCACCGTTGGCTACCAGCCAACCCTGATCAGCGAAGTGGCCGAAATGCAGGAGCGCATACTCTCCACCCCCCAGGGCGCAGTGACCTCGGTGCAGGCGGTATACGTGCCTGCGGATGACATGACCGACCCCGCGGTGGACGCGATCCTCAGCCACCTGGACTCATCGGTAGTGCTTTCCCGTGCCCAGGCGGGCAAGGGCATATACCCGGCCGTGGAGCCACTGCAGTCGGCCAGCCGGCTGATGGATCGCCATACCCTGGGCGACCGCCATTACGCGGTGGCGGAAGGTGTACGTGAGATTCTGGCGCGATACCACGAACTCGAAGACATCATCGCCATGCTGGGTATCGGTGAGCTGTCCGCTGCCGACCGCCTCGTGGTCATGCGTGCACGCAAGATACAGCGCTACCTCACCCAGCCATTTATGGTGACGGCCTCGCACACTGGCATTGCCGGGGTTTCCGTACCGCTTGAAGACACCCTGGATGACTGTGAGGCGTTCCTGCGCGGGGACTATGACGGGCTGGCGGAGGAGGACTGTTACATGCGCGGAACTATTAAGCGGTGAAAAAATGTAGGGAGAGCGGGTGAAGGTGTGCCGATGAACAGTTTTTCCCTCGAGCTGTTATCCGCCACGGAACAGCAGCAATTTGATGGCGTCACCAGTTTTGTGGGCGAGGACGCTTCCGGCAGCTTCGGCATTCTTGCCGGGCATACCCGCACCATTGCGCCGCTGGTATTCGGTCTCGCGCGCTTTCGCCGCGGCAGCGAAAACTGGCAGTATCTGGCACTGCCCGGTGGGCTGCTCTATTTTCTGGACAACCGCCTGCAGATTTTCACGCGCCGTTTCCTGATTGATGAAGACTACGCGCGCATCTCCACGCTGCTGCAGCAGCAACTGCTGGCCGAGGAACAGCGCCTTGCAGAAACCAGGGAAAGCCTGGCGCGCATGGAGGAATCCATGCTGCGCCGGCTGTGGGAGCTCACCAGGGAATAGGAGAGGGGGCAGGCCTCGATATGACGAACGATCACGACCGGCACCAGCGCAATCAGCAACTGAGCGACCGCGTTGAGCGACAGGCCAAGCGGATGAAAAAAGCCGAGCGCGAGCGGGAAACGCTGTTGGCGCAGACGATCTACATCGGCACCCTCGGACTGGTGTTTGTATTGCCGGTTGTGGGCGGCGCCTATCTCGGTCGCTGGCTGGATGGCTTGGTGGAAGGCTATTCCACCCGCTGGACCCTGAGCCTGATTTTTGTCGGCGTGGTGGTGGGCGCCGTCAATGTGTATCTGTTGATACGGGAATAGGTGATAAGGGATTAGCGCATGCACAGCGACACGATGTCATTTCCAGTGCTGTTGCAACTCGGGCCGCTGAAGGTGACCACCACGGTGGTGACTACCTGGGTAATCATGGCACTGCTCGCGCTGTTGGCCTGGCTGGTAACGCGGCGCCTGCAACAGCGCCCGGGGCGGGCACAAACCGTGGCGGAGGGTATTGTCTCCACCATCGAAGAGGCCATCAGGGCGGTAGCGCCCAATCATGTGCCGCTATTGTTGCCGTTTATTGCCACATTGTGGATCTTCCTTGTGGTGGCCAACCTGTGTGGCCTGATTCCCGGGGTGCACTCGCCCACGCGGGATCTGTCGGCAACGGCAGCGCTGGCCATTCTGGTATTCCTGTCCGTGCACTGGTTCGGGATCCGCGACCAGGGCCTTAGAGCCTACCTGCGCCACTACCTGGTGCCGACCCCGGTACTGCTGCCGTTCCATATCCTGAGTGAAGTCACCCGCACACTGGCGCTGGCCGTTCGCCTGTTTGGCAACATCATGAGCCTGGAAATGGCCGCATTGCTGATCCTGCTGGTCGCCGGGTTCCTCGCCCCGGTTCCTATACTGATGCTTCACGTGGTCGAGGGCCTGGTACAGGCCTATATCTTCGGCATGCTGGCGCTGATCTATATCGCCAGTGGGCTGCAAACCCATCAATTGAGGCAGGAAGCCCGCAATGAATGATCTGTCCTGGTTTGCGACTCTTTCGACCGTCGCGGCGATGATCGGCATGGGGATTGGCGTGCTGGGGCCGGCGATCGCCATGGGGCGGGCCATCAGCAGCGCACTGGAGGCCATTTCGCGGCAACCGGAGGCGGAAAAATCCATCCTGCGCACGCTGTTTATCGGCCTCGCCATGATCGAGTCTTTGGCCATTTACGTTCTCGTCATCGGGTTGATCGTCCTGTTCCGCAACCCGCTGCTGGAATACCTGCTCAATGCCAAATCCTGACGGGGCGCAACCGTGGAACTGAGCTGGTCAACTTTCCTGCTGGAAATCCTCAACTTTTTTGTCCTTGTGTGGGTGTTAAAACGCTTTCTTTACCGTCCGATCCAGTCGGTCATTGCGCGTCGCCAGCAGGACATCGACGCGCGCCTCGCCGAGGCCAGCGCAAAAGAAGCGCAAGCCAGGCGGTTGCAAGATGACTACGAAGACCGACTGGCCCAGTGGCGCAGTGAGCGCGAGCAGTCCCGGCAAGCGCTGGAGCAGGAGTTGCGTGGTGAGAAGGCGCGACGGGAAAAGTTACTGGCGGAGGATCTGGAACAGCAGCGGGCCAGGTCAGTCGCGGTGGATAGCCGCCGGCAGGGGGAGCAGCGGCGGCAGCTGGAATTGCAGGCGATGGAACAGGGCAGCCGTTTTGCCGCGAAATTGCTGGAGCAGGGCGCCGGGCCCGAAACCGAAGCCCGCCTGCTAAGCGTGTTTCTCGAAAGCCTCGCGGAAATGCCGGAAGCGCGGCGGCTGCAGCTGTGTGCGCAGTTGCGCGATACGCCGAAAGAAGCGCAACTGCAGGTGGCGAGCGCATATCCGCTGGATGGCGGGATGCGCAATAAAATTGAACAGGCGCTGACCGCTTGCCTCGGGAGACCGGTGGCCTGCCGGTTTACCGAGCAGCCCGAACTGATCGCTGGGGTGCAGGTTTCCATGGGTGCCTGGGTAATGGGTGTCAATGTCCGAGACGAACTGCAGGGCTTCGCGCACCTCGCGCCGGATTCGGTTGGGGGCTAAGCCATGACCGCAAGCCTGATCCAGCAACGGCGCGACTGGCTCGACAGGTACCAGCCTCAATTGCGCATCGCCGAACAGGGCTGGGTGGTGTCCGTCGGCGATGGCATCGTGTGGGTGGCCGGGTTGCCGACGGTCGCCATCGACGACGTGCTTGAATTCAGTGACGGTAGCCGCGCACAGGTGTTCGACCTCAATGTGAATCTGGTGGGTGGCGTGTTGTTGCAGGCGACGGACGGGCTCACTGCCGGTACCCGTGCTACCTGCCGCAGTCAGCCCCTCGGCATTCCGGTGGGTGATGAGCTTTTGGGGCGTGTACTGGATCCCCTCGGCGGATCGCTGGATGGTGGCGCGGTGCCGGAATGTACCGCCTGGCGCCCGCTGGAAGCGCGGGCACCGGCCATCGCCGAGCGGGATTTTGTGCAGCAGCCGCTGTACACCGGCAGCAAGGTACTGGACACCATGATTCCGATTGGCTGCGGCCAGCGGCAACTGTTGATCGGCGACGAGGGACTGGGACGCAGTGCGCTGGCGCTGGATGCGGTCACGAATCAGCAGGGTAAAAATATCCGCTGCGTGTACGTGCTGATCGGCCAGAAACGCTCCACGGTCATCGGCACCATCGAGCTGCTGCGCAAGGCCGGCGCGCTGGATTACACCACCGTGATTGTGGCGGAGGCGAGCGCATTGCCTGGCATGCTGCATCTCGCGCCCTTCGCGGGTTGCACGGTGGCGGAATACTGGATGCGCCAGGGCTGGCACACCCTGGTGGTGTACGATGACCTTTCCACCCATGCCAAGACCTACCGCGAGCTGTCGTTGCTGTTGCGGCGGCCACCGGGGCGCGAAGCCTATCCCGGCGATATCTTCTCCGTACACGCGCGCTTGCTGGAGCGCGCCACTTGCCTGAACGCCGCCAATGGTGGCGGTAGCATGACCGCGCTGCCAATCGTTGAAACCAAACTCGGCGAAATTGCGGCCTACATTCCCACCAACCTGATTTCCATTACCGATGGCCAGGTATACCTGGATCGGGATCTTTTCAGCGGCGGCTTCCGTCCCGCCATCGATATCGGCAAGTCGGTGTCGCGTATTGGTGGCCGCGCCCAGCATCCGGCGGTGAAGAAGGAAGCAGGGCGCATGAAACTGGATTACCTGCAGTTCCTAGAGCTGGAAATGTTTACCCGTTTCGGCGCCAGGCTGGAGTCGGGGATGGAAAAAGTGATTCGCCGCGGTCGGGTACTGCGGGAAATCTTCAAACAGGATCGCCTGACACCGCTGCCGATAGAGTTCCAACTGGCATGGATGGTCGCCTTTAACGACGGTCTGCTGGATGAGCGTGACCCCCGCGCACTGCCGGAGTTGTTGGCGCACTTGGAAATACAGGTGGCTGCCAGCGGTCTCGCCCTGGATGACGGGCGGGATCAGTGGGCAGCCCTGGCACGGGACTGGATCGGTGAACCTGAGGCCAGTGAGCCAGGTGAAGCGCGGTGAGCCGTCGCCACGAGCTGCGGCATCACCAGAGTCAGCTGGGCGAAGCGCGCCAGATTATCGGCGCCATGCAGTCGCTGGCGTTTATCGAAGTGCGCCGCCTGCGCAAAGTAATGGAGATCCAGCAGAAGGTCGTCGCCGGGCTGTACAGCGCCGCGCGGGATCTGCTCGGCTTTCACCGCGAACTCTTGCCGGTGGCACAAGCTGAAAACCCGTTGTACCTGGTGCTGGGATCCGAGCGTGGCTTCTGCGGTGACTTCAACGAACCGCTGTTGCAGACCCTGCAACGGTGCCTCACTGAAAGCGCCGGTGAACACGCCCGCGTGGTGGCCTGTGGCCGCAAGCTGAGCGGGCATCTGGAAACCCACCCGCAACTGCAGGCGACTTTTGAAGGCGCCACGGTGCTGGATGAAGTAGAGGATACGCTGATCCGATTGGCGAACGGGTTGGCGGGGCTGCTGAATGGGGATGCCCCGCTGATTGTGATTTACCACGGGGGCGCGGACGAGGAAGTGATAGCGCGCCCTCTACTGCCGCCGTTTGCCGAACTGCGAGACCAGCCCGCGCAGTTTGCTTATGCACCACAGCTATACGTTACGCCCGCGCAGCTGATGCAGGATCTCGTCGACCAGTACCTGTTTGCCGCGCTCCACGAAATACTCTACGTATCGTTGATGGCAGAAAATCACCTGCGTATGCAGCACCTCGAGGGCGCAGTGCGCCATCTGGACAAGCGCCTGAACAATCTCAAAACCAGGGAAAACCAGCTGCGTCAGGAGGAGATCATCGAGGAAATCGAAGTAATCCTGCTCAATGCCGAAAGCGGGGCATCGTCAGATTTCAATGTCGATTAACGCTCAAGGCTGGGAATCGCTCAGGGTAAAGTAGAGTTCTTCCTCCTGGGCAAAGTGCAACCGTACGATGGCAATAAGGCTGAACAGTAGCCGACGCAGTTCCTGCAGTTGAAGCTCGTCCGGTTGCACCCCGGCGAGATCGTCGGCAAGTTGCTCGTAGCGGCGCGCGAGGCGAAAAATTTCCCGGTGGGTATGGCTCATTGCCCCCATCGGATCGAAGCCGCGCACCATCGCGGCCAGTGCCGGGTACAGCTGCTCCTCGTCCTCGCGCTCGTGGGGTAACAGCTGCTCCCGTATCACCCTGGATACCGCATTGATTTCATCGACTGTGGACGGGTGCAATCCGCCGTTGAGTATGTTGCAGGCCTGTTCCAGTCGATCCAGCACCGGTTGCAGTTCGCTGTGTTGCAGCCGCAACTGATCCGCCAGTTCCACCGGCATGACCGCTTCCGCCCGGTGTTGCGCCGGTAGCCGCAGTGCCCGTAGTGCATTGAAAATCACCGCGACGTCGATACCTTCCTGCACCAGAGCACCGATCACCGGTGGCAGGTATCCAAGCGCGGCGACCAGCATCGCGAGTGCAGACAACCCCATACCCGCCAGCACACTCTGCAATGCGATCCGGCGACCGCGCCGCGAGATATGCAATCCTTCCGGCAATCGGTCGAGTCGATCCACCAGCAATACCACGTCGGCAGCCTCGGCCGAGGCACCGGCACCGCGCGCGCCCATGGCAATACCCACGTCGGCTGCCGCAAGGGCCGGGGCATCGTTGATGCCGTCGCCAACCATGGCAGTGGTGCCGCCCTTACATTCGGCTTTGACCGCGGCTACCTTGTCCGCCGGCGAGCGCTCGGCGAGCACCGCATCGAAACCCAGGGCCAGCGCTACAGTTTCGGCCACGTCCTGGCGATCCCCACTCAGCATGACGGTGCGTTCCACGCCGGCGCGGTGCAATTCCCGCAGGGCACGCGGCGTATCCAGGCGCACCTGATCCGCCAGCAGCAGCACGCCCGCCATTTTCCCTTCGACAGCGACAAAGGCACCGGAGAGACCGTGCAGGGACATGTAGCGCAAGCGGCTCGCGGCCCAGTTGTCAGGTGTGGCGCCATCCAATGCCAGGGCCAGGCTGCCGACGGCGACGGTTTTGCCTTCCACGCGTCCGCGCAAGCCTTCGCCGGGGGTTTCCTGAGCCTGTTCGGGGATCGAGAGCGCCAGATCTCGGCGCTGCGCCTCGGCCACCAGGGATTGGGCGGTGTTGTGCTGGGAAACCTGGTCCAGCGATGCCGCGAGGCGCAATACTTCGTCGGGATGAAACCCCGCGGGGGTCTCGATCCCCACCAGCTGCTGGCGTCCGGTGGTCAGGGTGCCGGTCTTGTCGAACACCAGAATCCTGGCGTCGGCGAGCTGTTCCAGGGCGGCGCCATTCTTGATCAGGATTCCGCGTTTGGCAGCGAGAGATATGGTGGCGATGATCGCCACCGGTGCCGCGAGAATCAGCGGGCAGGGGGTAGCGACCACCAGTACCGCCAGTGCACGCAGTA
This sequence comes from Microbulbifer weihaiensis, assembly GCF_048323715.1. Classification (NCBI taxonomy): domain Bacteria; kingdom Pseudomonadati; phylum Pseudomonadota; class Gammaproteobacteria; order Cellvibrionales; family Microbulbiferaceae; genus Microbulbifer; species Microbulbifer weihaiensis. The sequence goes on from NZ_JBLWFL010000006.1 coordinate 297,195, forward strand.
CATCGCCGGAAATCGCCCATGCCAGCCCGGCCACCAGCAACGCCGCGGGGATGAACCACAGCGCGTAGCGATCGGCGAGGCGGGTGAACGGAGCCTTGGCAGCCTGGGCTTCGGTCACCATACGCACGATACCGGCGTAGGTACTTTCCCCGGCGGTTTTCAGTGCCTGCAGATCCAGTGGGCCGCCGGCGTTGATCACACCGCTCATCAGCTGATCCCCGCGCAGGCGTCGGCGCGGAAGGGATTCACCGGTTACCGCAGATTCATCCAGTTCGGCGGTTGCGGACAGGAGCAACCCGTCCACAGGTACCGCCTCGCCGGATTTCACGATCAGTTGATCGCCGACCTGCACCTGCTCGGCCGAAATTTCCTCGATACCTGAGCCCACGCGGCGGTGTGCGACTCTGGGGCTGCGCTCCAGCAGCGCGGACAGAGCCTGCCGGGCGCGGCCGCTGGAGTACTCTTCCAGAGCGCGACCGCTGGCGAACATGAATGCGATGACGGCGCCGGCGAGGTATTGCTCAAGCACCAGCGCCCCGATCATGGTCAACAGTGCCAGTACGTCTACGCCGGCCTTGCGCTGGGCAAGGGCCCGCAGGCTCTCCACGCTGGCGACCACAAGCATCAGCACCACCGCAGCCGCCCACGGCAGTGCTGGAGAACTGTTCAGCAGCTGCGCTACACCGCCCGTCCCGAGAAGCAGCGCAATGACGACAACCAGGCATTTGTGCAGATGGCGTGCGAGGCAGTTTAAATCGTGTCCGGCTGGCGTATCCACTCCCGATCCTCGCCGCTTTTATTGAGTGTATGTGGAGTCTCAGGCGATGCGATGGTTATTCAATACAAGGCTTGCGGTAGATGTCGGGTCTATAAACTAACTTTGCAGTTACCGCGATCGCTAAATGCCGCAAACCCCTCATGCAAGCCGAAGTCGACATACATAACAACATTGCCGCATACCCATGGCACAGCCTGGCTACACAGCAGGTGGCAGACCAGCTGGCTTCCGGTACCTGCGGATTGGCAGCGGAAGAGGCCCGACAGCGCCTGACCAGTTATGGCACTAACGCACTGCCTCTGCCACGGCTGCCGGGGTTTTTGCGTTTGTTTTTACGTCAGTTCATCAGCCCGCTGATCTATGTGTTGCTGGCCGCGATGCTGGTTTCATTGGTTGCCGGAAAGTTTGCCGACGCCTCATTCATCGGTCTCATTCTGCTCATCAATGCGCTGATCGGCGCGGTGCAGGAACACCACGCACACCGCAGCGCACAGGCGCTGCGCAAATTAATGGTGACCCGTGCGCGGGTAATGCGGGATGGCGAGCTCAGCGAAATTCCGGCAGAAGAGCTGGTGCCGGGGGACCTGGTTTTACTGGTTTCCGGCGATCGTGTACCCGCGGACTTGCGGCTGCTGGATTCGGTTGGGCTTGAGGTGGACGAGTCGATACTCACCGGTGAATCACTGCCGGTGTCCAAGTGTAGCGAGGCATTGTGCGAGGCTGAAACACCGGTAGCGGAGCGCACTAACGGTTGTTTCGCCGGCACGCTGGTCAGCTCAGGGAGGGCGAGCGCGCTGGTTGTTGCCACGGGCTTGGCGACGGAAATGGGGAAGCTCAGCCGAACCGTGGCCGGGGCTGAGCCCGTCAAACCGCCACTGTTTCTGCGCATTGAGCGGTTTAGCAAGAAACTCACACTGGCGTTGCTTGTCGCCGTCGCTTTACTGGCTGTGATCGAGTTGGCGCGCAATACCGAGCCTTTGGTGATCTTTATGACGGCGGTTGCGCTTGCGGTGTCCGCAATTCCTGAAGGGTTGCCGATGGCGTTGACGCTGGTGCTGTCAGTCGGCACCCGTCGCATGGTTAAGCGCCACGTCATCGTGCGCAAGCTGGTCGCTGTGGAGAGTCTCGGTTCCTGTACCGTGATTGCTACCGACAAAACCGGAACCTTGACGGAAAACCGCCTCACCGCACGGGAAATCCAATTTTTTGATGGCACCAAGGTGCTTCTCGAAGGCGGCAGTCTGGCCGGGCAGGAAACGCCTGCGGCCAGCGACTCCGTCGCCGGCGTTCACGACAGTTCAGAAAATCCGCTGGTAGGTCGGCTGGCGCGGGCTGCCGCCCTGTGTAATGAGGCAGAGTGGCATCCGCTGGACAATGGGGACTGGCAGGGAAGTGGTGACCCTGTGGATCGGGCACTTCTTGTTATGGCCTACCAGCTAGGGCTGCGCCCGCGCCAACTCGTTGCCGACTGGCCACTGCTCGCCCAGGTGCATTACGAGCCGGTGTTGGGATTTGCGGCCACCTTGCACGGTGGGCACACGGATGGGGAATGCAGCAGGCTGGTTTGCGTCAAGGGCGCGCTGGAAAAGCTGCTACCCATGTGCGACACCATGGCAACCAGTGACGGCAATATACCGCTGGACGTGGCTCGTGCCCATTTACTGTTGCAGCGGCTTGCCGAGCGCGGTGTGAGGGTTCTGGCATTTGCCGATGGCAACTTACAGGGAGAGTGCAATTTCACTGGGGAACAGTTGCATGGCCTTAATCTGCTCGGGCTGGTGGGCATGGTCGATCCGCTGCGACCGGAAGCAGCCGCGGCAATAGGGCAGTGCCGCACCGCCGGCATCCATGTATGCATGCTGACCGGGGATCACCCGCACACTGCAATGAGTATCGCGCGGGAGCTACGGCTCGCAGATGCCGGCGACGATCCGGTAACGGGTGCAGATCTGTCGCGGGCGGAAGCGGAGGGCCAGCAATCCCTGGATGCGCTCACGGCGCACACCCGTGTATATGCCCGGGTATCGCCAGAGCAGAAGCTGACCATCGTACAGTCGCTGCAACGGCAGGGGCAGTTTGTTGCGGTTACTGGTGATGGCGTAAATGACGCGCCCGCCCTGAGTAGTGCACATGTGGGTGTGGCTATGGGCGAGCAGGGCACTGAAGTCGCGAAGGAATCGGCTGATCTGTTGCTGACCGATGACAACTTTGCGTCAGTGGTCGCCGGTGTCGAGGAGGGGCGGATTGCTTACCAGAATATCCGCAAGGTGATTTTCTTTCTGATTTCCACTGGCGCAGCGGAAGTCGTACTGTTCGTGCTGAGCACCAGCTTTGCGCTGCCGCTGCCCCTGACCCCCGTACAACTTCTTTGGCTGAACCTCGTAACCAACAGCGTGCAGAGCGTTGGCCTGGCACTGGAGCCCGGCGAAGGGGACGAGATGCGTAAGCCACCGCGTCCACCGGATGAGTCATTGTTTAACCCCGTGATGCTGCGCAGGGTAATGGTCTCAGGTCTGGTGATGGGTGGGCTGGCCTTTGGCTGCTTTTACCTGCTGCTGGCAGGTGGATGGGCATTGGATGCGGCGCGCAACAGTGTGCTGTTGCTCATGGTGCTGTTCGAGAACGTGCAGGTGCTCAATAGCCGATCCGAGAGCCGCTCGATTTTTCGTCAGCCATTTTTTTCCAATCCGCTGTTGCTGCTGGGTACCCTGGCCGCGCAGGGCATTCATATCCTGTGCCTGTACTCGCCGCTGATGCAGAGTGTACTGGGCGTTTCACCGGTAAGCTCCGCACAGTGGGGAATACTGCTTTGTATTGCCCTGTTGCAACTGGTGGCGATGGAAATCCTGCTGTTACTGGGTAAAGAAAAATCCACAAGCACTGCCTGAGGCTGCTTCAGGCTTCCGGGGTGCCGGTATCCTTTACCCCGTGCGCCAGTTCTTCCCGCGCGACGGTTGCCAGGTGTTCGTAGCGGCGCAGGAAATCCTGCAGGCTTTCATCATCCAATTCTTCCAGATCCAGCAGGGCGTTATGTGCGCCCTTGGTTGCTCGTATCAGTTCGTCCAGTTTCAGCTGGATGGCTTCGGTATCCCTGTTCTGTGTGTTCTGGATCAGGAATACCATGAGGAAGGTCACTGTGGTGGTAATGGTGTTGATGATCAACTGCCAGGTGTTGCTGAAGCCGAATAAAGGCCCCGAGATGGCCCATAGCACGATGATAGCCGCAGCCAACGCGAAGATTTTTGGCCTGCCGCAAAAGTGCGCGGCGCCTTTCGCGAGTTTCGAATACCAGGTTGTGGGACGCATGGAATTCCCCTGTTGCTAGATCTCGATCTTGGTGCCCAGTTCAATGACCCGGTTGGCCGGGATGCGGAAATATTCAACAGCGCTGCTGGCATTGCGCGCCATGGCGCTGAAGAGGCGTTCGCGCCAGTGGGCCATGCCGCTGGCTACCTGCTTGGACGCAACCACGGTTTCGCGGCTAAGGAAAAAGGATGTCTGCTCCGGGTCAATCGGCAATCCCTGGTGGGCTTCCAGATCGCGCAGGGCCTGGCCGATGTCCGGGTGCTCCATAAATCCGTAGACAAGAAGCAGGCGATAGCAGCCATTGCCCAATGCGTTCAAGTGATAGCGGTTGTGAATGCTGACCCGGGGATGATCGAGAATGGTGACGGTCAGAAAGAGAACCCGCTCATGCACGATTTTATTGTGCTTGAGGTTGTGCAGCAGTGCGTGGGGAACGGATTCCTGCGTGGACGTCATGAATACAGCGGTGCCGGGTACACGCTGTGGTGGTTCGCGAAACAGGGATTCCAGGAATGTTTCCAGCCCGGCTTCCTCCTGCCCAAGCCATTTATTCAACAGCGCTTTGCCATCCCGCCAGGTGACCATCAGCAAAAGTGCAATGGCGGCAAGGGCCAGCGGAAACCAGCCGCCATGACTGACTTTCATCAGGCTCGATGAGAAGAACGCGAGATCGATACAGCAGAAAAACAGCGCGCCCGCCACGCACAATGCGAACGGGTAGTGCCAGCGGAAACGGTAGACAAAGGAGGCAATAACAGTGTCCATGAGCATCGCACCGCTGACCGCAACACCATAGGCGGCGGCGAGATTTGACGAAGAACCGAAGCCGATGACCGCGGCCACAACCAACACCAGTAACAGCCAGTTGATTCCCGGCATGTAGATCTGCCCCGGCTGCGCCGAGGAGGTATGCCGCACCGCCATACGCGGCAGGTACCCCAACTGGATGGCTTGTTTGGCCAGTGAAAAGACACCGGATATACATGCCTGCGAGGCGATCACCGTTGCCGCGGTGGCGAGCGCCACCATCGGGTAGAGTGCCCAGCCGGGAAACATACGATAGAACGGATTGTCGGCCGCGCCGGGATCGGAGAGCAACAGCGCCCCCTGCCCCAGGTAATTCAGGGTAAGTGCAGGGAAAACCAGGCCGCCCCAGGCGAGCTTGATCGGGCCGCGGCCAAAGTGCCCCATATCCGCGTACAGTGCCTCTGCACCTGTAAACACCAGAAGCACAGCACCGAGTATGGCGAAGGAGCCGACTCCGTGACTGGTGACGAAAATCAGTGCGTGAACCGGATTCAGGGCGTGCAGAATCAACGGGTTGCTCACCGTCCCGTGAATCCCGGCGAGCATCAGAACCAGAAACCACAGCGCGGTGATCGGGCCGAAGAGGGTGCCGACCGTTGCGGTTCCAAAGCGCTGCAGGAAAAACAGTGCGACTAAAACGCAGACCGTGATCGGTAATACGAAGGGATGCAGTACTGCCAGGCCAACTTCCAGCCCTTCAATGGCGGACAGTACCGAAATGGCCGGCGTAATTACCGCGTCGCCGAAAAACAGCGCCACGCCGCACAGGCCCGCAGTGGCAATCAGCCAGCGCATGCGGCGGCTGCGCCCGCGGGTTGCCGCCAGCGCGAGGGCGGTCAACGCCATGATCCCGCCCTCGCCATCATTGTCGGCCCGTAATATCAGCAGTACGTACTTGATTGTGACCAGGATCATCAGTGCCCAGAATATGGCCGAGATACCGCCGAGGATGTTCGCCTGCGTCAGGGGCAGGCCGTGTTCCGTATGGAAAATCAGCTTTACGGCATACAGCGGGCTGGTACCGATATCCCCGAACACGATACCGAGTGCAGCCAGTGTGAGCGCCGCGCGGTTGGGTCCATTTTCCCGCGTCAATTCCGTCATGTGCTGGGTCTTGTTCAATGGCTGAGTTTGCGATCCCGCTGGCGCGGATCAGGCTCCATATTCAGGCGGTGCCCATCCTGCGCACCGACGAATCAGCGGGTGGACTGCCCGTCCTTCCCGTGTCCGTCCTGCAGGCGTTGCTCCATGGCGGCAACGCGCGGAATGGTGCGTAGCAGGGCATCCGGACTCAGGCTGATGGACGTAATACCGAGTTTCACCAGGTACTCCGCAACTTCCGGATAGTTGGATGGGGCCTCCCCACAAATCCCGGCGGGTATGCCATTGCGTTTCGCGCCCTCGACAGCCTGCCGGATCATTTCCATTACCCCTGGGTCGCGCTCATCAAAATCAAACGCGACGATGTCGGAATCCCGGTCTACGCCGAGCACCAACTGGGTGAGGTCGTTGGAACCGATGGAAATGCCATCGAACAACTGGCTGAATGCGTCAATCTGCACCACATTATTGGGGATTTCACACATGACATAGACCTCGAGCCCGCGTTCACCGGGTGTCAGGCCATGGGCGGCCATGGCCGCCAGTACCTTTTCGCCCTCGGGGATGCGCCGGCAGAAGGGGATCATCACCTTGATATTTTCCAGTCCCATCTGTTCCCGCGCGCGCTTTAGGGCGGCGCACTCCAGTGCAAAGCCCTCGGCATAGGCCGGATGCGCATAGCGCGCCGCACCGCGAAATCCCAGCATCGGATTTTCTTCATGGGGCTCGAAATTGCGACCGCCAATCAGGCGTGCATATTCATTGGTCTTGAAGTCGGAGGTTCGCACAATCACCGGCCTCGGGTAAAAGGCGGCGGCGATGGTGCCAATGCCCTCGGAAAGTTTCTCAATGAAAAACTCGCTGCCGCTTGCATAGTGGGCGGTCAGCGCATCCAGGGCCTGACGTTCTTTTTCATCGCCAACCTTGTCCGGGCACGCCAGAGCCATAGGGTGGGCCTTGATGTGCTCGTTGACGATAAATTCCATCCGCGCCAGGCCAACGCCTTCACAGGGCAGGGCACTCAGGCGGAACGCCTGCTCCGGACTGCCCAGGTTGATCATCATTTTGGTCTTGAGCGTGGGTACCTCATCCAGTGAGGTGGTGGAAACCTCGAACGGGAGCGCGCCGCGGTAGATTTTTCCCATGTCCCCCTCCGCGCAGGACAGTGTTACCAGGTCGCCATCCTGCAGCGGGTGCTCGCTGCCAATGCCAACGACTGCGGGGATGCCAAACTCGCGCGCGACAATGGCAGCATGACAGGTGCGTCCACCGCGCTCGGTCACCACGGCCGCAGCCTTGCGCATCGCCGGCCCCCAATCGGGACTGGTGCTTTCTGCAAAAAGTATTTCTCCCTCATCGAATGCGGACAGCTGGGTCGTGTCGTTGACCCTGCGCAGTTTGCCACTGGCGATGGCGCTGCCAATAGCGCGCCCGGTGGCGAGCAGCGAACTTTTGTCTGGCTTCTTCTTGAACAGGTAGCGCCTTAGCTGATTGCGCGGTTTTTGCGAGGCCACCGTTTCCGGGCGTGCCTGCAGGAGGTAAAGCTGGCCGTCGTCACCATCCCTGGCCCATTCCAGGTCCATTGGGCACGGCTGGCCCCGCTGGGCACTGTAGTGCTTCTCCGTTTCAATCGCGTAATGCGCGAGGGTCAAAATGTCATCATCGGACAGGCTGTAGTGCGAGCGGCGCGCGCCGGGGGTTTCGATATTGTGCAGTTCCTGGCTGTTTAAATCCTCGTCACACACCAGGGTTTGCTGTTTGGCGCCCAGTTGCCGGCGCAGTACGCAGCGGTAGCCGCGTTCAAATGTGGGCTTGTGCACATAAAACTCATCCGGATCGACGACGCCCTGCACGATATTCTCGCCGAGCCCATAAGCGGAAGTAATGAATACCACATCCCGGAAACCGCTGTCCGTGTCGAGCGTAAACATGACACCACTGGAGGCGATATCGGCGCGCACCATTTTCATCACGGCGATGGCCAGGAACACCTTGAAGTGGTCGAAGCCGTTACGCTCCCGGTAGCTGATGGCCCGCGCCGTGAACAGGGAGGCAAAACAGTGGCGGCAGGCCTCGAGCAGTCCATTGAGGTCGCCAATATTGAGGAAACTGTCGTGTTGCCCGGCGAAACTCGCCTCCGGCAGATCCTCGGCCGTGGCAGAACTGCGTACGGCGAGTCGCAATTGCGGTCCGTATTGTTCACACAACTCAACATACGCGTCGGTGATTTCAGCGACCAGTTGATCCGGGAGCCCCGCGTTGTAAACAATCGCGCGCGCCTGTGCGGCGATTTCTGCCTGTTGATCGCTGGGGGCAGTGGCGAGTTCGCCGAGCACTCTGCGCAATGATTCCCAGGCCGATGCCTGTTCGAGCATGTCGCGGTACGCATTTGCGGTAATCGAAAAGCCGTTGGGTACGTGAATCCCCATCGGCGTCAGGGTTCGGTACATTTCCCCCAGGGAGGCGGCTTTACCGCCGACCTCGGCGAGGTCGCAAAGCCCTGTTTCTGCAAACCAGCGGATATAGCGGTGATCGGTCATTCGGGTGTGGCGCCTGAGATTGACTCGTTAATCAACGTGAATTGCGAAGATTTTCATTTATCTCAAAGTAGCCGAGCTAAGCTCTATGCGCGTCCAGATTTCCCGCATTTCTTGCGGTAAATGTCAGCAACGGCGGTGCCATCTCCGCTCCAATACATCCGCTGACGCAAGATTCTTTTCCGCATTACAACCGTCATCTACGACACTTGCCCATTGAGTTCCGGGGGGAATTGCTATGCCGTTCAAACATCTATTGATACCGCTGGACAGCTCATCGCTGGCGGAGGAAGCCATCGCCCATGCCGTATCGGTGGCGAAACAGTGTGGGGCGGATATTCACCTTTTGCACGTACAGAAATCTTCCTCGCATACGGACGATCACTGTACGGATCCAGTGGACTGGCGGCTGCGGCGCGCGGAGATTCGCAGTTACCTGAACAGCCTCACGGAACAGATAGCGGCACACGATATAGCGGTGACCGTTAGCATCGTGGAGGGCCGCCCTGCGGAGCAGATTGTGGAGTACTGCGAGAAACATGCGATCGACCTGATCGTGATTACCGCCTATGGAAAAGGCGGCATCAGTCGGTTTGATTTTGGCAGTACCGCGCAAAAGGTGTTCAGTGGCGCCGGGCGCTCCTTTCTGATTGTGCGTCCCGGTGAGCAGCCGGGCTTGCAGGAACCAACCGCCTATCGACGCATCCTGGTGTCCATGGATGGGTCGCCGCGCTCTGAATGGGTGGCATGCCAGGTGGCGTCACTGATGCGCGGCCAGGAAGTGGAAATCATCCTGTTGCAGGTGATCGCGGTTCCGGAGATGCCACGGCGCATGCCGATCACCAGGGAAGAGCACGCGACCCGGGAGAAATTTGTCGAGTGCAATCGCCGTGCAGCGGAGGCCTATCTCGAAGAAATTGCGAATCAGCTTAAGAACGGTATCAAGGTGCGCCCGCGGCTACTGGTGTCCCAGAATGTGGCGGAACGAATTTACGCAACAGCCGCGGAAGAGGGGGCGGATCTGATTGCGATGAGTGCACACGACTGGCAGACCGGCGCCCAGCAGGTGACGGGCACGCTCTGTCATACAGTGATGTGCCATAGTCGCCTGCCAGTGCTGGTGTTTCAGGACCTGCCAGAATCACAGCTGCAGACGCTGCGGGGCGCAGCCGATAGCATGCAGCAGCCCTCTCACTCATTCGCAAAAAATGGCTCGACTCATCAATGAAACTGCGCCGTGGAAACTCCGACGGGCTCGCCCGTGCGCGCGAGTTTTTCTCGCGCAAAAAGAAACACCGTCCGGTCGCCGGGCCTGCGCAGGCGGGCGGAGAACCCTCTGAGGGCCCGGGTGCCAGTGATGAGCAAAAGCGCCTGGGCGAAATCGGCGCACTTGCCAGGCGCCACCGCCATATCGTTACTGGTGTCCACGGCTACCCTCTGCACTCACGTCTTCGTGTTCTCGACAGGGATTTCCAGACTGTCTACCGGCGACTCGCCACCCGTGTAGAGGCCGGTGAGAAGGGCAGCCGCAGCGAAGAATGGTTGCTGGATAACCGCCATGTGGTGCAGGAAGCGCTTGAACTGGTGCGCGAGTCACTGCCGCGCAATTACCTGCGCCAGCTCCCCAAGGTTGCGATCGAGGGTGACGGGACGGATCTGCGTGTTCGATCCCTCGCCGCGCTGTTGATTGCCGACGTTATACAGCCACTGGATCTTGAATCCGTTTACGACCTGGTTGATCACTATCAACAGGAAAGTATTTTGACCACAGGCGAGCTCTGGGCTTTGCCGGCCATGCTACGGCTGAGCCTCCTTGAGTCTCTGGTGCATTTCGCGGAAGTTGCGCTGGAAAAAGCCGAGGCGGGGGGCGAGGGCGAGAGCGTCGGTATCGCCAGCGCGATTATCAGCCTGCGGGAGTTACGCACCCATGACTGGCGGGCGTTTGTCGAGGCGCAAAGTCGCGTTGAGCGCATCCTGCGTGATGATCCGGCGGGGGCTTACGCGCAGATGGATTTTGAAACCCGGGATCGCTACCGGGGCATTGTGGAGCAACTGGCGCGTGGAAGTCAGGTTGCTGAGCACCGTATTGCTGAGCGGGTGCTGGATCTCAGCGGCGACGAAAGTAGTGAGGCTCGCCGCCGTCACGTTGGGTTTTATCTGGTCGGCGACGGGCGCAGGGAGCTTGAAAAAGCGCTCGAATTCCAGCCCAACGCGTTTCAGCGCATACACAGACGCGTGCTGGATCACGCGTCCACGGTGTATTTTTTCACCCTCATATTGCTCTCGGCCCTGCCGCTAATCGGGTTGGCCATTTACCTGTTGTTTGATGGCACATCTATTGGTGTGTTTCTGCTGACCATGGCGGTTGTCGCTATCCCGGTCATCGGGGTTTCCCTCGCCCTGGTCAATGGCTTGATCACCCACAGCCTGGCGCCACAAACCCTGCCGAAGATGGACTTCGATGAAGGTATTCCGGAGGAGTTCCGCAGTGCCGTAATCATGCCGGTACTCTTTGCCGACAGCGAAGATGTCGAGAAAATTCTCCAGTGCCTGGAAATCAATTTTCTCAACAATGACGACCGCAACCTGGTGTATGTGGTGTTGAGTGATTTTGCGGACGCCGAGAACCAGCATGCGGGGGACGACGCTGCGTTGCTCGCGTTTGCGAGGGGAACGATTGACACCCTCAATGCCCGCTACGCCGACAGCGACGGCAGGGAACCCTTTGTACTGTTACATCGGGAGCGGCGCTGGAACCCGGCAGAGCACTGTTGGATGGGCTGGGAGCGCAAGCGCGGCAAGCTCATAGAGTTCAACCGTCTTCTGAGAGGACACGACGACCACAGCTTTACAGCTTGTGTTGGCAATCGCTCCGCACTGGACAAAATCCACTTCGTCATCACCCTGGATGCAGACAGCCAGATGCCTCCCGGCACCGCGGCGCGGCTGGTGGCAACCATGGCACATCCACTCAACGCAGTGGTCATCGATGAGCGCACCCGGCGTGTGGTGGCGGGACACGGGTTCCTGCAACCGCGGTTGGAGACGGACCCCTCGGGTGGTGAAGGTACAATATTCAGCGACATATTTTCGGGCGATCGCAGTGTCGATCTGTATACCCATGCCGTATCCGACGCCTACCAGGATCTTTTCGGTGAGGCCATTTTTGCAGGCAAGGGCATTTACGATCCGCGGGTGTTTTCCCAGACACTGGCCGGCCACCTGGCGCAAAACGCAATTCTGAGTCATGACCTGCTCGAAGGTGCGATTGGCGGCGCCGCGCTCCTTTCCGATGCCATTTTCTACGAACAGTACCCGCCAAATGTATTCGCCCTGCTGCGGCGTTCTCACCGTTGGATACGCGGCGACTGGCAACTGCTGCCATGGCTCTGGAAACGGGTGACCATTGATGGCGGCGAACGGGTAAGCAATCCGCTGCCGCCCATACACCGGTGGAAAATCGCGGACAATTTGCGCCGCAGCCTGGAGGCGCCGAGCCTGTTGTTACTTTTCCTGCTGGCGTGGAGCGGAATTTTACCCGGCAGCGTCTGGGTATGGACGCTGGGTGTGCTGTTTCTGTCGGCTTCCACCGTGTGGCTTGAGCCTCTGTCGACCATTTGGCGCGTTACCGCGAGGCCCAACCGGGCCCATCACTACCTGAGAAACCTGCCCGGTATTCTGCGTCAGCGCCTGTTGCACTGGCTGTTGTCCCTGGCGCTACTGCCGGCGCAGGCGGTCAATGCAGTAGATGCGATCGTGCGAACACTCTATCGCCTCGGTGTGTCACGTCGACACCTGCTGGAGTGGACATCGGCCGCACATGTGAACAGGGCCATCAGCAGCAAGTCGATTGCCAGTATCAGCTGGCGCGAACTTTGGATGTCGCCGTTACTGGCGGTAATGATCATGGTATGGCTGGCCATCACTGCGCCCTCCAGCCTGTTGCCAGCGATTCCGCTGCTGCTGGCCTGGCTGTTCCTGCCGCAGTTAAACCAGCGTATCAGCCGGCCGCACTCCTACGAAACACAGCCGCTGCGGGAAGCAGAAGAGCAGGAATTGCGCCTGCTGGCCCGGCGCACCTGGTATTTCTTCGAACACTTCATGGGGCCCGACGATCACTGGTTGCCACCGGATAATTACCAGGAAGAACCGGTAGCGGTGCTTGCGCGGCGAACGTCCCCCACCAATATCGGGCTGGGCCTGTTAGCCACGCTCAGTGCGTACGACTTTGGTTACCTGGATCTCACCCAGTTACTGGCACGGCTCAACAACAGTTTCGATCGCATGCGGGGGCTGCAGCGTTACCGCGGGCACTTCCTCAACTGGTATGAAACCCGGGAACTTCACCCGCTGGATCCCCGTTACGTCTCCACCGTCGACAGCGGAAACCTGGCCGGCAGCCTGCTCACCCTGGCGAGTGGGCTCGAAGCACTGGATCGCAGTGAGATCAGTGGGCATCAGCTGGTGCGCGGTATTGCGGATACTCTTGGCGTTGTCGTCGAGACGCTGCAGCCACCTGAGCCGGAGGTGGCATCGTCGACATTGCGCGAGGTGACAGGTTACATCAGCCAGCTGCGTGAAAGGCTCGACGCTCGGGTGGAAGAGGATCACTGGTGGCAGATCATCGACGATATTTACGAGCGCGAAGTCCCCGCACTGCAGGATCGTGTGGTGGCGCTGATCGAAGGTGACGAATATTTCAGTGCGGAATCCCTCGGACGGTTACGTCACTGGCTCGACGAATTGCTCCAGCACTCCATCGCCGCACGCCGCTACCAGGAAAGCCTCGAACCCTGGCAGCGGCTGATCGCGGCACCGCCTGTTGCGTGTCGGGAGCAGGGTGGACAAGTCTCCGAGCAGTTTCAGACTCTGGTGGATGAGTTGAATCGCCCGGTAACCCTGGCGAGTCTGCCGGAAACTTGTGCGGGGGCAGCACAGCAGCTCGATCGACTGGAGATGGTGTTGTCATCCGCTGGCGGGCCGCAGCGGGAAGAGGTTGGTGACTGGATTGCCAGGCTGCGGCATTCATTCGCCGCGGCGCAGGAAAATGCCGCGCGATACCGCCGTGATCTCAGCCGGCTGGCCGGGAAGGCGCGGGATTGGGTTGCAGAAATGGACTTCGCCTTTCTCTATGACCCGGAGCGCCACCTGTTCCATATTGGTTACAACGTAAATGATGCCGCGCTGGACCCCAACTACTATGACCTGCTCGCCTCGGAGTCTCGGCTCACCGGCTTTGTAGCCATCGCCAAGGGGGATGTGCCGGCGCGTCACTGGCGCCATCTGGAGCGACCTTTCCGGCGTGTACAGCGCAGAGCGGTATTGATGTCGTGGAGCGCCACACTGTTCGAATACCTGATGCCGCGCCTGCTGATGGAAACCCCGGATCACAGTCTGGTTGGGCGGGCCTGCCGCAATGCCATCGATGTGCACCAGGAGTTTGCCGGTCGTTTTGGCGTTCCCTGGGGCATCGCGGAGTCCGGCTTTTACGAACTGGACAGCCATTTACACTACCAGTATCGGGCATTTGGTGTGCCCGGTATCGGCTTTCGGCGCGACCTTGGCGAGCGGCTGGTCATCGCGCCCTACGCATCGATGATGGCACTGCCATTTTGCCCAGACAAAGTGATGGAGAATCTCCGGCAACTGCGACGTCATGGTGGCTACGGGCAATTCGGCCTGCACGAGGCCATCGACTTTGGGCGCACATCCAAGCCGTCACCGCGCCGGGCGCGCACGGTGCGCTCATACATGAGCCACCACCAGGGCATGATTCTCCTCGCGGTAAACAATTTCCTTCACGGCGACGTCATGCTGCGCCGCTTCCACGACGACGCCCGCATTGCCGGGTTGACCCCCTTGCTGTACGAACGCATGCCGTCTTCGCCGCCTGCAATCCGGCCGTGGAAGCGCCCGGGGGTTATGCGCACTTTCCATGCGGAGGTGGTTCTGGAGACCTGGGCGGCGACGCCTTCGCTGCCATACCCACAATACAACCTGCTTTCGAACGGCCATTTTTCATCCGTGCTCGCGGCCGATGGTGCCGGCGGCAGCTATTGGGACAATATCGCGCTGACACGCTGGCAAACCGATCCCACCAGCCATTCGTGGGGACGTTTTTGCTACGTGCGGGATCTCGACAGCGATGTGCTGTTTTCGGTCGGACTTGCGCCATGCGGTGGTGACGCTCACCACAGCTCGGCATACTTTTCCCCGCAGAGTGTTGAGTACCAGCAGCGCGAAGCGGAACTGTTCTGTCGACTGCATGTGGCGGTCAGCTCCCAGCACGATGTGGAAGCGCGTCGCCTGAGTATCAAAAACGAGAGCGATCGCGAGCGACACCTGTTGCTGGCCGACTTTGCCGAGGTGGTACTGGCGCCCGAGCGAGACGACCTCCGTCATCCGGCGTTTGCCAAGCTGTTTGTCGAGAGCCAGTACCTGCCCGAGGATCAGGTGATGATCTATCGCCGGCGGCCCCGCGGCAGTAACGAGAAACCGATTTATCTTGCTGTCTCTGTGCTGGTGCAGCCAGGCGTGCAACACCGGTTGGCGTGGGAGACGGATCGCTTTCAGTTTCTGGGCCGCGGCGGTTCACCCGCACACCCCCGTGCCATGGTCGAAGGGCTGGCGAGTTTCACTGGCACCACTGGCCCGGTGCTGGATCCGGTGATTGCCGCCGCACAGGAAGTCACGATTCCGCCGCAGTCTGAAATCGAGGTGATTTATCTCACCGGTGCCAGCAAATCGCGCAGCACTCTGCTATCAACCCTGAACGCCTATCGCTCGCGACCTAAAGCCCGCTGGGTTTTCGATCTCGCGCGTATGCAGTCGGAGCAGGAACTGCGCAACCTGCATATCACTTCCGGTTCCATGCAGTGGATGATGAATCTGCTTTCCGCGGTGCTCGCACCGATAGCGCCGTTGCGCGCGCCTTCGCGGGTTCTGGAGCGCAGCCGGAATATTCAGCCCGGGCTGTGGAGCAAGGGCATCTCCGGTGACAACCCGATTTTGCTGGTGCACATCCGCAATGCGCACGAGATCGATTTTGCCGAACCGATACTGCAGGCGCATACATACTGGTGTGGGCGCGGCGTGAGCGTCGATCTGGTGCTGATCGACGAGGAGTCCGCGGGATATGAACAGCAGATTCGCGACCGGCTCCAGGAGCTGATTGTGGATGTGCGCGGGCGCACGTTGCGCAAACTCTCCGGCACAGTGGTGATGATTCCCGGACAGGAGTTACCGGGGGATGTTCGCATCCTGTTGCTCTCGGCAGCGCGGGTGATCCTCGATTCGTCGGCTGGCTCTGTACAGTCACAATTGCAAAGCGGCTTTTCCGCGCTGCAGACACTGCTGCAACCCTTACCGCCGTTTGTGCCGGTCGCACCGGCCGATGACACCCCACAACCAACGCCAACGCTACCGCGACCCGATACGCTGCTGTTTGATAACGGCCTGGGCGGTTTCTCTGCAGACGGTCGCGAATACATCCTGCATCTTGCGCCCGGCCAGCGCCCACCTGCACCCTGGGTCAATGTGATTGCCAATCCCGCCTTTGGCTGCCTGGTTTCCGAAAGCGGATCCTGCTGTACCTGGGCGGGTAACAGCGGCGAGCATCGCCTGACCGCGTGGAATAATGATCCGGTACGAGACCCCAGTGGTGAAGTGCTCTATCTGCGCGATGAAGAAACCGCGGAAGTCTGGACACCCACGCCCGCACCGCGGCCGGCAGAAGGGGCGTATCAGGTGTGTCACGGTGCCGGCTACAGTGAATTTCGCCATAACAGCAATGGTCTCGAGCAGGCCTGGCGGATTTTCGTCGATCGCGAAGCGCCGGTGAAAGTTGGCCGCCTGACCCTGAAGAACTGCTGGGATCGACCGCGCAGGCTCACGGCCACCTATTACGTGGAATGGATACTGGGCCTCGTCCGCGCCAGCAGCTGGCCGCATCTGGTGTGTGAATTTGAGGCCGACAGCTGTGCGCTGCTTGCGCGCAATGCTTTTGTGCCCGATGCGAATCCTGGCGTGGCATTTCTGACGGCCAGCCTGCCACCCCACGGCCTTTCCATGGATCGCCACGAATTCCTGGGGGACTCCATTGGTCTTGAGGCGCCCGAAGCGCTGTTTCGCATCGGCCTGTCGGGACGAGTGCAGTCCAGCGGCGATCCCTGCGCCGCGTATCAGGTGCATATTGATCTGGCGGCCGGGGAAACGCAGCAGGTCTACTTCGTGATGGGTGAGGGGGCGGATCGGGAGCACGCGTTGGAGCTCGCCAACCGTTTTCGTGATCCTGAATCAGCGGAAGCTGCGCGGGAGCAATTTGAGGCGTTCTGGGAGGAGTTTCTGGGGCGGGTGCAGGTCGAAGTGCCTGACAAGGCGACGGAAATTCTGGTTAATCGCTGGCTGCCGTATCAGACACTGGCCTGTCGTTTGTGGGGGCGCAGCGGGTTTTACCAGTCGAGCGGCGCCTTCGGGTTCCGCGATCAGTTGCAGGATGTGCAGGCTTTGCTGTGGACCCATCCGGAATGGACCCGAGAACATATTCTGCGCGCCGCTTCACGCCAGTTCCAGGATGGTGATGTGTTGCACTGGTGGCACGAAAACCCGTTGCGGGGCGTGCGGACACGCTGCTCCGACGACCTGTTGTGGCTGCCGTTCGTTACCGCGCAGTACATCCGTACCACTGGCGACTACGGCATACTTGATGAATCGGTTGTCTACCTCAAGGGGGCACCGCTCAAGAAGGATGAACACGAGCGCTACGCCGAGTTCGATCCCAGTGATGAATACGGCTCTCTGTATGAACACTGTTGCCGGGCGATTGAGCGTGCCAGCGCCGTTGGCCCACACGGCTTGCCGGTGATCGGCAACGGCGACTGGAATGATGGCTTCAGCCGCATCAGTACCACCGGGCGTGGCGAGAGCGTATGGATGGGCTGGTTCCTGCTGCGGGTGTGCCGCGATATGGCGCCACTGTGTGAGCACATTGGGGATACTGCGCTGGCGGAACACTATCGCAAGCTGGGCGAAAACTTCCGGGTTCAGGTAGAGGAAACCGGCTGGGACGGCGCCTGGTACCGGCGCGCATATTACGATGACGGCACGCCGGTTGGGTCGAAGCAGAGTGACGAGTGCAAGATCGACCTGATTGCGCAAACCTGGTCGGTTCTGTCCCAGGAGGCGCCTACTGACCGTGCCCGCGAGGCCATGGCGTCCGCCTACGAGCACCTGGTGCAGGAAGATGCACGGCAGATTTTACTGCTGAAGCCGGCATTCGATAAAACCAAGAAAGATCCGGGCTATATCAAGGGCTACCCGCCGGGCATCCGCGAGAATGGCGGCCAGTACACCCACGCCGCAACCTGGGCTGTGTGGGCGGCCTCAGGGCTGCACCACAGTGCGCGAGCGCACCATCTGTTCAGCCTGCTCAACCCGATCACGCATACGGATACCGCCTCCGGTGTCGCGCGCTACCGAACCGAGCCCTATGTGCTGGCCGGCGACGTTTACGGTGTTGCACCGCACGTAGGGCGCGGCGGCTGGACCTGGTATTCCGGCGCTTCGGGCTGGCTTTATCGCGCGGCCCTCGAGGCGCTGCTCGGGGCTAGAATCCTCGATGGCAATACGCTCGAAATAAAACCCTGCCTGCCGGATTCCTGGGATAACTTTCGCCTGTCGCTGCGCTTTGGCAGCAGCCGGTTCGATATCGACGTACGGAATTGCGGTGGCAATCCGCGGGAAATCGAAGAACTCACGCTGGATGGGGAGCCGGTGGAAGGGGAGCGCATCCCTCTCAGTGATGATGGCGAGTGCCACCGGGTGCTGCTGGTGTTTTCAGGCGGCGCTGCCGCGACGGCCTGAGCATATCTGGAGTAGGGTTCACATGTGTTTGAACAGCTGCTCGGTGTCTTCTTTGCGGCAAAGCTCGGTGCCTTCGGTCATTACGGCCGCTGCACCGGCGGCCACACCGAACCTGGCGGCCTCTGGCAGGGCGCTGCCTCGGGATAGCGCAGCGAGCAGGCCGCCCACCACGGCATCGCCAGCGCCGACCTTGCTCCTGAGCTTAACCGCCGGGGCAGGAATACGCTCAAGCCGGTCACCGGTTACAAGGAGTACGCCGGCACGGCCGAGCGACAGTAGCACCACCTGTGCACTGCCATGGCGGATGATCCCGGCTGCGGCATTTTCAATAGCCCTGTCGTCGGGCAGCTCGTGCCCAACCAATTCCACCAGCTCGCGCACGTTGGGCTTGATCAGGTAGACGCCAACCGCGAGCGCATGGCGCAACGCTTCCCTTTTTGTGTCCACCACGATACGGATCCCGGCAGGCACGGCCCGCAGCAGTTCTTCGTACCACGCTGGCGGTACGCCTTCCGGCAGGCTGCCGCTGAAGACCACATACTCCGTCGAAGGCGGGATCTGGCCTACCTGTGCGATCCAGCGTGCGCGTTCTTCACTGGAGAGCAGGGGGCCCGGCATCCCGAACCGGTAGAGGCTGCCGCTGCACTCCTCGCGCACAATCAGGTTCTCCCGCACAGGTTCACTGATCGGAACAGGGCAGTGGTGGACCTTTTCCTCATCCAGAAATTGCCCCAGCCGGTGACCATTTTCACCCCCGCAGGTCCAGTAGGCACATACCGGCGTTTCCAGCCGGCTGATGACCCGGGCGACATTGAGTCCACCACCACCGGGATATGCACGAACCTGGTGGCATGCGAGCTTGCAGTCGGGAAGAACGCGATCGACGGCGACGGTTTTGTCGATACAGGGGTTGAGGGTAATGGTGACGATGCTCATGAGTGCAGTGCACCGGCAGTTGGCTAGAGCATTCTCGTGATCATATCGACACAGCGTTGCGAGAATGCCCACTCATTGTCATACCAGGCAAACACCTTGAGGAATTTGTCGCCCACCATCAGGGTATCCTTGGTGGTGACGATGGCGCTGTAGGGTTTGCCGACAATGTCACTGGACACCAGCTCGCGGTCGTCGACGGCAAGGATATCTTTCAGTGGGCCCTCGGCCCAATGGCGAAAGGCATTATTGACTTCGTCAACGTTGGTGCCCTTTTGCAGCAGGCAGGTAAGATCCAGCAGTGAACCGCATTTCAACGGCGCACGTACCGCGCAGCCGTGGAGTTTGCCCGCCAACCCGGGAAGGATAAGGCCGATGGTGGTTGCCGCCCCGGTGGTGGTGGGTACAAGGTTCGCTGCGGCGGCACGGCCGCGGCGGTGTTTGCTGTTGTGGCCATCAACCAGGTTTTGCGAAGCGGTGTAGGCATGGATTGTATTGATCATGCCATGCTCGATACCAAACTCCTCGTTGAGTACTTTCGCGACGGGAGCCAGGCAGTTTGTGGTGCAGCTGGCGGTGGAAATGATGTTGTGGCGATGGCGGTCATAGCGGTGATCATTGACGCCCACGACGAAATGACCGTCCAGCATGCTTTTGCCCGGTGCCGAAATCAGCACTTTCCTGGCACCGGCCGCGAGATGTTTTGAGGCGCCGGCCCTGGTTCGAAACATCCCGGTGGACTCAAACACGACATCCACACCTTTTTCCCCCCAGGGCAGCTTGGACGGGTCGCTCTCCGCGCTGACGGAAATCGACAAACCGTCAATCAGCAGGGTGTCGCCCTCGCCGTGCACTTTAAGATCCCGGGTGTGGTAGGTCGTATCCAGCTCCAGCAGATAGGCCAGGTCCTCTACACTGGCGAGGTCATTCACGTGCACCACTTCCACGCCGCCGCGATGGGATTCGAGCGCGATACGCAGTACCTGCCGGCCAATTCGACCCAATCCATTTATGCCGATTCTCATCGCGTTTCCTGATTTCTGTTTCGCGGCCGGTCGCTATTCGCGCTGCCCAATGACTGGATGGAGCTGGATGACGCTATCCGGCGCTGTTTGTCCGACATTGTCATCTTTGTCCTCTCAAGTGTGGCCGTCCGTTTCTACACTCTGGCTAATTAAATCAATCTAAAGAATAGATGCGGGTGGTTGATGCGGGCCAATCGCATAAAGGCATTTAGGTGCAGGATTTACCCCGGGGGGTAATCGAGCATGCAAAATTTCCTGCTGGACGCTGAGGATCTGGATGCATTGATCCAGGCCATACGCGCGCCAGGACGCCAGCTGAAAGGCCCGATACTGCGTGATGGCGCCATTGTGTATGACGATGTGCACTCCGCAAATGACCTGCCGCGGGGGTGGACCGACGTACAGGAAAAGGGCACCTATCGCGTGGTGAAGCGCGATGATGACGCCTTCTTCGGCTATGCAGTCGGGCCGCATTCCTGGAAAAAATTCCTGCAGCTACCGCGCCGGCTGGTGTGGAAAGGACAAAAAAACACGAATGGCGTCCAGATCTGTGAGGTGCAGGAGCCGGTGCCCGATCTCGCATTTATCGGCGTACGCAGCTGTGAACTGCACGCGATTGCCGTTCAGGATCGGGTGTTTATTGACGACAGGTATCGCAATGACAGCTACGCCAGCCGGCGCGCGAACCTGTTGATCGTAGCAGTGAACTGCACGACAGCTGCGCCAACCTGTTTCTGTGTGTCCATGCACACCGGGCCACAGGTGACCTTGCCCTGCGATCTGGCATTGACCGAAGTCATCGAAGGTACCCAACACTATTTCCTGATCCGAAGCGGCAGCGAACAGGGTGCGCGGATTTTGCAGCAGTTGCCGGTAAAGCCGGCAACCGATCGGCATATGGAGCAGGGCGAGAACGCGATTTTTCAAGCACAAGAGCAGATGGCCCGGGGCGTGCGCCATTTCCAAAGTGAGGATCTGAAGGAGCTGCTCTACAGGAATTACGACAGCCCGTTATGGGAATCTGTGGCGGATCGCTGCCTTTCCTGTGCCAACTGCACCATGGCGTGTCCAACCTGTTTCTGCTCCACGGTTGAAGATACGACAGACCTTACCGGTGAACACGCTGAGCGCTGGGAGCGCTGGGATTCGTGCTTCACCGGGGATTTCAGTTATATCACCGGCGGTTCAGTGCGGGCCGACACCCGATCCCGCTATCGTCAGTGGATGACCCACAAGCTTGCTACCTGGCAGGATCAGTTTGGTTCCTCCGGCTGCGTCGGTTGTGGTCGCTGTATTGCCTGGTGCCCGGTGGGCATTGACATCACCGAGGAAGTGACTCGGTTCAGAGAGATGGAAAAACAATGAAGAGCATGGCGCAACTGTTACATGAACACCCGTTCTTTACCGGGATGGACGCTGAGTATCTCGACTTTATCGCCGGTTGTGGCGAGAACCACATCTACAACGCCGGCGACTATATCGCGCGGGAAAACGCCCCGGCGGATCACTTTTTCCTGATTCGTGACGGTAAAGTGGCGGTGGAATGCTATGTGCCGAATTACGGTTCGCTCTGCGTGCAGACCTTGCACAGCGGCGATATTTTCGGCTGGTCGTGGCTGTTCCCTCCGCATCTATGGACATTTGACGCGCACGCGCTGGATGAAGTCCACGCGATCCGCCTGGATGGCAAGTGCCTGCGGGAAAAATGCGAGACAGATCCCAAGTTCGGCTTCGAACTTATGAAGCGCTTCGCGCAGATCGTAACAGAGCGGCTGCGGGCAACCCGGATACAGTTGATGGATGTGTACAGCCACCGCCGGCCACCACTGGAAGGCGGGCAATGATACCGGCGCTGTTCCGGGTCGATCGTCGCATTGATGAATTTGCAGGAACATTCACCCTGTACCTTTCCAGTGAACAGTCCCGCGAACCCCCGCTGTTCCGGCCGGGGCAATTCAACATGCTCTATGCGTTTGGCGCCGGGGAGGTACCAATTTCGATGAGCGGATCGCCTGCGGAGCACAATGGTTATGTGCATACGATCCGAGCGCACGGCCTGGTGACTCAAGCGCTGGCGCGACTGCGTGATGGCGATACCATCGGCGTGCGCGGCCCATTCGGTCATGGCTGGCCACTGGAAAAGGCGGAAGGCAAAAACCTGTTGATCATCGCTGGCGGCCTGGGTCTGGCGCCATTGCGACCGGTACTGTGCAGCCTTTTGCAGGGGCAGCCGGCTGTAAAGCAAGCGACACTTTTTTACGGTGCCCGGCGACCGCAGGAGGTACTGTTTCGGGATTCCATGCGCGATTGGCGTGAACGGATTGCGCTGGTGCTGTCGGTCGACGATGCGGACACCCAGTGGGACGGGCGCGTCGGGGTCATTACCGAACCATTGCGCAGCGCGGAAATCGATGGTGAAAACTCCATCGTGTTCCTGTGCGGGCCAGAGGTCATGATGCGCTTCTGTGTCCGTTTGCTGCTGGACAAGGGAGTGCCGGAATCATCCATCTATCTGTCAATGGAGCGCAATATGAAGTGCGCCACTGGCCATTGCGGACACTGTCAGTGGGGCCCCAGTTTCATCTGTAAGGATGGGCCGGTGTTCAATTATGGGAGCGTGAGCCGGTGGATGAACATACGCGCGCTCTAGAAGCCCGGGAAGTGAAGCCCAAGCTGGCGGTTTGGAAGTTCACTTCCTGTGACGGCTGCCAGCTGAGCCTGCTGGACTGCGAAGACGAGCTGTTGGCGCTGGCGGATCGCGTGGAAATCGCAAATTTCATGGAAGTCTCTAGCACACAGCTACCCGGCCCTTACGACCTATCGCTGGTGGAGGGATCCATCACCACGGCCGAGGAAGAGCGGCATATTCGGGCGATACGCGCACAGTCCCGCGCACTGGTAACCATCGGTGCCTGCGCCACCGCAGGCGGGATACAGGCGCTGCGGAATTTCGCCGATGTCGAGGAGTTTACCGCTGCGGTGTACGCGCATCCGGAGTACATCGCCACGCTGAAAACCTCAACTGCGATCAGTGCCCATGTAGCGGTGGACTTCGAACTGCAGGGCTGCCCAATCAACAAGCGCCAGTTGCTCGAGGTCATCAGCGCGTTTCTCCATCGCAGGCCGCCACAGGTGCCAGCGCATTCAGTGTGCGTGGAGTGCAAGTTGCGCGGCAATGTCTGTGTCTGGATTGCCCATGGGACGCCCTGTATGGGGCCGGTGACGCATGCTGGTTGTGGCGCACTCTGCCCGGCCTACAACCGGGGCTGCTATGCCTGTTTCGGGCCCAAGGAAAATCCCAATACCGGTTCTCTCTGCCACTGGTGGCAGCAGGAGTTGGGCGCGGATAAGGCGCGTGTGATCGAGAACCTGCGCAACTTCAACGCCGCCGCGCCCATATTTGAGGCGGCCAGCCGGCAGCAGGAAGGTGGTGATGAGCAAGCGTAAAACCATCAAGGTTGATTACCTGGCTCGGGTCGAGGGCGAGGGGGCCCTGTATATCCGCTACGACGACCAGGGTGTACACGATGTAAAACTCAAAATCTTCGAGCCACCACGCTTCTTCGAGGGATTCCTGCGCGGGCGTGACTATCTGGAGGCTCCGGATATCACGGCGCGCATCTGCGGTATCTGCCCGGTTGCCTACCAGATGAGTGCGGTTCACGCGATGGAGCACGCACTGGGTATTGTGCCGTCCGCGGAAGTCAGGGCCTTGCGCCGCCTGCTTTACTGCGGCGAATGGATTGAGAGCCACACGCTGCATATCTGCATGCTGCACGCGCCGGACTTCCTCGGCTATCCAAGCGCAGTCGCCATGGCAAAGGACCACGGTAAAATCGTGCAGGAAGGGCTGCAGATCAAAAAGGCGGGCAATGCCATCGTGAGCTTGCTTGGGGGCAGGGAAGTACACCCGATCAATGTTCGGGTAGGTGGTTTTTATCGTGTACCGAGTGTGTCTGAGTTGCAGCCACTCAGGGAGCAGTTGCTACACGGGCGCGATATGGCATTGGATCAGGTGCGCTGGTCCGCTGCTCTGGCTTTTCCAGCATTCGAACGAGAAGAGCCGCGGCAATATGAATTTGTGGCCCTGCGGCACCCCGGTGAATACCCGATGAACGAGGGGCGCATTGTTTCCTCGCGTGGGCTGGATATTCCGGTGGACGACTACGATGCGCATTTTCAGGAAGAGCACATCGCGTACAGTCATGCCCTGCACAGCAAGCTCATCGCGCGTGGGGCGTATTTTGTAGGGCCAATGGCCCGCTACAACCTGAACTATGCGCAGCTTTCGCCCCTGGTCCGGGAAACCGCAGAGGCGATCGGTTTCCCCCGGGTTTGCAGGAATCCATTCCAGAGCATCGTTGTCCGCAGCCTCGAAGTGCTTTACGCCTTCGACGAGGCGCTGCGAATCATTGAAAACTATCGTCCCCCTGATACGCCATATATCGAAGCCGCGCCGTTTGCGGCAACGGGCTATGCGGCGACTGAAGCCCCTCGGGGCCTGCTCTTTCACCGCTACACCGTGGATCAAGCCGGAAAAATTACCGAGGCCAAGATCGTGGCACCGACCTCGCAAAACCAGAAGACTATTGAAGATGACCTGCAGCTGATGCTGCCCGGATTTTTCCACCTGCCTGAGGATCAGCTGCAGGCACAGTGCGAGCAGGCCATCCGCAATTACGACCCGTGCATTTCCTGCTCAACGCACTTTCTGCGTTTGCACATGGATCACAGCGCAAGGAACCTGCGATGACGGACTGGATGGTGATCAGTTTGGGTAACCGCTTTCGCGGGGATGACAGTGTCGGCCCTTATGTGCTCAGTCGGCTGCGCGAGCAGGTCGGCGAATTTGTTGAGTGCGTTGAAAACGGCGGTGACATCGGTCAATTGCTGAAGGAGTGGAAGCAGCGTCCGGTGTGTCTGGTGGATGCGGTGATGGATGAACGCGGGCGGGTTGGCGACATCGTCCGTATCGACGGCCTGGCCGAGACACTGCCGCCAAGTCTCAGCACTACCTCCAGCCACGGTTTGAGCCTGGCCGAGGCGATCGAACTTGGAAAGTCCCTCGATGCATTGCCGCGGCAATTGGCGATTTACGCCATCTGTGGTGAAAACTTCGCCATCAGTGCGGGGTTAACCCCGGCGGTCAAGGCCGCTGCGGCAATCGTCGAAAAGGAAATCCTTGAGTTGTTAAACATGCAGGCAGGAGGCCCGCAATGCATGAGCAATCCCTGATAAAGAATCTTGTCGAAAAAATCCAACGGCTGGCAGCACAGGAACGCGGCAAGCTGGTCTCGGCCAAACTGCGCCTGGGTGCCCTCGCGCACATTTCGGCAGAACATCTCCGCGAACATTTTGAGCACGAGACGAGCGGCACGGCCCTCGAAGGAATAAAGCTCAAGATTGAGGAGTTACCGGATATCAACCATGCACAAGCGCAGGATATTGTGCTGGATAGCCTGGAATTCGAGGGTGACGATGGCTGCTGAGTTGACCGAACGGCACCGCTTGAATATTACCGGTGTGGTGCAGGGTGTGGGCTTCCGGCCTTTTGTCTATCGCCTGGCTCAAGCCTGCGAACTCGATGGCTGGGTCGCCAATGACGCCAGTGGTGTCTGCGTGGAGGTTCAGGGCAATGCCCGGCTGTTGCAGGCATTTATCCACCAGTTGCCGCTGGATATGCCCGAACACGCGAACATTCAAAGCCTGACCAGCGCGCGGATCCCGCTGCAGCCCGAATCGGGCTTCCACATCCGCGACAGCACGCAGGGGCATTCTCCATCGGCGATTGTGTTGCCGGATCTGGCACCTTGTGCGGCCTGCGTGGGGGAAATGTGCGATCCTGCCGATCGCCGCTACGGCTATCCGTTTACCAATTGCACCCAGTGCGGTCCCCGATTCAGTATCGTGGAGCAGCTGCCGTATGACCGCGCGCGCACGGCGATGAAACACTTCCAGTTGTGCGGGCAATGCCTGCGCGAATACTCCGATCCCGATGATCGCCGCTTTCATGCGGAACCCAATGCCTGCCCGGAATGTGGCCCGCAGCTCACCCTGTGTGACCCGTATGGCACCGTGGTTGCGAGTGCGGCTGCTGCACTGCAGGCGGCATTGGGCGCGCTTCGTCAGGGGCGGATTCTGGCGTTGAAGGGTGTGGGTGGGTTTCAACTGCTGGCTGATGCCTCCTGCGCGGAAACGGTCGCGCTGTTGAGGAGTCGCAAATACCGCCCGCACAAGCCATTTGCGCTGATGTATCCGGACATGGCCGGCGTGCACGCTGACTGCTTTGTTTCAGAAGCGGAAGAGAAACTGCTGAACGCCCCGGAGCGGCCTATCGCGATATTGAAGGCCAGGCCACAGGCCAGTGCCCGTATCGTCCGGGAAGTGGCCCCGGGGAACCCCAATCTCGGCGTGATGCTGCCCTGTTCACCACTGCATTTTCTCATTGCGCAGGGGGTACAGCGGCCACTGATTGCCACCAGTGGCAACCGGGGCGGAGAACCAATCTGTACCGAAAATGATGAAGCGCTGAAGCGTCTTGGTGAAATCGCGGATCTGTTTCTGCTACACGATCGCCAGATCCTGCGGCCGCTGGAGGATTCCGTCGTGCGGGTAATGGATGGCGAATCCGTATTGCTGCGCCGGGCGCGAGGTTACGCGCCGTTACCACTTCCTTTGCCGGATTGCACAACCGCAAGTGACGATGTACTGGCCGTGGGTGCGGATCTGAAAGGTTGTGTTGGCGTCACCCACGGCCATACCGTACACCTCAGCCATTATCTGGGGGACCTGGAAAGTCCGCTGGCATTGGCGAACTTCCAGCGCGCAATTGACGACCTTACCAACTTTTATCAGCTGAAGCCGTCTGCGGTCATATGCGACCCGCATCCGGGCTACGTTTCCCGGCGCAAGGCCGAGGAAAGTGGCCACGGGTTGCTGACGGTTCAGCACCACGTTGCGCACTTTTTTTCCTGCATGGCTGAGCACGGGCACCGTGCACCGGCCCTTGGCGTGTGTTGGGATGGTAGCGGTTTTGGCGAGGACGGAACCCTGCGAGGCAGTGAATTCCTGCGCTGGGATGGCGGCGATATCGTAAACCGGATCGCAAGCCTGCGAAGCTTTCCCTTGCCCGGCGGTGACCAGGCCATTCGTGAGCCGCGGCGCGCGCTCGCCGGACTGCTCTACGAAATGCTGGGTGACGAGGCTTTTACAAAGGCACCGCTGTTGCAGCTATTCAGCCGCAGTGAAGTCGGCAATCTCAAGAAAATGCTGGAGCGTGGAATCAACACTCCCCGTTGCTCCAGTATTGGCCGTTTATTCGACGGCATTGCTGCGTTATGTGGGCTGGCGGGAGCGATCAGCTTTGAGGGGCAGGCGGCCATGGCTGTCGAGTTTGCCGCGGAGAAAGCATCCACCGATCACTGCTACCCCTTTGAACTGGATTTTCCAGATGGTCACGGCACCCTCGACTGGGCGCCGATGCTCAGCGCAGTACTGGATGATTTACGGCGCGGGGTGAAGGTCGAAGTCAGAGCGGCCGTTTTCCACAATACCCTCGCCAAAATGCTGCTTTCGGTGGCTGAATCCGTTGGTGAGCCTGATATTTTTTTGTCGGGCGGTGTGTTTCAAAACAAAGCCCTGCTGGAAAAAACCAAGGGACTGTTGCGGGCTCACGGGTATCGCCCGCACAGCCACAGCAAAGTACCGCCCAATGATGGAGGTATCGCGCTCGGGCAGATCTATTTTGCTCGCACCATGGCGGCCAGTGGGGTGAAAAACGGGGAGGGCGGAGCCCTGTGTGTTTAGCAATCCCCGGACGAGTTGAGGAAATTTTGGGTGAGGAGCCCCTTGAGCGCAGCGCCCGGGTCAACTTTGGCGGTATCAGCAAGGAAATCAATATTGCCTTCGTACCCGAAGCCGGTGTTGGGGATTACGTAATCGTGCATGTGGGCTTTGCGATCAGCCGGGTGTGTGAGCGCGAAGCACAGCGGATATTCCAGTACCTGGCCGAAATCGATCGGCATGCAGATTCAAAATAAGTAGGGAAGAAATCGCCGATGAAGTATCTGGACGAATATCGCCAGCGCAAGGAGATTGAACTCCTGGCGGCGGAAATAGCGCGGATCACAACACGCCCCTGGACCATTATGGAAGTGTGTGGAGGCCAGACCCACGCCATCGTGAAGTATGGACTGCAGGCCTTTTTACCCGATCACGTTGAACTGGTGCATGGTCCCGGCTGCCCGGTGTGCGTCACCCCGCTGGTAATACTCGATCAGGCCATGGCCCTCGCGGCCCATGACAAGGTCATTTTCTGCACGTTTGGCGATATGCTCCGGGTTCCCGGTAGCCAGCAGAACCTGCTGGCGGTTAAGGCGGCGGGCGGCAATGTGCGCACGGTCTACTCCCCGCTTCAGGCGGTCGCTATTGCACAAGAAAACCCGGATAAGGAAGTGGTGTTTTTCGCCATCGGGTTTGAGACAACGGCGCCCGCCAACGCCATGGCCGCTTTCCTCGCCCGGCAAAAAGGGCTGTGCAACTTTTCACTGCTGGTATCCCAGTTTCTGGTGCCGCCCGCCATTGTTTCGATCAGCTCTTCGCCAGACGCCCGTGTACAGGCTTATCTCGCTGCTGGGCACGTGTGTGCGATCACCGGGTATGAACAGTACGAGCCATTGGCCGCGCGGTATCGGGTTCCAATTGTCGTTACCGGCTTCGAGCCACTGGATATCCTGGAGGGTGTACTGACGTGCGTGAAGCAGCTGGAGCAGGGACAGCATAGAGTGCAAAACCAATATGCCCGGGTAGTGGCACCAGCGGGCAACCAGGAGGCACGGAGCATTCTGCAGCAGGTATTCGAAGTCGCCCCGCAATCCTGGCGTGGTGTTGGCGAGATCCCGGACAGCGGCATGCGTTTGCGCAAGGAGTACGCGGAGCTGGATGCAGCGCAAAAATTCGGACTTGAAGTCCCTGCTCTCTGTGATAACAGTGGCTGTATCGCCGGCGAAATCATGCGCGGACAGAAAAAGCCGGCGCAATGTCCGCACTTCGGCAACCGCTGTAGCCCCCAGCACCCACTGGGCGCACCCATGGTTTCCACGGAAGGCCCCTGTGCGGCCTACTACCGTTACAGCACACCGGTAACGAGCAATGAATATTGATTGCCCGCTGCCCAGTGAAGTCGAGGAGACCATTCATCTCGGACATGGCGGTGGTGGCGAGCCCAGCCAGCGGCTGTTGCACGAGCATATTTACCCGCATTTCAACAACGCCTGGCTGGAGCGACCCCACGATAGCGCCATCCTGCCTGCGCAGGCATCAGCGCTTGCGTTTACCACTGATTCCTACGTGATTTCACCGCTGTTCTTTCCCGGTGGCAATATTGGCGAACTTTCCGTGTATGGCACGGTGAATGATCTGGCGATGAGCGGTGCCCGCCCACTCTACCTCACCTGCAGCCTGATACTTGAGGAAGGACTGCCGCTTACTACCCTCGACCGGATCGTGGCGTCAATGGCACAGGCCGCGCTGGCCGCGGGAGTGCAAATCGTCACCGGGGATACAAAAGTGGTCGAGCGTGGCAAAGGGGATGGCCTCTACATCAACACCGCCGGGGTGGGTGCGCTTGTCAGCCAGCAACGAATTGCCCCGGAGAGCGTCAGCAGCGGGGATGTGATACTGCTTTCCGGTGATGTTGGTCGCCATGGCATGGCGGTAATGGCAAAGCGGGAAGGGCTGGAGTTTGACTCCGCACTGGAGAGCGATTGCGCTCCACTGCACGAGCCGGTGCTTGATCTGCTGGCCAATGGAATATCTGTGCACTGCCTGCGGGATTTGACGCGCGGGGGCCTGGCAACAGCGCTGCTTGAAATTGCGCGTGCGGGTGGCCTGCAGATGCATATACAGGAACAGGCAATCCCGATAAGTGACCCGGTGCGAGGTGCCTGTGAGTTGTTGGGCATTGACCCGCTCTATGTGGCGAATGAGGGACGCTTTGTCGCGCTGGTACCTGAAGCACAGGCGGCGGACGCCTTGGCCGTTCTGCAAAGCAGCGCGGTTTCCGCCGGGGCGCGCGTAATCGGGCACGTAAGGGCAGGGGGGGCATCCGGTCTGATCCTGCAAAACGCGCTGGGTTGCGAGCGCATCCTGGGCTTTCTGCCGGGAGAGCAATTGCCCCGAATCTGCTGAGCCTCACCGCGCTTTACCTTCGCCTAAGCGGGGTCTGCCAGTGCCGCCATCTTTTCCATGAGCGTGACGGTAGCGTTGTCCGTAAGCCGCTGGCCTTCTTCTATATATTCCCAGACGGTGGTATCGCTCCTCCAGCCACCCTGTTTCTTGATCAGCTCAAAGTCGACTTTCTCCCGCGCGGCGGATGTGGACAAACCGCGGCGGAAACTGTGGCTGCTTAACGTATCGACGAAATCAAAATTGCACTCCGCCCCCAACGTCTTCAAAAGCTCGTTGACGGAACCCGGATTCAGGGCGCCGGGCTGTATTTGGTCCCAGCGATTGACCGCGCGGAATATCGGGCCCGCAGTGATGCCGGAGGCCGCGAGCCAGGCTTTCATGGCCGTGCCGGGGCACACTGCCGGGCTGCCGAAGGGTAGTGCCCTAAGCAGGCCCTCACCGGTCTGATCTGTCTTCGAGCGGGGCAGGCGGATCACAAGTCCTTCATCTTCCCAGATTAGATCTTCAGCGCGTATGGCAACCAGCTCACTGCGGCGGAAAGCCCCGAAGAAGGCTGTCAGCACCAGCGCTATGTCCCGCAGTTTCTTCTTGCTGTCTGGTCGTGCGCGCAATCGGCTAGTCATGGTGGCGATATGTTCCAACCGTAACGCTTTCGCTTTCTGTTTGGGGCGGGCGTGTACCCGGCGTATGCCCTGCATGGTCTTATGAACCAGTGGCTCCAGAACCGGATTCGGGATGCCCTGGTATTTGTGCCATTGCCCAATCGCCGTGAGGTGCAGCTCCAGTGTGCGCGGATTTAGCGTTTCAGCGCGCCCGAGCAGGTAGTGAACCAGCGTTTCACTGTCTGTTGGCAGCCTCCCTCCCCATTTTTCGAATTGGCGGATCGCCGAGCGATAGGCTTTGCGAGTGCTCGCCGATGTAGCTGCGTCCAGGTATTCCTGAACCTTTTCGCGAGGCTGCAGCTCATGTGTGCGCTGGTGAGCCGGTGGCATGCCTGCCGCTGGAGAGGGTGCGGTTTGGGATGGCGCGTGGGGCTTTGTTTTCATTGCTTCTTCTTCGCCGCAAAACGGGGATTTGTACCGCCAAAACGAAAGGATGAATTTCGAGGTGAAATCTAACCTGCGATAAGTTTGATTATCGTGGGTTAGAGTTTCACCCTCAAGAGCTGATTTAATTCCGACGAATTATGTTATATAACGTAACACGTAATACACTACGAAATAATCACAACGGAAAAAACGGGAAGCACTAATGGCTCGCACAGGAGTTGGCTACTTCGATATCGCCAAGGCGGCGACAAAAATCAAAGAGCGTGGCGAAGAGCCCACCGTTGACCGTGTGAGGGCAGAGCTCGGCACCGGCAGCAAAAGCACCATCGCGCCTTTGCTGAAGCGCTGGCGGAATGAAAGCGCTGGCGCGCCAGCGGATACCAATGGATTGCCCAAAGATCTGGTGGATGCACTCAAGGCTTTACATGAACGTATTCAGGAGGATGCCGATACCAGGGTGGCGGAAGTGCAACAAGAGTCATCCGCGGCAGAGGAGAGATTGCGAGCGGAACTGACCCAGCTGCGCGCGGTACTGGCGGAACGCAGCGCAAGCCTTGAGGCGCTGGAGCAAAAACTGCAGGAATCCACCAGCGAAGTGGCGTCACTCCAGGGGACGCTGGGTGAGACACAGGCGGCACTGACAAAAAGTGAATTTCAACTGGAACAGGCGCACAACCAGCGCGCCGAACTCAAGCAGGCTTTGCAGGAGTTGAAGCAGGAGAATCGGGATATCCGCGAGCATTTCGAGTTTTTCCAGCGCCGCACGGCAGACGATCGCCAGCAGGAGCGGGATCAGTTTCGGCAGGCCAGCGCGCAGCTGGGGGCTCAGGTTGCCAGCCTGACGGAGCAAAATGCACAGCTCAATCAGCGGCTATTGAGCCGTGAGGCTGTTATCGAAAACCTGCAAAGCGAGAAGGCCGGGCTTGAATCAGAGTGCCTGCAGGCCCGTCATACGGTGGCCCATAGCCAATCTGAACTGAAGCTTTTGTCGCAACGGGTTTTGCAACAGGATGTGGCTGCCGGCGAAAAAGACGCGGCGATTGATGCATTAAAAGAAAAGATGGCGAGCCTTTCAGGCATCAGCGCCTCGCAGCAACGAGAGATCGAATTGCAGCGAGAAGCCTATGCCCGGCTCGAAAGCGAGATGCAGGTGATCGCAGCCAGGCTGGCTGCTGCCACCGATGAAAACCGGCAGATCCTGCAGGATAAGGCGGTACTGCAGGGGCAGCTGAACCAGTTGGAACTTAGCCGAACAGCCGCGCAATCGGCGTAGCGATATTGCCCGTAATCTTGTGAAATCCTAGTCCAACCACCAATTTTGTTGATTGCTTTTGTGAGATAGCCAGCAAAATTGGCGTACCCGGCAATACAGCTACTTGCAAGGAGCGGCCGGTAGCATAGATTGCTACTGATCTGCAAGCGGTTTGCATTTGGAATAATGACAAGGAGCCCGGTCATGTCTCAGACCCTCTCAGTTAATGGTGTCGACCATCAGGTGGATGCCACTCCGGATACGCCTTTACTATGGGTGTTACGCGATTTTCTCAGCATGACCGGCACCAAGTTCGGGTGTGGCATGTCACTCTGTGGTGCCTGTGCCGTACATATCGATGGCCAGCCAATACGCTCCTGCGCCACACCACTGCAGGCGGCAATGGGCAAAAAGATCACTACCATCGAAGGGGTCGCTTCCCCGGTAGCCAAGGCTGTACAGCAGGCCTGGAATGAAATCCAGGTGCATCAATGCGGCTACTGCCAGTCTGGACAGATTATGTCCGCGGTCGCCTTGCTCGAGCGCAACCCCTCTCCCTCCGATGCCGATATCGATTCGGCGATGAGCGGCAACATCTGCCGCTGTAACACCTACCCGCGTATTCGTGCAGCGATCAAAAATGCAGCAGAGCAACTGGGCTGAAGCGGATAAGGGGAGAATTTTATGCGTCGTTTTAGTATTGAAAGTGAAGCCGGGTTGAGCAATAGCCGCCGCAATTTCCTGAAAGTTGTCGGGGGTGTTGGGGCGGGCCTGACGCTGGCGATACATGCCCCCGCAATTGCCTCGCAGATCAGTGGCGGTACCGCGCCTGCTGCCAGTGGCAAGGGCTTTGCTCCCAACGCCTTTGTCCGTATTGGGTCGGACAATCGCGTCACAGTTGTGATCAAGCATCTTGAAATGGGGCAGGGGACGTTTACCGGGTTGGCGACACTGGTCGCCGAAGAGCTCGATGCGGATTGGGCTCAGGTCGATTCCGAAGGTGCTCCGGCTGATGCAAAACGCTACAACAACCTTCTATGGGGGCCTGCGCAGGGAACCGGCGGCAGTTCAGCAATCGCCAACTCCTACCAGCAGATGCGCATGGCCGGCGCGACGGCCAGGGCAATGCTTATGGCGGCAGCGGCGCAGCATTGGCAGGTGCCCGTTTCAGAAATTCAGGTCAAGCAGGGTGTTGTCAGCCATTCGGGTTCGGGACGGACAGCGACTTTCGGGGAGCTCGCGGAACTGGCAGCAACCCTCCCGGTGCCGGATACAAAAAATATCCAGCTCAAAGACCCTTCCGAGTTCACCTATATCGGCACGTCGTTGCCGAGAAAGGATACCGGCAAGACAGACGGAAGTGCGATTTTTACCCAGGATGTGCAGCTCGATGGGATGCTGATTGCCGTC
This sequence comes from Microbulbifer weihaiensis, assembly GCF_048323715.1. Lineage (NCBI taxonomy): Bacteria > Pseudomonadati > Pseudomonadota > Gammaproteobacteria > Cellvibrionales > Microbulbiferaceae > Microbulbifer > Microbulbifer weihaiensis. The sequence goes on from NZ_JBLWFL010000006.1 coordinate 331,442, forward strand.
GTGGCGCATCCTCCCCGTTTTGGCGCCAAAGTAAAAAGTTTCGATGCCAGCAAAGCACTGGCATCAAATCGGGTGGTGGATGTTATCCAAATCCCAACCGGCATCGCGGTATTGGCCAGGGATTACTGGAGCGCGAAAGTTGCCCGCGACAAGCTTGATATTGTCTGGGACGAAAGCAATGCCATGGCAAAGAGCTCGGCACAAATCATGGCGGACTATCGCGAGCGCTCGAAGCAGGGCGGTACTGCGGCGCGCAATGATGGCGATGCACAAAAGGCCCTGGATGCTGCGGATACGGTGATCGAAGCCTTTTACGAATTCCCGTATCTCGCTCACGCGGCGATGGAACCGATGAACTGCGTTGCCTTGGTTAACAAGGATGGCTGCGAGATCTGGAATGGCGAGCAGTTTCAAACGGTAGACCAGAGTAACGTTGCCAGGCTACTTGGAGTCCCCGCAGATAAGGTCAAGCTGAATATGATGTTTGCCGGCGGCAGCTTTGGTCGCCGGGCCAATTCGGATTCCGACTACCTCATCGAGGCGGTTCAGATCGCCAGGAACAAACCCGGTATCCCGGTAAAGCTTGTGTGGTCGAGAGAGGACGATATGCAGGCGGGCTACTACCGTCCGGCCTATGTTCACAGGATTCGCGGCGGCCTGGACAGTAAGGGCAACATTGTGGGCTGGGAACAGCATATTGTTGGCCAGTCCATCCTGGCTGGAACCGTATTTGCCGGGCTGATTAAAGATGGTGTCGATGGCAGCTCGGTCGAAGGGGCCAGCACGCTCCCATACAAAATTCCGAACATACGGGTCGAGACCACCTCCGTCGAACAGCAGGTTCCGGTGTTGTGGTGGCGATCCGTTGGCCACACACACACGGCGTTTTCTACCGAGACCTTCATAGATGAGCTCGCTGCGAAGGCGGGGCAGGATCCGGTGGCACTGAGATTGAAGCTCCTTGCCGACCACCCTCGTTGGCAAGGGGTACTGCAACTTGCCGCAGACAAGGCAGATTGGGGTAAGCCGCTGCCCAAGGGCTGGGGACGGGGTGTGGCTGTCCACGAATCATTCAATTCCTATGTGGCCCAGATTGCCGAGGTCTCAGTTGCGGCCGATGGCACCTTCAAGGTTGAGCGGGTGGTGTGCGCCGTGGATTGTGGGGTGCCGATCAACCCGGATGTCATAAAGGCCCAGATGGAGGGCGGCATCGGGTTTGGCCTTTCACCGGCGCTGATGAGTGCGGTCACGCTGGAAGATGGAAAGGTAGTTGAATCCAATTTCCACAATTATCAGGTGCTGCGCATTAACCAAATGCCAAAAATTGACGTACATATCGTGCCGTCTGCCGAGCCGCCAACCGGGGTCGGCGAGCCGGGCGTGCCACCTATCGCTCCGGCCGTGGCGAACGCACTCTCCGCGGTAACCGGAAAGCGGTATTACGCGATGCCAATCAAGGCGTAATGTCCACGGTGGCAAGTGAATGAATAGCCCCAGGATTGCAGCAATGATCATGGCTGCGGGCGCATCCTCGAGGTTTGATGGCTGTAAATTACTGGCGGACATCAATGGGGGGCCAATGCTGCAACACGTGATCAGCCAGGTGAAGGGCTTGGTTGAGGATACATTTGTTGTCAGTGGGGCCTGGGAGCAGTCGCTGTCGATGGCGCGAGAGCGCGGGGCGCTAGGTGATGTGACGCTGATTTATAGCCAGTTGTGGCGCCAGGGGCTCGGCCATTCCATCGCTGCGGGTGTTGCCGAACTCGCATCGCTTTACGATGGGATCCTGGTGCTCCTGGGGGATCAGGTTGCCGTTTCTGCCGACGATATACAGAAGCTGCTGGCGAATTTTGCCGGAAAGGATATTGCCTGCGCGTATTATGCCGGCAAGCGCGGCGTGCCCGCCGTGTTTGGGCGCCGATGTTTTGACCAGCTCAGGCGTCTGAGCGGCGATCAGGGGGCGAAAGGGGTGCTGTACAACCCGGAACTCAGAGTCGCTACCTGTGACATGCCCGCGGCAGCAATCGACATCGATACCGAAGCCGAACTTTCGCGCTGGTTGGCACGCTCCAGTCGCTTGCCCGGCTTGTAACGGGGGGCACAGTCTTCGCTTGTGCGCCCCGTCACCGCTTTGGAGAGCCTGGCAGCTTACGCCGCCAGATCGGCAATGCGACGGTGGGCTGCGGAAAGCGCCTCCTCGCGAGCCTGATCGTTCATCGCCAGGCCCTCGGCATGGATGATTTCAACATCCTGAATGCCAATAAAACCCAGAAACTGGCGGATGTAGGCCGTCTGCGCGTGATCTTCGCCGTAAACCCCGCCGCGCGTAATAAATACAACGGCCTTCTTGCCTTTGAGTAGACCCTCAGGGCCATTGGCAGTGTACTGGAAGGTAATACCCGCACGGGCAATATGGTCGAAGTAGGTGCTGAGCGTGGACGGCACACTGAAGTTGTACATCGGCACACCGAGCACAATGACTTCAGAGTCCCGGATTTCATCGATCAGCTGCTGGGAGAAATCCGCAACCTGCTGCTGTTCTGGAGAGCGCTCTTCCGCCGCTGTGGTGAACGCCTGGAAGCGTGCCTGATCAAGGTGCGGCACCGGTGCTGCGGCCAGGTTGCGCTCCACCACGGCGGCGCCCGGGTTCTGCTGCAACCACTGATCGGCGTAGGTGTCTACCAGCTGGGAAGACTGGCCATCGTTGCTGAAAAGACTGGTTTTGATCTTGAGTATCTGGGACATAATCGGCTCCTTCGAGTCTTTGATTAGATGGAGCGATTGAAACACTTAGAATTGCGACAGAAAATCGCAAATATTGAGTTGAATTCGTCGAATTTATAGAAAGCTGTTTCCCGGGCAGATTTCGACTGCTTTGAGCCCTGGTCTATTAAAACCAGAACCGGAAGCCCACGACCGCGAACGTAAATTCGGTTTCTGCGCCATCTGACCTGACCAGATCGGCGGTGTCTCCGAGTTTTCTCTCCCAGGAGACGCCCAGGTAGGGGGCAAACTTGGGTGTGATCATGTAGCGAAGGCGCAGACCAAGCTCTATGCCCGTGAAACCGTCGCCGACGTTATAGGCGGGAACCTCCGCAAACGAAAAGTCTGTTTCCAGCCGGGGCTCCAGTTCCAGGCGCTGGGAGAAATGAAAGCTGCGTTCGATTTCCAGCCGCCAAGAGGCATCGCCATCTTCGCTGACATAGGCGGTCAGGTCGGTTTCAATGCCGTAGGGCGTCATCCCCTGGAATCCGGCGGCGGCAAAGGATCGGCTCTCTGCCGGATTAAAGTCATGGCGTATACCCAGCTGCAAATCCCAGTATGAGCGTACGGCGCGATTCCAGAATACTTCGAGCCTCGCGGATTCCGTCTTGCCACCAACCTCGCGCTCGCCTTCGGCCTCCAGGTAGAGCTTGTTGCGGTCACCACCGTACCAGCCGTCGATCTCCCACAACATGTTTTCGCTATCGCCGTCGCGGCCGTATTCGAGCCGTTTGGCGAATATTTGTGCGAATTTTTGATTGTCGTGGATGGGTATTACCCCGAAATTCTGCTGCGGCCGCCCGGGTGAGTCCTCGGCGTATTTCCGGATCTGTTGGCCCGGCGGCGGAGGCAGGGCAGGGCTGCGATAGCCCTCCGGTTTTGGTTCGGTACCGTCCTCGCTGGCCTGTACGGGTACCTCTACAGAAGGCGGTGCCTCGGCCAGGAGTATTGGCGAAAGCAGGAATGCGACGAGGCTGGTGGCGAATTGTCTCATGGGCAACTTGTTGATGGCTGGATTCAAGCGACGCGCACCACCTGGAACATCCCGGCTTCCATGTGGTACAGCAGGTGGCAGTGGAATGCCCAATCGCCTTTTTCGATGGGCGTAATCAATACCGACAGGGCCTCTCCAGGCTTGACCAAAATGGTGTGTTTGTAAGGGATCTGTTCATGGCTGGCACCGGTCTCAAGCTGCATCCACATGCCGTGCAAGTGCATTGGGTGCTCCATCATTGAGTGGTTCACGAGGAACAGTCGCAGTCGTTCGTTGTGCCGGAACAGATAGGGGCCCGGCTGCTCGGTGAATTTCTTGCCGTCCAGCGAAAATACGAATCGCTCCATGTTGGCGGTGATATTGATGCACATTTCCCGGTCCACCGACGCTCTGTACGGCTGAGGTTCAGCGGAGACCAGGTCTTTATAGGTGAGCACCTTCCAGCCATCGTGACCGAGTCCCACACCGGGTTCGCCTAGACGGCTTTGCGGGTTCATTACCACCATCGCCACGTTGGGGTTGTCTTTATCCGGCAGGAAGGGCATCGGGCCATTGGGGCCGGGAATCGCGTCATTCTGCATTTGCATCCGCTTGTGATGCAGTTTCTCCTTCATTGCATCACTCATGCCGCCAAAGTATTTGCCCTTCATCATGCCCATACCGATATCTTCCAGCCGGCGATCAGGGGTTGGGCGCAGTGCCGGTACCGGTGCGGCCATGCCTGGCTCTGGGGCGAGGGTACCGCGCGCGTAGCCACTGCGGTCGAGTGATTCGGCATACAGCGTATAGGCGCGCGCTTCGCGGGGCATGATCAGCACATCGTAGGTTTCTGCAACGCCGATACGGAATTCATGGCAGCGTACAGGCTTGACCGCCTTGCCATCCACCATGACGACATCCATATCCAGTCCGGGAATGCGCACGTCGAAATTGCTCATCGATGACGCGTTGATAATTCGCAGGCGCACCGTCTCGCCGGGCAGGAACCGGCCGCTCCAGTTCATATCCGGCGAGTGGCCGTTCATCAGGTAGGTATAGATATACCCGGTGACATTCGACAGGTCGCGCGGGCTCATATTCATTCGGCGAAACGGGAGTCGCTCCGCGTTCGCCTCAGCAAAGCCCATATTTCGGACATCGCGCATGTAATCAAATACGGTGCGCTTGTAATAGATGTAGTACTCGGGCGACAGGTTGATGTTGCGAAACAGGGTTTCAGGGTCGGTAAAGGCCCAGTCCGAGAGCACGATGACGTGGTCGCGGTCATAGTGGAAGGGCTCATGCTCCTTAGGATCAATGACCAGTGGGCCGTAAGAGCCACTTTGCTCCTGAAGATGGGAATGGCTGTGGTACCAGTAAGTGCCAGCCTGCTTCACCTGGAACTGATAGCGGAAGGTTTCCCCCGGCTGGATCCCGTTGAAGTTGACTCCGGGTACGCCGTCCATACGAAAGGGCACGAGGATGCCATGCCAGTGGATGGACGCGTGTTTTGTATCCTGCATGTGATTGGTGACATCCATGGTCACCGTGTCACCTTCGCGCCAACGAACCAGCGGTCCCGGTACCGTGCCGTTGATGGCGGTGGCTTTGCCGGTGCGGCCGTCGATTTCCAGCGGGGTATAGCGGAATGCCAGGTCAAAGTAGCTTTGCGGCTGGTAGTTGCGGATCCCATCGTGGAGGTACTTGGGCGAGGACAGGGCCCAGGCGGCGAGGGGGAAGGTCGTATTGATCCCGGTAGTGAATACACCAGCCCCCAGCATCTGCAGGAAGCGCCTTCGCGTCCCGAAAAGTGGTTCCGGTTTATCCTCCTGTGCCATGGTCGACAATCCCTTGCGTGTGCACGTCCACCTCTAAGCTAGTGCACGGAGTGGATGTGACGGAGCTATACACGCCATATTTCCGCCTCAGGGATCACCGCTCATGGCGCATGGCCCGTCGCGCCCGCGCCACAAACGCCAGGTAGACGCGAAAAGCAAGTCCAGTCATGCCGGCGCATGGTAACGACGAGAAAGTGTGAACGAGTGAATTGCCAGTCATGATTGACATGATATATTGGCGCGATACGCGTCATCAGCGAGTTGCCAGCTTTTTGTCGTGGAATTGGTGAGCAGGTCTGTGGGCGTGGCTCCACCAGCTTTAGGCACACATTATTGAAGTATTGAAAACATCGGAGAATGAAATGCGCAAATCCCTGTTAGCGGTAGCCATTGTCGCTGTTGCTGCCTGTTCCAAGGGGCCGGAGCCGGATTCGAGTAAATCTGTGCAGGCACTCGAAGTAGAAAATGCACAGGTGGCAGGTGACCTGACCGCTCCGGCAGCGCAAGACAACCCCTTGCTCCAGCCAAGCGCCCTGCAGTACCAGGCCCCTGATTTCAGTCAAATTAAAGATGGTCACTTTGAACCGGCATTCGAGCAGGGCATGCGCGAGCACCTGCAGGAGATCCAGGCCATCGCCGACAATCCGGAACCGGCCAGTTTCAACAACACCATTGTGGCCATGGAGCAGGCGGGCTCTCTGCTGACCCGTGTTTCACGTGTTTTCTTTAACCTGGTCGGCAGCGACAGCAACGAAGCCCGCCGGGCACTGCAAAGCAAACTGGCGCCCAAGCTTGCCGCCCACTCCGACAGCATCTACCTGAATGCCGACCTGTTTGCACGCGTGGAAAAACTCTATCAGCAGCGCGTGACCCATGAAATGGATGCGGAATCCACGCGTCTGCTGGAAGAGTACTACGACAAGTTCGTCAAAGCCGGTGCCAAGCTTTCCGATGAGCAGAAAGTGACCCTGCGTGCCCTGAACGAAGAGCACTCCAAGCTCACTACCGAGTTCAGCCAGAACCTGCTGAAACTCAGCAAAGCCATTGCCGTCGTTGTCGACGACAAGAGCGAGCTGGAAGGTCTTTCAGAAAGCGAGATCAAAGCGGCGGCAGAGGCTGCTGCGGACGCCGGTCACGAAGGTAAATACCTGATCAGCATCACCAACACCACTCGCCAGCCGGTGCTCACGTCGTTGAAAAACCGTGAACTGCGCCAGCGCATCTGGGAAGCCTCCGCGTATCGCGGCACTTCCGGCGAGCTGGACAACCGTCCGCTGGTCAAGCGCATGGCACAGATTCGCGCACAGAAGGCAGATCTGCTGGGGTACGAAAACTGGGCGGAGTACCAGTTGACCAACACCATGGCGGAAAAACCGGAAAACGTGTTCAGCATGTTGAGCTCCATGGTGCCGGCGGTAGTCAGTAACACCAAGGCAGAGCAGGCCGATATCCAGGCCATGATCAAGGAAGAGGGTGGTGATTTCGAGGTACAGCCTTGGGATTGGGCCTACTATGCAGAAAAGGTGCGTCAGGCAAAATATGACCTGAACGAAAGCCAGGTACGTGAGTATTTCGAGTTCGAACGCGTGCTGCACGATGGCTTGTTCTACACCATGAACAAACTCTTCGGTATTCGCTTCGAACCGCGTCCAGACCTGCCCGTTTACCATCCGGACGTACAGGCGTTCGAACTGTTCGATCACGACGGCAAGAGCCTGGCGATTTTCTATGCAGATTACTTCGCGCGTGACGGCAAGCGTGGCGGTGCCTGGATGAGCTCCTTTGTCGGTCAGTCCGGCCTGCTGGAGCAAAAGCCGGTCGTGGTCAATGTGATGAACATTCCTAAAGGCCCGGAAGGGGAGCCGACACTGGTCAGCTTCGACAATGTCACCACCATGTTCCACGAGCTGGGCCACGGCCTGCACGGAATGTTTTCCAACGTCCGTTACCCGAGCCTTGCTGGTACCAGCGTTTCCCGTGATTTTGTTGAATTCCCGTCTACCTTCCAGGAAGACTGGGCGAGCAACCCCGAGGTACTGGCCAACTACGCTTACCACTACAAGACTGGCGAGCCGATTCCCGCCGAACTGCTGGAAAAAGTGCTGAAGGCCAAGAACTTCAACATGGGCTTCGATACCCTGGAGTATATGTCTGCCGCGCTGCTGGATATGGAATGGCATTCCCTGTCTGCCGATGCACCGCAACAGGACGTAGAAAAATTTGAAGCCGAGGCACTGGCAAAACATGGCGTCGACGTGGCTGCGGTACCGCCGCGCTACAAATCCACGTTTTTTGCCCACTCTATGGGTGGCGGCTACTCAGCCGGTTACTACGCCTACATGTGGAGTGAGATCCTGGCTGCTGACGCCTTTGCCTTTCTGGGCGAGCGCGGAGGCCTGAACCGCAAGAATGGTGACTGGTTCCGCAAGAACATCCTGGAAGTGGGTAACTCTCTGCCGCCAATGGAATCATTCAAGAAATTCCGTGGTCAGGCGCCGACTACCGATGCGCTGCTGGTTCGTCGTGGACTTAAGCCAAAAGAAGGCTAAATCAATAAGCCGGGCATTAGCCCGGCTTTTTTTTTGAATGCTTCCTTACCGTTGGCCCGGTAATTCTTACTGGTCGAAATGGATTACGGAGCGGATGCTTCCTCCTCGATGCATCAATTCGAAGGTTTCATTGATGGCTTCACAGCCCATGGTATGGGTAATGAAGTTATTCGATGTGCACTCGCCTGCAAGGTAGCGCTCCACATAGTCTGGCAATTCAGAGCGTCCCTTGACGTCACCCAAAGCCGTAATGATGGCGCGAAAGCTGGGTTCACGCACCGTGCATGTCTGTACATCTCCACAATATCTCGCACTCCACGGTGAGCCACGCAGCCTGTCTTAGCTGGCTCGACACAACTGCCTGCTCGGTACCCTCGACTACTGGCGATTTCATGAGCAAGGGCGCCCACGAAATATCCGGGTCAGTGGCAGTATTCGCTGCAATAGCGGACGCGCGCTGGTTGATGCGGCACTGAAAGGTATAGGCATCGTGCAACTACCGGACTATTACGTGGATGAAGATCTGGAAGCAGGGCGGCTGGTTTCGCTACTCGAGCACTACCGGGAGCAGGACGACGGCATCTGGGGAATCTACCCGCAAAATCGCCATCTGTCGGCGAAGGTCAGTATGTTACTGGACTTTTTAAGTGGGTTTATCAATTCGGTGTAGAGAAGGTGTCATTGCGGCTAGGTAGTCTTGTAGTCTCAGTGATTACGCATCTATCTTCCTATCCTGATTTCGGTGCGGGCTATTTCATGCCATCAAATCATCAAGGTAACGCGAAGTATAGCGGGAAATGGAGTCTCAAGATAAATATGGCGCGGCAGTGTTAGATTTGATTTTTTATGAGTGCCCATAAAACCGAAATCATGCGCAGAGCTATAAGTTAATAATACAAATAGCTAATTATTGGTACTTTAGTTTCTGTTATTTTATTTATAAAAAATTTTTAAGAAGTATTTAGATCTATGTGATGTAGCTCAAAATCTGTCCGAGAGTTTTTGTACGAATAACTTTAATATTGGTCGATGGTTTTATCGGCCTAAATGATTTCTTGAACTAAGTAGCGGCGGATACAGCGAGCTTAGGAATTATTTGGAGTGATTTTAGCTCCGAAAATATCCACCGATAAAACATCTATATTTTCACTTGAAATCGTAACCATTTAGATGGAGGCTTTCACAGAGTGACACAGGCGTGCGAAGACGATGGATGCATTTTAAGCAGGGATGAGTTGCAGAGAAAGGTACTACCCAACCAGGCACTCAAAGTATGCGTTTCCCTTTGGATCAATTGAACAGGATAAATACTCTGAAGCTCCTGTTGCTAGATATATATCAGTTTCTATTCTGGAGATGGATTTGATTAGAAAATTTTAAGAAAAGAAAAAAGAAAAGGAATGTATATGCATATTTTTTAGTCCGCTTGAAGAGCCGGTTTACAGCAGTTTCAAAATGACAGTCCACACAAAAAAAGGGCGGGGCGACAACGGTGGCGAAAGAAAAAAAATGTGTGTTATCAAAATCGCAATTTTGGTCTGCGATTGGTTTTTTATCGATAAGTATAACTTTTTACTTTTCTTTGAAATCTAGTGGGTTGCCTCCCAGAGGGGAGATGAATAATAACAAAGGTTCACCCGTAGCCACTATGGAATACTTGAAGCCGACTAAAGAGCATCACAATGGGAGCATTTTAAAGTATACGTATCAATATGGCACATTGACCATTGATCGGAATTACCACGGAGATAGGGACTTAAAGACTCATAGATTGTTTGCAGAGATATATACATTCTGGCCAGAATTTGGAAAGCGCGACCACTACCTCAAGTCGGATGAGGATATGCGACTTAGGATAATGTTTGAGATAGATAAGAGTGGAATAGCAGTTCCAAGGGATTTATATGGTCAGTATTCCGACAATTTAAATCCTTTTCGGGTGGAGGATAATCGATATCCGGGATTTTTTGGCTATAAACGTAATAACGGTTGGGTTTATATAGCAAAGAATGGCGAATTGGTTATGCCACAAGGAACCCCGGTGGTTATATCCTGCTCAGATGATGAATCATTCGCATATTTTTCAAAGAGTAATGTTGGGCATTGTTCGTATCACTTTATTTTTGATAAGGATCTTAGAGCGATAGTGAGATTTGACAAGCCGTTGATGAAAGACTTTGTGCAGGTCCATAAAGATCTTATGGAATTTATGAGTTCAGTCAGGGAGAGTAAGTAATGACATTAGCCGCAACCTGGTTGCGCGGGATAAATTCCTGGAGATGGAACAGCAGCGCATAGACGAAGAGGAAGAGTTGGCACTGGAACGATCACGGATTGAGCAGCTTCAATCTCAGCTCCGCAAACTGGGGCTGCAGCAGAGCTGCCAGCAGGTAATCCATGCACCCATTGCCGGTACCGTGCAGGGGCTGGCAATTCACACCCGCGGTGCCGTGCTGAACCGGCCCAGGCCTTGATGCAGTTAGTCGCTGGAAGTACAGGCCTGAGTATTGAACAAGGATATCGGCTTTGTTAAGGAGGGGCGGCCGGTGAGCGTAAAAATTTCCACTTGCAACTTTACCAAGTACGGCACTGTTTCCGGGGTAGTCGTCAATCTCTCCGAGGATGCTGTTATGGGTGAGGAAAATGGTTATCGGTATCTGTCTAATATCAGTCTGGATATGCAGAACCTGAAGCTGGCGGATCGGGAGCAGCCTTTGAGGGCGGGAATACATGTGGTTGCCGAGGTAAAGACTGGTACGCGAAATATCTACGAGTACTTTATCAGCCAGTTCGTGAATCGCTTGGGGGGGTAGCTTTGGGGAGACGTAGTGATGAATGTAAGAAGAAATAAGAGTATTGAATTCAAGGTGAATCGGCTGACTGTTATTGAAAATTTTTCAATAAGTTCATTGCACCTTTTTGGTGTGGCCTTGCTGGTTTTTGTGGGTTTACTCATATCGGCGTGTGAAAGGGAGTACAGACCAAGTGCAAATACAGAAGAGCATAAGTTGGCTCATGGTCATATTGCTGGTGAAACTAACAAGATCTGGGTAGGTGATACTCTTCTGAGTATTCCTCCAAACATTAATTATCAACCCGTAAGCAATGAAAGAATTATTCCTGGAAGGGCAGACCAGATTAAGTTTGGATTAAGGTATCCAGAGCCCGAGCCTGAGAGTTCATTTAATTTGGTTATGATTAAAGTTAGGAATGGAAGTGAAGATCCAGATTTTTTACGCAACAGAATTAGCCGGAAAAATTGGCAGAAAATCTCGGATATAGATTATTTAGGTTTGACAGAGTATCGAAAAGATACGCGGAGCACCGGTTATGGTCACGTAATGTATACGCCGATAGATAGCTCATTTAAAACTCCGAAAGGCGGACCCATTATCTATTCATGTCAAGGTAATGATTTTCATGTAGTGTCCTGCTACTCAGGTTTTGAGTTACAAGATGGATTGTATGTGGAATATATTTTTCCGTATTCACTTATAAAAAAGTGGAAAAAAATACAGCTTGATGTGGCCAACTTTGTTAAAAGATTGATAGCATAAAAGGGAATTTGCGTGGGTGATATTTATATTTCAGAAGAAGAAAGAAGTGAAATCGACCGACCATATAGACTTGGTTTGAATTCGGACGGAAATTATTCGCATATATATGAATATATTGCCTCCATTTTGGACAATGGTGACGTTAAATTGCGGTTTGACGGTTTGACGGTTTGACGGTTTGACGGTTTGACGGTTTGACGGTTTGATAGGCCTGGGTTCTGGCCAAGACATCATCAACAATCTCTCTAGTACCGCTGTATCAGATAACGATGTCTTGCAGTTCCTAACCGATCTCGACGAAAGCAATCTATGGTTCAGCCGCGATGGTGACAACCTGATCGTCGACATTATCGGGTCTGATGACCAGGTGACGATTCAAGACTGGTATGCTGATAGCGCACAGCAGCTGGATGAAATCCGTACCGGTGATGCGATTCTGCAAGCAAGCATGGTCGAGAATCTGGTGAGCGCAATGGCGACATTCGGTGCGCCGCCAGCCGGAGAAGCTCAATTGCCGCAGGAGGTACGTGACCAGGTGGATCCTGTCATCGCTGCAAACTGGCAAGCTGCGTAATAGGAGCAATGCGGCAAACCCGAGTATATGAAGAGCTCGGGTTTGCCTTAAATAGCTTAATTTAGTGGGAATTTTCCGGTATCTGATCAGCCTGTTCTGTGCATCCTCTTATGCGCATAATATAGATTATGTTAAATTGATTATGTTGCCAGGCATGCCCCAAGCCGGTTGGCTACTGCCCCTTAATCTGCACTTCCCAAATGCGTTTAGTGTCATTCCTGCTGTCTCTGATGCCAGTATAAAAATTCTGTCGCCGGTTTCGTGCTATTGCCCGCGCTGTGTCTATGGAATTGCCCACGGCTCCAGTAGCATGCGCGCCTCTTTTCAGGGGGAACCACAATGACCATCGGACAGAAAATCTATATGGCGATCGAGCGTCTATCGGTAGCGCCAAAGCACTGTAATGAATTCCAGCTGTCGTTGCGTGAGTCGCTTGTTCATGAAGGCGCTGAGGTGCAGTTGGCTGACCAGCTAGCGTCAGTCGTACAGGAGACGCTAAAAGCACAAACTGGCAATGACTATCACCTGGGCATGGTCGAGTTGATCGCCATGCGCCCTGAATTCGAACAGCTGATGTTACAAGACGTTGCGGTGACTTCGGCGATGCACAAGTACATGTCGTTCTTTCTCGACCTTATGGATGTGCAGGCCGTGAATCCGCAACCACAGGCGGTGTAACTCGTCAGAATGTTCGCACCTGAGCTGATGCATCACGCTTAAGGCTTTCTTAATTTTCTGTTAAGTTTCCGGTTATAGGCTCTTCTGGCTCGCCGGCCGCTACGCATCCTCGCGTCTCGGTCGGTATTCCGTCGTATTGATTGAGCCAGCCAATGTTTCAGCTATCCCTGCGCTTTTTGCTCCTTTCACTGGCCACGCTTACGCTGTGGCGGCTGGGCCTCGGGGTCTGGTTTTATGGCCGCATCGGCGATCTACCGGCTCTCGGTCGGTTGCTGTTGGGCGGTTTCCGGATTGATATCAGTTTGCTGGCGATGCTAGTGGCTCTGCCATTGCTGGCCGCGCCCTGGCTGAATCATTCAGTGGCGGCGCGCAAGTCAACAGCGTGGTGGTACCGCGTTTGGTGGCTCATGGTCATTTTTATGGAGCTGGTAACGCCTGAGTTCATCGCTGAGTACGATACGCGGCCAAACCGTTTGTTTTTTGAGTACCTTGTCAGCCCTCAGGAAGTGGGATCCATGCTGTTGGAGGGCTATCTCGGGGCTATTTTTGCGGTCGTAGTATTCACGGCCTTGGGCTCGATAGCCGGCAATCGAATACTGCGGTGCGCAGAAACCAGTGACGTCGAGCCAGGCAGTACTGGCGGGAGACTGGCGGTCACCCTCGCCTGCTTCCTGCTGTGCTTTTTGGCTGCCCGCGGAACCCTGCAGCACCGCCCTATCAACCCGGCCCTGGTCGCATTTAGCGATGATAATCTGGTCAATGTGCTCGCTTTAAACTCGTTGTACAGCACTGCCTATGCGCTGTATTCGCTTCGCCATGAAAGCGATGCGGGTAAACGTTACGGGAAATTACCGGAGCGTGAAGTGATCGGGTTGGTGCGTGAGGCGGCCGGTCTCGATGCAGCGCCTGCAGACCCTGAACACCCCAGCTTTCACCGGCAACAACCTGCGCAAAAGCCTGCATCACCCATGAATCTGGTGATTATCGTGGAGGAATCCCTCGGCGCGCGCTACGTGGGCGCGCTGCTAGGGGAAAACCTCACCCCGAACCTCGATACATTAGCGAACGAGGGCTGGTGGTTCGCAGAATTGTACGCAACCGGCACGCGTTCGGTACGCGGGCTTGAGGCTCTCGTCACCGGTTTTTTCCCAACCCCGGCGCGTGCGGTATTGAAGTTGCCGCGTGCACAGCGCAATTTTTTTACCCTGGCGGATTACCTGGGGCAACACGGCTACCACAGCCGGTTTGTATACGGGGGCGAATCCCACTTCGACAACATGAAAACCTTCTTCCTGGGGAATGGCTTTCAGGAAATACATGACCTGCCAACCTTCACGGCACCGGGTTATGTGGGATCCTGGGGGGCCAGCGATGAAGATATGTTTAACGAGCTGGACCGGTTGCTGTCGCAGGATGATAAACCCACCTTCACCCTCGCCTTCAGTGTCAGCAACCACAGCCCCTGGGAATTTCCCGAGGGCCGGATTGTGCCTCGGGGCGAGCGCCAGTCCCGTGAAAATGCCATCCGCTACGCCGACTGGGCCTTGGGTCAATTCTTCGACAAAGCACGGCACTCCAAGTACTGGGATAACACCCTGTTTGTCGTTGTAGCCGATCACGACTCGCGAGTCTCGGGGGCCGATGTCATCCCCGTCGAGCACTTCCATATTCCCGCATTAATCATCGGCCCGGGTATTGCGCCGAAACGGGATGAGCGCCTTGCCAGCCAAATCGACTTGCCCCCCACCCTGCTCTCACTTTTGGGTATCGACGGCACTCATCCAATGCTCGGGCAGGATCTCACCAGACAGAGCCCTGATCGTGCGTTGATGCAATACGGGGAGCGGTTCGGTTTTCGCACGGGAAATCAGTTGGTTGTTCTGCGCCCGGATCAACCGCCTGGTCAGTTTGAAATCCAGGACAGCGCTCTGATATCACGACCTGTTTCGCCGACAGCTGTGAAGACCGCACTCGCCCATGCATTGTGGCCTGGCCTGGCATATCGCCATCAGTGGTATAGCTCCAGCGCCACTGGAAGGTCTGCGCCTGCTGAAAGTGTTTCGGTTGCTGGTCACTGATGATCAAAGTTCATGTTTCTTGTAGCAGGTGCTGCTTCGCGCGAGTGCAGTATTCGGTAAAGGGCTGGTAGCACCAAAAGCGTCAGTATCGTTGAAGAAATAATGCCGCCGATGACCACTGTCGCTAGAGGTCGCTGAACTTCTGATCCGATTCCGGTATTCAGCGCCATGGGCACAAAACCCAGTGAGGCAACCAGGGCAGTGGTAATCACCGGCCGCAGCCTTATCAGTGCGCCTTCTATGATGGCGCTTTCAAGATCCTGCCCGTGATAACGCAAATCCCGGAAGAAGGCCACCATAACCAGGCCATTCAGTATTGCGATGCCCGAAAGCGCAATAAAGCCGACCGCGGCAGAAATGGAAAACGGGATATCGCGAAGCATCAATGACAGCACACCACCGGTAAGTGCCAGAGGAATACCACTGAAGATAGTTAACGCATCTTTCATTGAACCCAGAGCAAGTAACAGTAATCCCATGATCAGCACCAGAGTTAGCGGTACAACCAGGCTCAGGCGCTGGCTGGCCGAACGCAGCGACTGATAGGTGCCGCCATACTCAAGCCAGTATCCGGCAGGAAGTTTCACTTTACTGCTGACCGCCTGCTGTACCTCGGAGACGAAACCGCCAAGATCCCTCCCCCGCACATTTGCGGTTACCACTACGCGTCGCTTGCCGTTTTCACGGAATACCTGGTTGATTCCCTGAACGAGATTCAGTTCGGCTACTTCTTCCAGAGGGACATAATTTCCATCGCGAAGATGCACCGGCAGCTTTGCCAGCTCCGAAGGATCTTTCCGCAGTACTTCGGGCAGGCGTACAACGATGTCCACACGACGGTCGCCTTCATAATAGTGACCCGCGACCGTGCCACGTAAGGCAGTGGCCAGCTGATCCTGAACATTACTGATATCTAGTCCGTATTGCGTAAGGGCCTCTCGATCAGGGCTGATGGTGAGCATCGGAAGCCCGCTTGTCTGTTCCAACTGGATGTCGGCAATGCCTTCCACGTTCTTTATCGCCGCTTCAATTTGATATCCGATGGCTGTAAGCTGGTCGAAATCGTCGCCAAATACCTTGATCGCGAGCTCTGACCGGACACCGGCAATAAGCTCGTTGAAGCGCATCTGAATTGGCTGCAGGAATTCATACTTGTTGCCGGGAATCGGTTCCACCAAAGTCTCGAGTTCTTCAACCAGTTGGCTTTTAGGTTTATTCGGGTCGGGCCATTCAGTACGCGGCTTCATGATGATGAAGTTGTCGGCAACACTCGGCGGCACAGCATCCGTTGCGACCTCAGCAGTCCCAAGTTTGGCAAATACACGCTCGACCTCCGGCATTTCCCTGATTCGGGACTCCAGAGTCTCCTGTAGAACGATGGCCTGCTCAAGGGAAGTACCAGGTATCCGTAATGCATGCATGGCGACATCCCCTTCGTCCAGGTTAGGTACGAACTCGCTGCCAAGTTTGGTGGCGCTGTAGGCAGAAACGAGTACCAGCACTGCTGCCACCGCGACCACGAGTATCCGTTGACGGATGGCAAATTCCAGCAGGGGGCGGTAGATATCGCGTATTTTGTCCAGTACCAGATGCTTTTTCTCAACCACCGGTTTGCGAAAAAGGAGGGCGATACAGGCCGGCACAAAGGTGATTGAAAGCAGCATGGCCGCCAGCAACGCCAAGACCACTGTGATTGCCATCGGGTGGAACATTTTGCCCTCGACACCGCTGAGAGCAAAAATAGGCAAGTACACCGCGGTGATAATAAAAACGCCGAACATGGCCGGACGGATTACCTCGCGGGTGGATTGAAAGACCACCTCCAGTCTCTGTTTCAAGCCCAGTGGCGCACCATTTCCTGAGGCCTCACTCAGGCGGCGAAGGCAGTTCTCAACGATGATGATGGCGCCGTCAACCAACAACCCAAAATCCAGCGCACCGAGGCTCATCAGATTCGCACTGACCCGCGCTTGCACCATGCCGGTTACTGTCATCAGCATGGCAATGGGGATTACCAGAGCTGTCAGTATGGCTGCGCGTACATTTCCCAACAGTAGGAACAGAATGACGATGACCAGTGTTGCCCCTTCGAGCAAATTCGTGCGCACGGTGTGTAAAGTCTTGTCGACCAGACCAGTACGATCATAAACCGCCGTTACGGTTATACCGGCTGGCAAGCTCGCCTTGATGGCCTCAAGTCTTTCACCGACAGCATTGGCTACTGTGCGGCTGTTTTCCCCAATAAGCATGAATACGGTGCTCATCACCACTTCGCGGCCATTTTGCGTAGCGGCACCGGTGCGCATCTCATGGCCTTCACCGACTCTGGCTACATCACCAAGCCTGACCGGAACACCCTGAGCACTGGTTATAAGGAAGTCTTCAATCGCGTCTACGGATTCCACCTGCCCTGGTACACGCATGAGCCACTGGGCACCGTTGTAGTCGATGAAGCCAACACCACGATTACTATTGTTTGCCTGCACCGCTCGGATAAGATCCTGTTGGGTCAGGCCAAAAGCGAGGAGGTTTTGGGGCTCTATAGCGACGAGTATTTCCCGCTTATAGCCGCCGATAGGATTGACTTCAACGACCCCGGGAACGCGCAGCAACTGCGGGCGTATAATCCAGTCGTGTACCGTGCGCAGGTCGGTGGTGGTGATCGCACTGCCATCCGGCTTGCTCGCGCCCGGCTCTGCATCGACGGTAAACATGAAAATCTCGCCAAGACCTGTCGAGATGGGGCCGAGCTCGGGCTCTAACCCTGGTGGCAAGCTATTGCGTGCGGCAATCAGGCGCTCATTTACCAGCTGGCGGGCAAAGTAAATATCGGTGCCGTCTTCAAAAATTACCGTGACTTGGGACAGGCCATAGCGTGATAACGACCGGGTATAGGCGAGTTTGGGTATTCCCGCCATGGTGCTTTCGACCGGAAAGGTTACGCGCTGCTCAATTTCCAGCGGTGTGAAGCCTGGCGCTTCGGTGTTAACCACCACCTGTATATTGGTGATGTCCGGAACGGCATCAATGGGCAGACGGGTGAAATTCCATATGCCGATGCCGCAGAGTAATGCGACTGTCGCCAGTACCAGCAGGCGATTCTGGATTGAGAACCGGATCAGATAGGCCAGCATCCGACAATCTCAGTGATCATGTGCGGCACCGGATTTTTCGATATCTGCCTTGATGATGTAACTATTGCCCGTGACATAGCGCGTGCCTGGCTTGAGTCCATCGAGTACTTCCACCCATTCATCGGCTTGGCGCCCGAGTTTGAGCATGCGTACTTCATATTGGTCTCCATACTGGGCGTAAACCACGGCGTGATCCCGATAGGACTGAAGTGCCGATCGCTGTACCGCAAGTGGCACCTCGTATTCATCGATCTGTATGGCTGCAGAGAGAAATGAACCGGCGGCCAATCCCTGTGAAACCTGATCTAACATGACTCGCACAATGCTGGCCTGATTTGGCCGGAGCACGGGATCGATCTGCTTTACCACGCCGGTTACCGGTGTGCGCATTCCTCGCACGATGAGCGACACAGGGTTGCCGGGATGAACACGCGGGCGCACTGATGGAAATACTTCCAGTTCCGCTATAAGTGCGTGTTCATCGGCAATGACGAGTAAGTTGCGACCGCCAGTTTGCTCCCCTGGGTTGGCATTTCGCTGCAGAACAATGCCATTGATGGGGGAGCTTATAGTGTAAGTTTTGAGGTTTTCATTACTGTTTATCGCAAGCACGGCTTGACCTTTGGTTACTCTTTCCCCGAGGGCAACGTTCACCGAGTCTACGGTGCCGTCAAAACGGGCTCGGACTTCCCTCTTTCGCTCTGGATTCATAACCAGCCGGCCGTAAGCTTTTGTGGTTTCTCGCAGAAGCGCTGGCCCGGCAATTGCGGTTTGTATGCCCAAGGCTTCAGCATTTTCTCGAGTGATACGCGTGCGCCCTTCAAAGCTGTCGTATTGCCAGTGATACATTTTGCCGCGACTGCGAATAGTCACGCTCACCACAAAGGAGTGGGGCTCACGAATCTCTGTGTTCCCACGTAAATAATCGTCTTTGGGGACGAAGCTGATTTGTTCCTGTTCCCCATCCAGTCTGCTGAGGGTTACCGATGCAAGGACCTCTCGCGGATCCACCGGTTTACCCTTCTCTGAAACCCAGGCTCTGAACTCCGGCGAAACACCGGATTCAAAGATTGCGAGTTCCACCGCGATGTCGTCTTTGCGCAACATGCGACCATGGTGGGGGCCCGTTTCAACGGGGGCGGAGCTATGTCCGCCATGCTTCTCACTGTCTGCTACCCCGACTGCACCGCCGCTGAACACGCCCGCGCCGAAAAGCAGCAACGTCACAACCAGACTGCCGATTAAATACGTTTTCACTTTTCGTACCCAGGCGGGCTTACAGGTAAAGGCTGGGCAAGGGACAGGCCGGTAAGTTTTTCGATCTCTATCCAGTACAGTCGGGTTGAATATTGGGCCTGCAGGAATGAAAGGCGAGCATCGATAAGATCCCGCTCAGCCGCTGCAAGTTCGTAGTAACTGTATTTTCCCAACTGGTAAGCGTTACGGGTGTCCGCCAGCGCCCGTTGTAGGCTGGGGATGATGCGATGAGCAAATGCCTCGGATACATGACGACTATGCAGTAGTTGCTGTGCCATAACGTAGACTTGGGTTTCCAGCGCAATGCTTTGTGCGCTCTGTTCCACCTGGTACCGCTTCTGCTCCGCCATAAGTGCGTTCACCCTGGCAATATTGCGATTGCTGCGCCCGAGTGGAATCGTAATGCCGGCAACGAGACTGTAATCATCGACCTCTTCCAGGCGACGGATGCCGGCATCTATACGCCACTGGATACCAGCCTCCGCCTTTGCCAGAGCAATGTCAGCTTCAGCAATTCGGTCTCGATTCAGGAAAAGCGTGAGTTGGGGATTATTGCTGACCTGCTCCTGCAACCAGGCGATATCGATCGTTGCAACTGGCACCGCAAGCGACCCTTTCAGTGCCGAAAAGCGCGGATGTCTGTCACCCCACTGGGCAGCAAGCTGGTACTTGGAAATGATGTATTCATGTTCGACGTCTTCAGCGGCCAGGCTGCGACGCTCCAGTTCCGCCCTGGCGCGCGAGGCTTCGGCCTCGGGCAGCTTTCCTGCTTGTACTTGCCTTCGAATATCTTCCAGACCGTGACGGGCCTCTCTCTTCGCGTGTTGCGCGAGAGACAACCGCTCTTGTTGTGCCAGAGCCTGCAAGAAATAGCGCGCGGTATCCGCAGCCACATCCAGTGCAGCAATTTGCTGCTCGGTTTCAATCAGTGAAGCTTGTATGCGAGAGGCTTGTACACGCTTGTCGATAACATCGCACTGCAGCACCCAGCCAACACCCACCGTGACTTGTGCATTTTGAGTACCGTTAAAGTTTCCCGTGCCGGCGACGTCTTCGATTTCCACTCCAAGCTCTGGTCGCGGGCCGACGCCCGCCTGGATCGTACGCGCCGCTGCCGCTTGACGACGAAATTCATACGCTGCAAGCCGTGGATGTTGCTGCAGGCTGTAGAACACGGCCTGCTCGTAGCTTATGGTCAGAGTGCCAGCCTGCTCCTGGGTTTCGGCAACCGGCCGTAAAAATGCAAACAGGGCCAAAACGACCACTGCGACTTGTGCAACCAGCTTCTGTTGCTGGTAAGGCAAGACATTTCGCTGCACTGGGGTTCCCTGCGAAGATCCGGGATCGAACAGCTCTGGTGGCGGTCGGATCCGATTGATCATTGTTATGCACCAACCTTAGCAGTTCGCCGCTAAACCGCTCGCTATTCAGGGCAATTGGGCATGTTATCGAGGAAGAACTGAGGGATCCGTGCTTCCAACCAGTATTGGGGACGCCAGAGGCTTCCACTTATAAACCCCACATGACCGCCCTGCTTGCTGATCTCCAGGGTTACAGAGGGACTCACTTCGTGCGGTTCGGGAATGGCACTTCTGCAGACGAACGGATCATCGGCCGCATGGAGAATCAGTGTCGGTATTTGTATGTGCTTTAGCAGAGGCTTACTTGAAGCGCGGGTGTAGTAGTCATCGACGTCGGCAAATCCATGTAGTGGCGCCGTAAAGTGATCATCGAAATGCCGGAAGCTTGAGAAGTACCGCGCCTCATCGAGTTTGGGCATCTTGTGGGCCAGCTCTGGATTCTGTGCTTTGCGCCGTAGGCTGTCGCGCAAGCTGCTAAGTAGATGGCGCTGGTAAACCCTGGAAAACCCCTGCTGCAGCCGTCGGCTGGACGCGTGCAGATCCAATGGTGCGGACACCGAAATCGCCGCGCTCAGTGGGGATTGCTCAGCATCCTCGCCGAGCCATTTCAGAAGAACGTTGCCACCCAGCGAGTAACCAACCGCCATGAGTGGTGTTGCCGGGAAGCGCTCGCGCAGATGCCCGGCCAGCCACCGGGGATCGGCACTGTCGCCACTGTGATAGGCACGTGGCAACAGATTGGGCACACCGCCGCAGCCTCGAAAATGCATAACGGCGACCTGAAAACCTGACGCCTTAAGTGCCTGCATAATACCCTGCACATAAGGTGACTCTACCGAGCCTTCAAGGCCATGAAGAATCAGTACGATGGGTGCACTGGCATCATCTCGCAGAGGTGCTGGCGTATGCAGCGCTAGCCGGTCGCCGTCGGGCGTCTGTAGCCATTGGCACTGGGTGTGGATCCAGGGGCGCGGGCGGTGGTAGCGGGGAAAAATTGTTTGCAGATGGCAGTTGCCAAGCCCTATGGCAGGACGGAAGGCTTCAGTACGGACAAGGGATGAATGGGGGCTACTGGGCATTATCTGGTACAACTTGTAAGGGCCGCTCAGATTAACGGCCCTCGCAGGAATTTGCCAACCTCAAGATGCTTCGGGCGCGGTCACTGCTTCATACAAGCGGTAATCGCCCCCCGGCATGATCACGAATACGTTATACGGCTTGAAATCTTTACCCCGATACATCCCGGGACTGCCTTTCGGCATTCCTGGAACAGCCAGGCCAATGGCATTTTCGGGCGGATGCGCAAGAAACTTCCGTATCAGGCGCGCAGGTACATGCCCTTCGAACACATACTGGCCTTTCGAGACACCGGTATGGCAGCCCTGCATACTGTGCGGAACGCCTTTCTGTTGCTTGATAGTGGCGGTATCCAGATCATTTTCGCTGGTCACCGTAAAGGCATTCTGCTCGAGGTGCTTTATCCACTCCTTGCAGCAAAGACAGAACGGCGACTTGTACACCACGATCTCATCCTGTGATGTCTCACCGTCTGCATGACTGGCAAGTGGTACAAGCCAACAGGCGAATAATAAGAATAAAATGCGGAAGCTGGGGTTAGGTGATTTCTGCATAGTAGATGGCAAAATGATTGTTGTTGTCCGTCCAATGCCGACATGGCGTAAAACCCGTGCGTGCCAGCAGCTTCGTGAGCCCTTCCTGGGTATATTTGTGGCTGTTTTCGGTGTGGATAGTCTCCCCTTCTTCAAACTGAAATTGCACACCAGCCACCGTAACTTGCTGGCTTTTCAGGCTGACCAGGTGCATTTCCACCCGTTGTCGTAGCGGATGGTAAAAGGCGCGATGGGAAAAACCATCCATGTCAAAGTTGCCATTCAGTTCACGATTGATCCGCCGGAGCAGGTTTTTATTGAACGCTTCCGTCACGTGCTCATCATCGTGATAGGCGCGCTCAAGCACCACAGAGTCCTTGACCAGGTCAACGCCCAGCAGGAGCCCGTCGCCTGGCGACAGCCAACTGGCAAAATCCGCCAGTAGCCTCTCGGCCTGCTCGCAGGAAAAATTGCCGATGGTAGACCCCGGGAAGAAAATCACGCGGCGATTACCCAGCCGGTTAGGCTCCCAGGTTATTGGCGCAGTGAAGTCTCCGACAACCGCCTGTATCGGCAGTGATGGTAGTGCCGCCTGAAGCCGAGATTCTGCTGCATGCAGAATCTCCGGCGAGATATCAATGGGAATATACGCTGCGGGGGACTCCATCACAGACAGCAGGGGCTCGGCCTTTTCACAGTTACCCGCGCCGGGCTCGACCAGGGTGACATTTGCCCCGAGCGTCCTGGCAATTTCGGGCAGATTCTCTGCGAAAATATGCGCTTCAGTCCTTGTCAGGTAGTAATCCTTGAGCTCGCAGATTTGCTCAAATATTTTTGAACCGGCTGCGTCATACAGGTATTTACACGGAAGAGACTTGCGGTCTGCCCTGAGCCCACTTATCACATCGCTTAAAAAATCACCGCCCTCCATTTCTTGCGACTGCAGAACCTTGGGGACGTTGCCTTTCGGAGCATTTGGCTGGGTATTTAGCGCAATATTCAAACTGGGTCTCCTGCCAGTCGGATGCCGGTGAACTGCCATGCTTGATAAGGATAGAAAAAATTGCGGTAACTGATGCGGATGTGGCTGGCCGGTGTCACACAAGAGCCACCGCGCAGTACCATCTGGTTGCACATGAATTTGCCGTTGTACTCACCTACCGCATCGGCACTGGCGCGAAATCCGGGATAAGGCAGGTACGCACTGCCCGTCCACTCCCAGAGATTGCCGAGAAATTGCGCTGGACCATGGCTTTCGACCGCAGCACAGTATTTGCGTTTTTCCAGCATGTTGGCACTCGACAAGGCATCTGGCTGCCGGTGTAGCCAGGCCGCGACTTCCCATTCGAACTCCGTGGGCAGGCGCTTTCCGGCCCAACTGGCGAAGGCGTCCGCCTCATAAAAGCTCACGTGTGACACCGGAGCTTCCATATCCACGGGTACCAGGCCCCCGAGGGTGAACTGGAACCAGTCGCCATCACGCTTTTGCCAGTAGAGGGGCGCTTCTCGCCCGTGCTGATGTACCCAGGCCCACCCGTCCGAGAGCCACAGGCGGGGTTCGCGATACCCGCCCTCTTCCATAAACTCGAGGAACTCCCCATTGGTGACCAGGCGCGAGGCGATCTGAAATGCGGGCAGGAGTTGCTGGTGCGCAGGCCCTTCATTGTCGAAGTAAAAGGCATCGCCATCACTGCCTATGGCGTAGGTGTCTTCAGGTACTTCCAGCCATGTCAGGCCCTTTGCCCGCACATCCGGGTCGTCGTCACCGTCGAGGTCTTCGAGATAAGCCGGTAGTAGAGGATTTATCGAGAACGCATGCTTGATGTCAGTGAGTATCAGTTCCTGGTGTTGCTGCTCATGGTGGAGGCCAAGTGTCAGCAGCTCGCCGACAGGCAACGGGCAGTCTTCTTCGGTAAGGAGTTGCTCGATTGCGCGATCCACGTGCTGCCGATACGCAAATATCTGTTCGATGTCTGGTCGTGAGAGCAACCCGCGCTGGGGTCGGGAAAACGGCTGGCCGAGAGCGTTGTAATAGGAATTGAACAGGTGATGGTAGTCGGGATCAAACACCCGGTATCCGGAGAGGGACTTCCTCAGCAGGAAGGTTTCAAAAAACCAGCTGGTGTGCGCCAGGTGCCATTTTGTGGGACTGGCATCAGGCATGGATTGAAGCTGCATGTCTTCTGCGCCCAGCGGGTCAGCCAGTGAACAGCTTTCATTGCGAACCTGCTGGTATTGGTTAAGCAGGTCGATACGTGCATCTATCGACAGCTCCTGCATGGAAGGAGAAGCTCCGGACTCCCCCGCTACCTCTGATCCCACCTGCGTAATCAGATTCATCCCCGGATCCAGTCAACGACTTTAGTGTTTTGATCATACATGCATTGTGGTGGATTCCCATGAATACGGCGCATTTAGTGCGGGATCTCGCGCCAGGAATTTGCTGGCATGATCGGCAGGCACAAAAAAGGGCCGGCAAAGCCGACCCTTTCGAGTTGATCCGCAATGGAAATTGCGATCAGAAGCGCACGGTGAAGTCTGCGCCGTAAGTACGCGGCAGGAAGCGCCATGCAGGGCTCGCGCCGATTGCAGCACCAGTGCCGCCGTAGCCGCCGGCGATTTCTTCGTCGGTTACGTTCTGAACCCACAGGGCTGCAGCGTAACGGTCGGAAGCGCTGTTCCAGCCAGCACGCAGGTTGAACAGCTGGTAGTCCGGGATTACACGAGCCGGGTCGCTGATGGAGCCCACACGCTCGCCGGTCCAGTTGTAGTCACCGCGCAGAACAACTTCGCCACCTTGATCCAGGCCGAAAGAGTATTCAGCCATGATGTTGAACTTGTTCTTGGGAGTGCCCACACGCGGCTGGCCTACACGAGAGTTTTTCTCTTCCGTTTCACCGATGGATTCGATGATCTGGTAGCGGGTGTACTCGGTATCCAGGTACGAGTAGTTACCGGCGATGAACAGGTTGTCGGTGGCTGCCCACTGAACTTCCATTTCCGCACCACGGCCTTCCGCATCAGCGTTGCGCAGGTAGTAGTTCGGGATTGGCTTACCAACCAGATCCAGTTGCTGCAGGTTCTTGTAATCGTACGCGAATACAGACGCATTGAAGCGCACTGCATTGTCAAACAGGCTGCTCTTCATGCCGATTTCGAGGTTGGTCACGCTCTCCTGGTCGAAGGACGGATCAATACCAGGAGCAGCACTGAAGCTGTTGAAGCCACCCGCCTTGAAGCCATCTGCCAGAGAGATGAAGGTCATGACGTCATCGTTCCAGCGATAATCCAGCACGACACGGCCAGACAGGTCGCTCCAGGAATCATCCAGCTTCGCGTAAAGATCTTCGATGCCATTGTTGTTGAACGCCATGCCGAAGCGCTGCTGCATCACTACGCCGGGCATAGGAATAGCAGTCAGGAAACTACCGTCGGGCAGAGGAATCGCCAGCGGGTTACCGTCATCATCAACGAGACCGATATTACCAACCAGCGCTACCGGCAGTGCATTCTGGTAGGAGCTCTCAATGGTGAAATCTTTTTTATCGGCGGTATAGCGTGCGCCAACAGTCAGATCCATTTTTTCAGTGAGGCTCCAGGTGGCGTCACCGTAAATCGCCGCGGAACGATAGTCACCAGTGTTGGTAACGCTTTCGTTCCAGGGGGTATCGGCGGCAACCCATGGATAAATTCCAGTCATCAGAGAGGCCATCATGTCCGCTCTGCTCAGGTTTTTCGCACCGAGCTCCATTCCGTAAGGTGCCAGCATGGCATTCAGCGGCGCCAGCTGAGCGCCAATCTGCTGCTGGAATACATCGGAAGCCATCAGCAAGTCATAAACCACGGAGGTTACTGCGGAACCTTCCGGCATGCCCGGTACCAAGCCAGCTGCCATAGCCGCGCGAATTTTTGCAGCCGCATCTTCCTGCTCAGTGGTGCTCATCTGATCGAAGACGGCCTGCGGAATACCAAACATCTCCGGATTACCCTTCAGGCCTTCATAAATCGCGAAGGACTCGAGAGAACCTGCGGTGAAGTACGCATCGGTAACGTGTTCCAGCTCTTCACGAGAATACGACGCACCCAGGGTCCATTTCAGCGTGTCAGTCGCGCCATTGAGACGGAATTCCTGGGAGAACTGGGTCTGCTCATCAAAGTTGGCAGAACCGAACATGTAATCCGGGTTAGCGGTGCCGTCTTCGTCCTGCTGCAGGTGCGCGTCAAAACCGCGATATGCAGTGATCGAGGTGAAGGTCAGGTCGTTGAAGTCGTGGGTAATGGTCAGCGACGTGCCCCAGGAATCACGATCTTCAATGGTTGGGGTATCCAGCGCGTAATCACCAAATACATCGGTGCCGCCATCCATCGCCTGCAGGGTCGGAACAATGGAAGAGCGCAGCGCACTGCCCTGATCCATGATGCCGTAATCGGCACGCCACAGTACTTCAGTGTCAGGAGAGGCTTCCCAAACCAGGGATGCACGGTACGTCTGGGTATCGATATTGCCGGTTGTGGCGCCGCCGTTAATATTGTCAGCGAACGAGTCGCGACGGTTGGTAGACGCGGTGAAGCGACCGTATACGGTGTCGCTCAGCTGGCTGTTCAGCAGCAAATCAGAAGAAATACGGCCGAAGTTACCGGCAGACAGGTTCAGCTCGGCAGTGTCTTCCGCCTGCGGCTTCTGGCTGATGATGTGGATGGCACCACCGGTCGCATTGCGGCCGAACAGAGTACCCTGCGGGCCTTTCAGCACTTCCACGCGCTCAATGTCGGCCAGAGGAATCTCGGCGCCTGCGCCACGGCCGGTATATACGCCATCGACGTACACGGCCACTGCTGGGTCGGAGCCCACAGTAAAGTCGCCAGTTTCAATACCGCGCACGCTGTAGGTCGGCTGCAGCGGGGTATCGTTGTTCATTTCCACGCCGGGGGTAAATTTACCCAGATCCGTCAGGTTCTTAACGCCCATCGCTTTCATGGAGTCGCCAGTAAAAGCGGAAATGGCAATAGGAACATCTTGCAGGTTTTCGGCGCGCTTCTGCGCAGTTACTACTACTTCTTCGATCTCGGCAGCATATGCAGTGCCGCTCAAAGCGGTTGCTACGGCTATGGCGCCGGAGAGGGTGGACAGGGTAAAGAACCGGTTTTTACCGGACTGATCGGCGTTGTGCATCATCGCGGCCTCGCGTTTAGTTTTTATTGAACAAGCGTGATGAAAACTGCTTTTTTTCATTGTTATGTCCGGCCATATTACGGGCACAAAAGTATCAAGAAAAGCACTTGGTGACTTTTTTGTTGTGACTAGTCAGTTTTCTCTCAGGACAAAGTGCATTATCGCGCCATAATGGCATTTATTTCTACCCCACATGTATCAATATGACCAAATATTGTCCCCCGGTAACATAAGAATTGAAAAATCTATTGGTACACTCATAAACGCGCCAAGTCCCAAAATAACAACCTGACAATTTATCTCGGAAAATGAGCGATGACTGATAAGCCACAATTGATACCTCGCCTCATACGGCTGGCAACCGCCCTTCTTGTCCTTTTTATACTAGTTTTGCTTGCTGCATGGTTATGGCTTCGCCAAAGCCTGCCCCTGCTGGAAGGCGAACTTGAGACAGGGCAACTGGAGATCCCGGTCGAAATTGAGCGCGACAGCCAGGGGGTCGCCTTCATCAGGTCGGAAGATCGCGGCAGCATCGCCTATGCGCTCGGATTCCTGCATGCGCAGGAGCGTTTCTTCCAAATGGATCTGCTGCGTCGCAACGCGGCCGGCGAACTGTCCGAACTGGTAGGCTCCGCGGCGCTGGAGCACGACAAGGGCATTCGCGCGCACCAGTTCCGCAAGCGCGCCGAACGCAATATTGCGGCAATGCCCGAAGCGCAGCGCCTCCTGCTTCAGCGTTACGCCGATGGCGTGAATTTTGGCCTCGATCAGCTTGGCGCCTATCCCTGGGAGTACGCCCTGCTTGCACAGGAACCCCGCGAGTGGGTTC
This sequence comes from Microbulbifer weihaiensis, assembly GCF_048323715.1. Lineage (NCBI taxonomy): Bacteria > Pseudomonadati > Pseudomonadota > Gammaproteobacteria > Cellvibrionales > Microbulbiferaceae > Microbulbifer > Microbulbifer weihaiensis. Next base: position 359,816 of record NZ_JBLWFL010000006.1, read on the forward strand.
CGGCAGACAGCCTGCTCTCCATTTTCAGCATGTATCTCACGTTGCAAAGTGAAACCGGCAAGTTCGAGCGACGCGACAACGCACTGGCCGAACTGCTGCCAAAGGACCTGTACGACTTCTTCGTACCGAAGGGGGGAATCTGGGATGCACCGCTAATCGGCAGTGCGCGGGATCCGATCAACCTGCCTGAAACGGATATCGCCGCGCTTGATGTAGCCGGTGAGCCTATGGCCTATGCGCCCATGCAGAGCGAAGACATGATTGTCGGCAGCAATAACTGGGTTGTAGGCGGCGCTTTGACGGCCCACGGTGGTGCCATTGTTGCCGACGATATGCACCTCGCCATCACGGTGCCCAATATCTGGTACCGCGCCGGCTGGGTGGTTCCCGGCAGTGAGCGTGAAATGCGCGGCGCCTCCCTCCCCGGTGGCCCAATCATCGTGGCCGGTAGCAATGGCCAGGTCGCCTGGGGCTTTACCAACACCACGGCGGACTGGGGTGACCTGATTCCCCTCGAGCTCTCTGAAGACGGAGCACAGTACCGGACTCCCGACGGTTGGGCAGACTTCACTATCGAGAAAGAACAGATCGAGGTCAAAGGCCAGGCGCCAACCGAGCTGGAGATCCGGAAAACCATCTGGGGGCCGGTCGTTGCCACCAACCATCACGGCACGCCCCTGGCCTACCGCTGGGTCGCGCACGATGTGCGTGGTGCCAATATGAATCTATTGCTGATGGAAAATGTCACCAGCACAAAGGACGCCCTGGATCTTGCCCCGCAGCTCGGGATTCCCCATCAGAACTTTGTCGTTGGTGACAGTGAAGGCAATATCGGCTGGACGGTGGCAGGCCCCATTCCGCGCAGGGTCGGTCTCGATGGCAGCCGATCCGTGAGCTGGGCTGATGGTACGGCTTACTGGGACGGTTACCTGACGCTGGAAGAGCAGCCCAGGGTCTACAATCCGCCCTCCCACCGGATCTGGACCGCAAACTCCCGCACCATGGATGGGGAATACCTGAAAGTGATGGGTGATGGTGGCTACGCTCTGGGGGCCCGCCAGCAACAAATCCGCGATGCCCTTTTCGCTCGGGAAACGTTCGACGAACAGGATCTGCTGGACATTCAGCTGGATGATCGCGCCGTTTTCCTGCAGCGCTGGCAGGAGCATTTGCTGACGCTTACCCAGGAAATGGCCGGCTACGAAGAGATAGCCGCTCAAATCAGGAACTGGGGCGGACGCGCCAGTGCGGATTCCGTAGGCTACCGGATTGTGCGCAACTTCCGCCTCAACTTTATCGAGCTCGCAACCGCGCCGGTATTGACCTACATGCGGCGCTACGAAGAGGATTTCTCCTTTGGTCGGGTGAACCGGCAGGTAGAGTACCCTGCATGGGAGATGCTTGAGAAAGAGCCTGAGCACCTGCTCAACCCGGAGTACGAATCCTGGCGCGCACTGAAAATGGCCGCACTTGATACGGTTCTTGAGCAAATGGCGGAAACCGGACTGCCTCTCGCAGAGCAGACCTGGGGGGCACAAAACTCAGCGCGTATTGAACACCCGCTGGGTAAAGCCGTGTCAGCAGTGAACTGGTTTACCGCAATGCCTGCAGACCCCCTGCCCGGCGACTCACACATGCCGCGCGTGCAGTCCTCCACCAATGGCGCGTCAGAACGGTTGGTGGTGGCGCCAGGCCGGGAGGAATCGGGAATTTTCCATATGGCGACAGGCCAGAGTGCCCACCCGCTGTCTCCATTCTTTGGTAATGGGCATCGCGACTGGGTGGAAGGCAAGGCCTCGCCCTTCAAGGAAAAAGAGATTGTCTACAGCCTGCGATTGAATTGATTGATACAACTCGCCTGGGTCGCGCAACGCGGCTCAGGCGGTTTCATCAAGAATGGCGAAAGACAGGAAAGAAGTTAACAACCCGATTGCCAACATAAAGGGCAGTAACGGGAAGCACAGCATCAGCAGCGACGTGCCAATCCAGAGGTTTTTCACCCAGCCCCGCTTGATCTTGTAGCGCTTGGAATAGCGCCGCAGGTGATCATCATTTTCTTTCGCCAATACAATTTCACTTTCCTGCGGAAGGAAAGTTCGCACCACGATGGTGCAATAAAATCGAACCAACTTCCAAAACATACTGGCCACCACTCGCGAACAACTCCCTCAGTATAGTTAGGGGAGCTGCGAGTGATAATCGAGTTTACGTCGGCGTGACAAAGCGGCCCAAAAGCACGGCGTGTGATCCGGGTTAGTTGAACCAGCCCAGTTTTTCCCGAAGGTTGACCACGCCGCCTACGATGGTAAGCGCAGGCGCCTCTACTTTGTGTTCTTCGGCCAGTCCCGGCAAGGTGGCGATGGTACCTGTGATCACGCGCTGCTCCCGGGTGGTACCCTTCTCCACCAGTGCTGCCGGCGTGTCTGCCGCCATCCCATGGGCGATCAGCTGCTCGGAAATGGTGGCAAGCCCCGTGAGGCCCATGTAGAACACGACAGTCTGGTTCGGTGTCACCAGCTCCTGCCACGGCAACACCAGAGTACCCTGCTTTAGATGCCCGGTAATAAAGCGAACCGATTGCGCGTAATCCCGGTGCGTTAGCGGTATGCCGGAATACGCCGAGCAGCCGATCGCCGCGGTAATACCCGGAACCACCTGAAATGGAATTTGTGCTTCCGCCAGCTTGTCGATTTCTTCACCACCTCGGCCAAAAACAAACGGATCCCCGCCCTTCAGGCGCAAAACCTTTTTGCCCTCCTTTGCGAGATCGACCAGTAACTGGTTGATGTCGTCTTGAGGAACCGAGTGAAACTGCTTTTTCTTGCCGACATAAATGCGCTCTGCATCGCGCCGGACCAGCTCCAGAACTTCATCCGATACAAGGCGATCATACAAAACGACATCGGCCTGCTGCATCAGCCGCAAAGCGCGAAACGTCAGCAGATCGGGATCGCCAGGCCCCCCGCCCACAAGGTAGACCTCACCACCGGGCGCGGGCGTCTCCTGCCACCGCTGGAGCTCTTTCAGCAACGTCTGCTCGGCATCCGCGCCGTGGCCGCGTTCAACCTGGCCGACAATCGGGCCGTTAAACACCCAGTGCCAGAAGTCTTTTCGCTGGGCCTCTGGTAACGCCGCTTTCACCTTGCCCCGCATACGGCCGGCAAGCTCTGCGACCATCCCGAGACCAGGTGATAGCAATGTTTCTATTTGCGCGCGCAGCATCCGCGCCAGCACAGGGGCACTGCCGCCACTGCTTATGCCTACCGCCAGTGGGCCGCGCTCAACGATCGAGGGAAAAGTGAAGGTGCAAAGATCCGGTGAGTCCACCACATTAACGGGCAGGCGCAGTGCACGGGCATCGACAGACACCTGTTTATTCACCGTGGCGTCGGCGGTGGCAGCAACCACCAGATCAACGCACTTTAGCAGGTCGGCATGGTAGCGGCCGACGATGTACTCGCCGCCGCTCGCCAATACCAGCTGGTGCAACTCATCCGTGATGTCCGGAGCCACTACCATTAGGCAGGCCTCCGCTTTCTTCAACAGCCGCGCTTTGCGCGTGGCAATGGAACCCCCACCAACAATAAGGCAGGGGCGGTTTTTCAAATCAAAAGCGAGAGGCAGGTAACGCAAGGTTGTATTCCAATTACTGCTTAGCCGATCTTGGTTGCGCCCCCCATGTACGGGCGCAGTACTTCCGGTACTTCGATACTACCATCGGCCTGTTGATAGTTTTCCAGTACCGCAATCAATGTGCGCCCCACTGCCAGACCCGAACCGTTCAATGTGTGCAGCAATTCGGGCTTTCCGGTCTCCGGATTGCGCCAGCGCGCTTTCATACGGCGAGCCTGGAAATCGCCCATCAGGGAGCAGGAAGAGATCTCGCGATACTTGTCCTGGGACGGGATCCACACTTCCAGGTCGTAGGTCTTGCGAGCGCCAAAGCCCATGTCGCCACCGCACAGCACCACGGTGCGGTACGGCAGGTTCAGCTTCTGCAGCACGGCTTCGGCATGGCCCGTCAGCTGCTCCAGGGCATCCACGGACTGGTCCGGACGCGCGAACCAAACCAGCTCAACCTTTTCAAACTGATGCTGGCGAATCATGCCGCGGGTGTCACGGCCATGGGAGCCCGCCTCGGAGCGGAAGCAGGTGGTGTGGCTGACAAATTTATGCGGCAGCGAATTCGCATCTTCGACGATTTCGTCGCGGTAGAGGTTGGTCAGCGGCACTTCGGCAGTGGGAATGAGGTAGAAATTGCGCTCATCCTCCAGCTTGAACAAATCTTCGGCAAACTTGGGAAGCTGAGACGTACCGAACAGGGAATCGCTATTGACGATGACCGGTACATTGGCTTCCTGGTAGCCGTGCGCGTCTACATGCAGGTCAAGCATGAACTGCGCCAATGCGCGGTGCAGCTTGGCAACAGAACCGGTCATCACAGCAAAGCGGGAACCGGTCAATTTGGTTGCCACTTCAAAATCGAGGCCGCCAAGATTCGCACCCAGGTCAACGTGGTCGCGCACTTCAAAATCGAAGCTGCGTGGCGTGCCCCATTGGCGCACCTCCACGTTGTCATCTTCGTCCGCGCCTTCCGGCACAGACTCGTCCGGGATATTCGGGATGGCCAGCAGAATGTCGTCGAGTTCCTGCTGCAATTCCGCCAGCGCCTGCTTGGCTTCCGCCAGCTGTCCGCCCAGCGATTCTACTTCTTTCAATAGCGGGGCAATGTCCTCGCCGGCGGCTTTGGCACGGCCAATATTTTTGGATTTGCTGTTGCGCTCGTTCTGCAGCGACTCGGTACGCACCTGCAGTTCCTTGCGCTGCTCTTCGAGCTGTTCCAGTTTTGCTGTATCCAGCTGCATACCGCGCTTGGCGAGCGCCGCCGCAACCTGGTCCAGTTGAGTACGAATCAGTTTAGGATCGAGCATGATGTATTGATTACCGCGTTATAGATATTTCATGGCCAGTGCAATGGCGGTTCCAGTGGCTGCCAAACACACCAGCAGGCTGGCCAAAATATAGGCCAGAGCCGTTAAAGGCTGGCCATTGTGCCACAACAGCACGGTTTCCAGCGAGAAGGTCGAGAAGGTTGTGAGCGCACCGAATAGCCCGGTCATAATCATCAATCGCCACTCAGGCCCCAGAAGGCCGCGCTCAACAATCAGCACATAAGTGATGCCGATCAAAAATGAACCAATGAGATTGACGATAAACGTGCCGAGTGGAATCCGGCCCTCGAATACGGGATAGCTCCACAGGCTAATCAGGTGGCGAAGTAAGGCGCCTACTGCCCCTCCGAAAGCGATTGCAAGCCATTGCATAGCGATGTTCTGACGTTCTTGTTGTTATCCGGGGTGAGTTTAAGGCTTTTCCGGGCTCGGGTAGCGCTGCAGGTCACTCTGGCGGTTGAGGGTTTCCAGTCGCTGCAACTTCTCCATAATCTTCCCCTCCAGACCTCGATTGACCGGGTGATAGTAGCGCCGGTCGCTGATGGGCTCGGGAAAATAGTTCTCACCCGCGGCAAAACCCTCAGGCTCGTCGTGTGCGTAGCGATATTCAGCGCCGTGAGCCATTGATTTCGCGAGCTTGGTGGGCGCATTGCGCAAGTGTACCGGCACCTCGTAACTGGGCTCCCGACGCACATCTGCCAGTGCCCGCTTGTATGCGGTGTATACGGCGTTACTTTTGGCTGCGATGGCCAGATACACGATCGCCTGGGCAATTGCCAGCTCGCCTTCCGGGCTGCCAAGCCGCTCCTGTACCTCCCAGGCGTTCAGCGCGATCTCCAGCGCGCGCGGATCGGCATTGCCGATATCCTCACTGGCCATCCGCACCACTCGGCGCGCAACGTATAACGGGTCGCAGCCGCCGTCGACCATACGGGCAAACCAGTAAAGCGCGGCATCCGGGTCTGATCCCCGCACGGATTTGTGCAGCGCGGAGATCTGGTCGTAAAAGTAGTCGCCTCCCTTGTCAAAGCGGCGCACATCCGCACTGAGGACTTCGCTCAATACGGTTTCGTCAATGACCTGCTCCCCACCCTCTTCCCGGGAAAGGTCGCAGGCAATCTCCAGCAGGTTGAGCGCGCTGCGAGCGTCACCATCCGCGCTCAGGGTAATCTTGTCCAGCACCGCCGGCGACATGCGAATCTGTCGCCCGGACAGTTCGGGATCCTCGGTGAGCGCGCGGGTCAATAATCCGCTCAATTCCTCCTGGCTCAGACTGCGCAGGAGGTAGACACGGCAGCGGGACAGCAGTGCGTTATTGAGCTCGAAAGCCGGATTTTCGGTGGTGGCACCAACAAAGGTAACGGTGCCCTCTTCCACATACGGCAGGAAGGCATCCTGCTGTGACTTGTTGAAGCGATGCACCTCATCCACAAACAGAATGGTGCCGCGGCCAAACTGGGCGCTGTGCTGCTCGGCCTCGGCGACCGCCTGGCGTATTTCTTTGACGCCTGCAAGAACCGCGGAAAGTGTCGCAAAGCGCGCATCGCACTCCTGTGCCAGCAGGCGCGCAAATGTGGTCTTGCCAACACCTGGCGGCCCCCACAGCACCATTGAGTGCAGTTGGCCACGCTCAACGGCTTCCCTCAGGGGTTTACCGGGGCCCAATAAATGCGTCTGGCCCACATAGTGGGCCAGAGTCTGGGGCCGCATGCGTGCGGCCAATGGCTGGTGCCTGGGTTGCGATCGGAACAGATCATTCATCGCGGATTACATCGGTCCCCTTGGGCACTTTGAAATTGAAAATGGACGAAGACAGCTTCGGATTGGCCTGCAGGCCGTTGAAGTTGATTTCAGTGGTCTGTCCCATCCCGTCACGCACGGTCATTGCCGCTGGCAAGCCGCCCTTGTCGAAGCGAATCACCATGGACTTGAATGGTGCCGAGGCGCGTTTGGGCGTCAGGTGATAGGCACCCTGCTTGCTGGAAACGGAGAATGACCCGCGAATATCCTCGACTTTGCCACCCAGCAGCAACGCCGGAGTCTCTTTCATGCGGTTGTCGACGGGGCGGATGGTGACCTGCTCGAGATCCGGGTCGTAAAGCCACAGCTTCTTGTTGTTGGTGACCAGAAGCTGCGGAAATGGCTCGCCAGTCTGCCAGCGCAGCTTGCCGGGGCGCTGTACAGAAAAGTTGCCGCTGCTCTTCTGCAGGACTTTGCCTTTTTCATCTTTCAGGGTCTGGCGAAAACTTCCGGAAATGGCCCCCAGCGGCTGCAGCAGCCGACTCAATTCGTCGGTGGCGTCAGCGCGGGCACCAGAGGTGCCGAGGGTCAAACCCAGTGCGATCAGGAAAAGACTCAGAGTGTGTTTCATGGCTGCCTTCCAATTTGCTTGTCGGTTGGGGCTGTCCTTAAAGACTAGTTGGCGGGAGGTGAACCCTGCCTGAACCCCAAACGAAATGCCAAAGCTTTACGCCGGTGGCGGCGCGAGCACCTCGCGATTGCCGTTCGCCTGTTGCGGGGTTACGACCCCGGCAGCCTCCATGGCTTCGATCATGCGCGCGGCGCGATTGTAGCCGATACGAAGCTGGCGCTGCACAGACGAAATGGATGCCTTTCTTGATTTGGTCACAAAAGCGACGGCTTCATCGTACAGCGCATCGGCCTCGGGGTCGTCCTCACCACCTTCGGTCGCCATCCCGGGCACAGGGATACTGTTGTTGGAATCGTCCACAATGCCATCGATGTACTCTGGCTCGCCGCGGCGGCACCAGTCAGCCACCACCTCGTGTACTTCATGGTCATCCACGAATGCACCGTGCACGCGGATGGGGACGGCTGTGCCCGGTGGCAGGTACAGCATGTCACCGTGCCCGAGCAGCTGCTCCGCACCGCCCTGATCCAGAATCGTGCGCGAATCCACCTTGGAAGAAACCTGGAAAGCCATTCGTGTAGGTACGTTGGCTTTGATCAGGCCGGTGATCACGTCCACAGACGGGCGCTGCGTCGCCAGCAGCAGGTGGATACCTGCCGCCCGCGCTTTCTGCGCAATCCGGGCAATGAGCTGCTCAACCTTTTTACCAACAATCATCATCATGTCGGCAAATTCGTCAATCACGACGACAATCGCGGGCAAATGCTTGAGGTGTGGCGGAGTCTGCTCCGACTCCGGCACGCTCGACATTGGATCCGGCTGCCAGATCGGGTCTACCAGCGGGGTCCCCGCCGCGTTGGCTTCTTTGACCTTGCGATTGAAGCCGGCCAGGTTGCGCACGCCCATGGCCGCCATAAGCTTGTAGCGACGCTCCATTTCGCCCACGCACCAACGTAGACCATTGGCCGCATCGTTCATATCGGTAATCACGGGGGTGAGCAGATGCGGGATACCCTCGTACACGGAGAGCTCGAGCATCTTCGGGTCAACCAGGATCAGTCGTACCTGTTCCGGTGTGGATTTGTACAGCAGGCTCAGCAGCATCACATTGATACCGACTGATTTACCGGAGCCGGTAGTGCCCGCCACCAGCAAGTGCGGCATCTTGGCAAGATCGGCCACTACCGGCTGGCCCGCAATGTCGTGCCCCAGGGCGAGCGTCAGTGCCGAGCCGGATTTTTCATAAACTTCAGCGCCAATCACTTCAGACAAGCGAACCATCTGGCGGTTTTCGTTCGGAATCTCGATGCCCACCACCGACTTACCCGGAATGACTTCCACCACACGCACACTGATTACCGCCAGTGAGCGCGCAAGGTCTTTGGCCAAATTGGTAATGCGGCTGACTTTGACCCCTGCTGCTGGCTGAATTTCGAAGCGAGTGACCACCGGGCCCGGCAACACCGACACAACCTCAGCCACCACCCCGAAATCCTTGAGTTTCAACTCCAGCAAGCGGGAAAGTGCTTCGAGGGACTCACGGGAGAAACCGGCCTTCTTATTGGTATCTGCGGGATCCAGCAGCGATAGCGCCGGCAAAGTACCGGTAACCGGCTCATTAAACAGTTCCCTTTGCTTTTCTTTGGCCACCCTTGGGCTTTCTTTTACCGGGGGGACAATCGGCTCGATCTTGGGCGGCAGTCGCTTGGCCGTTCGCTGCTTTTCCTCCTCTATGGCCGCCTTGCGAACGACTTTCGCTTCCCGGGCTACGCGTTTTTCTTCACGATCCTGTTTAACCCTGGCCATGCGCGCGGCAAGCGCCGAAAAAACAACCAGCACACTGCGTCCGATATCTTCGAACAGCTTCAGCCAGGACATGCCGGTAAAAATGGTGACGCCGATAGCAAACAGGGCCAGTAACAAAATTGTCGCGCCGACATATCCGAGCCCCTTCTCCATAAAGGCGGATATGGCCGCACCAATTATTCCGCCATTGGAAAATGGCAGGGGATCCTGGGCCTGAGCAAAACAAAGTGTTGCGATAGCCGCACCGGCAAGCAGCAGCATCAGGAGGCCGGCCAACCGCAGTGCCAACAGCGGTCCGTGAAAACGCGCATTCCGATCTCGCAACATGCGCAGCGCACGCCAGCCGATCAAAATCGGGAACAGATAGGCCATCCAGCCAATCAGGGACAGGCTGACATCAGCGAGCCAGGCGCCGGTTGGACCTATGGCGTTGTGTATATCACCGCCATCACCCGTGTGCGACCAACCGGGATCGCCGGCGTCGTAGCTGAGCAAACTGATACCAACCAGGAGTGTGCCGGCCAGCAAAGCGATCAGTGCACCTTCGCGCACGATGCGGGCAATGAATGTCTCGGGAATAGCGTTTGCCGTTTCGGCGTCAGTCTCAGCCTTCAATGGCTTACCTCAGTCTTTTTGTTGAGCTCTTTTCTTGTGACGGCATTCGGCTGAGCCGCTCTGTTTCATGTCGACTGTGTACTACACCCGCCACGCAAATGCCACACCAAGACCTTTCTATAATTTACTTTAAAAAGATGAAACCATATAAATATCAAATACTTAAAGCTGCTTCTTAAATCGATTTGTGACGCCGGTTTAGAAGTGTGGAGCTCACTCGAATATGGCGCATTAATAGCCTGCCACCTCGCTCGGCGATCATTTTCGCTGGCTATAGAACCACCCAATGAGATAAATAAGACCAAACTATTTGGTCACGTTTCCGTGATCCCCTATCATTCCCGCAACTTTGGCAGCCCATGCCTCGAGACTGCTCGCGCAACCGGCATCTGCTGGGGTATCACCTTGATCCGGCCTCGCCTTCTCGGCATGATCCCCCTCCAGGGCAACCAGCGCTGCCACACACTATTATCTAAAACCTGAAGTTTGCGAGTATTTCATGAGCAACCATCACCGACTGATCATTCTCGGATCCGGTCCCGCCGGCTATACCGCTGCCATCTACGCAGCTCGCGCCAACCTCAATCCGGTTGTAATTACCGGCATGCAGCAAGGTGGTCAGCTCACCACTACCACAGAAGTAGAAAACTGGCCGGGCGGCACCCACGACCTGCAAGGCCCCGATCTGATGGTGCAGATGCAGCAACACGCGGAGCGCTTCGAGACCCAGATCCTTTTCGACCACATCCACGAAGTAGATCTGAAAAACCGCCCGTTCACCCTGAAAGGTAACGAAACCTATACCTGTGATGCGCTGATCATTGCCACTGGCGCCTCAGCCCAATACCTGGGCTTGCCGTCAGAAGAGGCCTTTCAGGGCCGCGGCGTAAGCGCCTGCGCAACATGCGACGGCTTTTTCTATCGTGACCAGAAGGTCGTGGTCGTTGGTGGCGGCAATACCGCGGTAGAAGAGGCTCTGTACCTCTCCAATATCGCCAGCGAAGTGGTTCTGGTTCATCGCCGCGATGAGCTGCGCGCCGAGAAGATCCTGCAGGATCGCCTGCTGGACAAAGCAAAGAATGGCAATATCACCCTCTGCTGGCACCACACCCTGGAGGAGGTTCTGGGTGATGACAACGGCGTAACCGGTGTCCGCCTGAAGAATGTGCAAGATGGCTCCACCAAAGACGTGGACACTTCCGGTGTATTCATCGCCATCGGCCACAAGCCGAACACTGACATCTTTCAGGGTCAGCTGGAAATGAACGGTGGCTACATTGTGGTTGAAAGCGGCCTGAACGGAAACGCGACCCAGACATCCGTCCCGGGTGTGTTTGCTGCCGGCGATGTGTCCGATCACATCTACCGCCAGGCGGTTACTTCCGCTGGTACCGGCTGCATGGCGGCGCTGGATGCGGAGCGTTACCTGGACGCCCAGTAAACTGCTCGAGCCGTTCGGCTGATTTCAAAGGCGATCGTTAGATCGCCTTTTTTATTGCCGGGAAAGTGGCATCATTTTTTTTATTCGGTATCTTCGTCTGCAAAACCCAGCAAGGCAGCCCAGCTCTTTTTATGATGCTCCCCCTACTTGATTCGGATTACATTGAATTCCCGGACACCAGGGATGCGCTGGACGATCCCAATGGCCTGCTGGCCGTCGGCGGCGCACTGACGCCGGACTGGCTGCTGGCGGCCTACCATCGGGGCATATTCCCCTGGTTCTCGGATGACCAGCCAATCCTGTGGTGGTCGCCCTCCCCCCGCTGTGTATTCTTCCCCAATGAGGTCACCTTTTCCCGCAGCCTGCGCAAGACGCTGCGCCAGCAGCGATACAAGGTGACCTTCGACCAGGCATTCAGTGAAGTGATGCAGGGCTGCGCAGGCCCCCGGGCCGACGAGAGCGGCACCTGGATAACGGATGACATGCACCACGCCTATCAGGCCATGCACGCGGCGGGATGTGCCCACTCCGTGGAAGCCTGGCAGGATGGGGAGCTGGTTGGCGGGCTGTACGGAATAGCCATTGGCCGCGTGTTCTTCGGGGAGTCGATGTTTCATCGCGCAACGGATGCCTCCAAAGTGGCTTTTGCGCACCTTGTGGCGCAACTGCGGCAATGGGGTTGCCGGCTGATTGATTGCCAGGTGAGCAATCCCCACCTGCTAAGTCTTGGGGCGGTCGAGATACCCAGAGCGCAGTTTGAGACCATATTGAAACAAGAGGTCGCGCGCTCCCCTTTTCCCTCCCCCTGGCCGCTCAGGGCGCCGCCCCCCGAAAGCTAGCCGATGCGCTCTTGGTACTGGGACAAAAACAACTTAACCTGACTCACAGTGAGCTCTTGTCACCCATAAAGCGGTGGCAAACTTGTGGAGCATAAAGCTTGAGTAAATATTCCCAGCTCGACTCAATACGGCTTCTGGCGACCCTTCCACACCCATGTGGCTACCTGGAAGACAGGGACGCCACTACCGTGTTTGTTGACCCCGAAGTTCCCGTAGACCAGGTACTGTACAGCCGCCTTTCTGAGCTCGGCTTTCGCCGCAGTGGCAGCTACCTGTACCGACCCCAGTGTGCCAGCTGCAACGCGTGTATCCCGTCCAGGGTACCGGTTGAGCGCTTCGCGCCAAATCGCAATCAGCGGCGCTGCTGGCGCAGAAACCGGGATCTTGATGTCATCCATCAGACTGAAATAGATACTGATGAACAGTACGCTCTCTATGCACGCTACATCGAGGAGCGCCACGCAGACGGGGAAATGTACCCCCCCAGCCGGGAGCAATTTCGCAGCTTCCTGAATAATCCGTGGGGCACCACGCGGTATCTGGAATTTCGCCTCGAGGGGCGACTCGTCGCCACAACGGTAACCGATGTGCTCTGCGGTGGTGTTTCCGCTATCTATACTTTCTATGATCCGGACGAAGACCGCCGTAGTCTTGGTAGTTATTCCATTCTTTACCAGATCGAATGGGCTCGCCGCCTTGGTCTGCCAAGCGTCTACCTCGGATACTGGATCGAGGCATGCCAGAAAATGGCGTACAAGAACCAGTTCCAGCCGCTGGAAATCCTGGAGAATCACCGCTGGTCACAGAAGGCTGACTAGCCAGTTTCAACGCTCTCTAGCGACTCGCTTTCCGCAATCGTTACCTGAACCCGGATAGCGCTTGGCCTTGCGGCGCTTTTCGTGCAAAATGCACGCCCGTCGCACCTGGCGTCCGCTTCAGGGTCGACTGTAAAGCTAGTAGAAATTAATCAAAGGTTGCTGCCGCATGGCAAAAGACGATTACATTGAAATGGAAGGTGAGGTGATCGACACCCTGCCGAACACCACGTTCCGCGTGAAATTGGAAAACGGGCATGTGGTAATCGCACACATTTCCGGCAAGATGCGCAAGAATTACATTCGCATTCTGACTGGCGATAAGGTCAAGGTAGAGCTGACTCCCTATGACCTGAGCAAAGGTCGGATTACCTACCGCGCTCGCTGATTCAGTCGCTGCGCGATCCCCGGATTCCGCAGCAATAAAAAAGCCACCTTATGGTGGCTTTTTTCGTTTGCGCAATTCTGCAGAATTAATGCAGGGCTGGTACGGCTGTCGTGATCTTGATTTGATTCTCTTCAACCGTAACCTCAACACGCCCACCCTCTTCTGACAGGTCGCCGAACAGCACCGCTTCAGCCAAAGGTTTGCGCAGTTTCTCGCGGATCAGGCGGGCCATTGGTCGTGCACCCATCTTTTCGTCGTATCCGTTAACCGCAAGCCACTCCCGAGCCTCACTGTCGACCTCCAGGGTGACTCTCGACTCATCAAGCTGCGCCTGCAACTCGACGATAAACTTGTCCACCACCGTTTTCACTACCGAGAGATCCAGTGCGCCGAACTGTATGATACTGTCCAGGCGATTGCGGAATTCGGGAGTGAACATCTTTTTGATCTGCTCCATACCGTCGGAACTGTGATCCTGGCTGGTAAACCCAATCGAGCGACGACTCATCAATTCCGCCCCGGCATTTGTGGTCATGATCAGAATGACATTGCGGAAGTCAGCCTTGCGGCCATTGTTGTCCGTCAAAGTACCGTGATCCATGACCTGCAGGAGCAAGTTGAATACTTCAGGATGCGCCTTCTCAATTTCGTCGAGCAGCACCACGCTATGAGGGTGCTTGGTCACCGAATCAGTAAGCAGGCCGCCCTGATCGAAACCGACATAGCCGGGAGGCGCGCCAATCAGGCGGGACACCGTGTGCCGCTCCATATATTCCGACATGTCAAACCGGATCAGCTCGATACCCATGACCTGGGCAAGCTGGCGACACAGTTCGGTTTTACCGACACCCGTGGGGCCTGCAAACAGGAATGAGCCTATCGGTTTCTCTTCCGCACCGAGGCCGGCCCGGGAGAGCTTGATTGAAGTGGCCAGCGCATCAATGGCCTGATCCTGGCCAAATACAACCATCTTGAGGTTGTCTTCCAGTTTGGCCAGCTGCACCTTGTCGGATGCCGACACGCTTTTGGCTGGGATGCGCGCCATCTTCGCCACAATATTTTCAATTTCTGTCACGGTGATGGTGTCGGTGCGCTGATCCGGCGGCAGTAACGCCTGATACGCGCCCGCCTCATCGATTACATCGATAGCCTTGTCTGGCAGGAAGCGTTCCGTGATATGTCTGTTGGCGAGCTGTGCAGCCGCCTCCAGCGCGGAATCGGTGAAGCGCACCTTGTGGTGATCTTCAAAACAGGACTTCAAGCCCTGCAGAATCTGCACGGTCTCTTCCACGGACGGCTCGTGGACATCGATCTTCTGGAAGCGGCGGGAAAGTGCACGATCTTTCTCGAAGATTCCGCGATACTCGTTAAAGGTCGTGGACCCGATACAGCGCAGCTGGCCACTCGACAGCAGCGGCTTCAGCAGATTGGACGCATCCATCACGCCGCCCGAGGCCGCACCCGCACCAATGATCGTGTGTATCTCATCAATGAACAGAACGGCATGCTCCCGCTTTTTAAGCTCAGCGAGCAGAGCCTTGAAGCGCTTCTCAAAGTCGCCCCGGTATTTGGTTCCAGCCAGTAGAGAGCCCAGATCCAGAGAGTAAATGGTGCTTTCCTGGAGCGGTTCCGGTACTTCCCCGTCAACAATGCGACGCGCCAGGCCCTCAGCGATCGCCGTTTTGCCCACGCCGGATTCACCCACCAGCAGCGGATTGTTCTTGCGCCGGCGTGCCAGCACCTGCGTTACCCGCTCAACCTCCGGGCCGCGCCCCACCAGCGGGTCGATACGACCGAGTATCGCCTCCTGATTGAGATTCGTGGCGTAACTCTCCAGTGGGTCAGAACCACCAGACTCGGCAGTGCTACCAAGATCTTCATCCACCTGATCAGGGGAAGGGTCAGGGTTGCTGTGGGAATTGTGGCCACCGGAACTGACACGGGAAATTCCATGTGTGATGTAGTTGACCACATCAATACGGGCGACACTCTGCTGCTTTAGGTAGTAGACAGCCTGACTTTCCTGCTCGCAAAAAATTGCGACCAGGACATTAGCTCCAGTCACCTCTTTCTTGCCGGAAGACTGCACATGAAACACAGCTCTCTGCAACACGCGCTGGAAGCCAAGCGTTGGCTGCGTCTCGCGCTCGGTGTCATTTTCGGGAATGAGCGGGGTTGTCGAATCCACGAATTCGAGCAACTCCCTGCGCAGTGCACTCAGGTCAGCTCCGCACGCGTGAAGGACGTCTGCGGCGGATTCATTGTCCAGCAGTGCCAGCAACAAGTGCTCAACCGTCATGAACTCATGGCGTTTCGCACGTGCACCTTTGAACGCTAGATTGAGCGTTACCTCTAAATCCTTGCTGAGCATCTAAACCTCAAACCTTACTGGCCAATGTCGTCCGGGCGCCTGAGCCGCGATCCGGTGTTTGCTGATTTGTCTGTCGCCGGCCCTGCTAGCCGGGAGTGTCCGCACTTCGTCGGGTGCGGCCTCTATCACCTACTCCTCCTCTCCGCTTTCATCACCTTCATCAGCTTCAATCTCACACAGCAATGGATGCTCGTGGTCTCGTGCAAACTGATTAACCTGCGCGGCCTTTGTTTCCGCTATATCTCGAGTATAGACACCACAGATGGCTTTTCCCTTAGTGTGCACCTGCAGCATCAGCTGTGTGGCGCGCTCTCGGTCTACGTAGAAGAACAGCTCCAGTGCCTCGACCACAAAATCCATCGGAGTGTAGTCATCGTTCAGCATCACGACCTTGAACATCGGGGGGCGTTTCAGGCGAGGTTTGGCCTCTGCTACCGCCGTGTCGCCGCCCGCTCCATGTAAATAGCCGTCGTCTCCTCCCTCACCTTGGTCAGAGTGTAGTTTAATGGTTTGTAATTTTCCCATAGCGCCAATCAATCAGAATTCAGGTTTACTGGAGGTTTCCGCTTACTCGTAATGACACTCTGTCAGCGTGTTCGAGGCGGACAAAATTGAGGGGGCATTGTAACCTCATTCTGGATTGCGCACAGTCTGGACAGTCTCTTCTTCTTGACAAGTAAGAGGGTCTTGGCTACAAGAGGTAGTAACCGCGCCAATGCGGTTTGTGGCAGTCGCCACCAGCAGTACATAGTGAAGATGTACCAATAAATGAGGCGCATGAAGCGCGATAACAATAAATAAGACAACTTTTAGGCGGCCAGCAGTCGCCCCGGCAATTAGAGGGATTTCGCCATGCCTACCGGTACCGTTAAGTGGTTCAATAATGCCAAGGGATATGGATTTATTCTGGCGGACGAGGGAGGAGAAGATCTGTTTGCGCATTACTCCGCAATTCAGATGGAGGGTTACCGCACCCTGAAAGCGGGCCAGCAGGTTAATTTCGATATTATCCAAGGTGACAAAGGCTACCATGCCGCCAATATCACCATGGCAACTGCTGATGCCCCCAAAGCTCCGGTGCAGGCCGCCCCGGCACAGACTCACCAGGAGCGTGCCAAGGAAGCGGAAGAAGTTTTGGACTAAAGGTCCGGCACCCATTACCGCTGTTACCTGCAGCCCGGCAATCACCGGGCTCTCCCCTCCTATTGGCAACAGTTTTTAGCCTGCCTTTGACAGCGCTGTCCGATCTATTGCGCGGAAGCCTCTCCCCGCCGCCCCATCCTGCCCCCGAAACATTTCCTGCGTAATGCCTCTGGGAGTGTCTTCGCGCCAGCGCGCACACACCGGCATGGATTCAGACAAAAAAAAGCCCGACCCCCTCGCGGGGGCCGGGCTTTTTTCGAACCGACGGTCGGATTAAGCCATGTGCTTGATGACTTCTTCGCCGAATGCGGAGCAGGACTTCAGTTCCGCACCTTCCATCAGGCGCTCAAAGTCGTAAGTCACGGTCTTGGCTTCGATAGCGCCTTCCATGCCCTTGATGACCAGATCTGCAGCTTCGTTCCAGCCCAGGTGGCGGAGCATCATTTCTGCAGACAGGATCAGGGAGCCCGGGTTTACCTTGTCCTGACCAGCGTACTTAGGTGCAGTGCCGTGAGTCGCTTCAAACAGCGCAACTTCGTCGGACAGGTTTGCACCCGGAGCGATACCGATACCGCCAACCTGGGCAGCCAGCGCGTCAGACAGGTAGTCGCCATTCAGGTTCAGGGTGGCGATCACGTCGTACTCGGCCGGACGCAGAAGGATCTGCTGCAGCATGGCGTCGGCGATTACGTCCTTAACCACGATTTCCTTGCCGGTGTTCGGGTTCTTGAAGCTGCACCAGGGGCCGCCGTCGATCAGCTGTGCGCCGAACTCTTCACGAGCCAGCTCGTAGCCCCAATCTGCGAAGGCACCTTCGGTGAACTTCATGATGTTGCCTTTGTGCACCAGGGTCAGGGAGTCGCGATCCTGATCGATGGTGTACTGCAGGGCCTTGCGAACCAGGCGCTTGGTACCTTCTTCGGAAACCGGCTTAACACCGATACCACAGTTTTCCGGGAAGCGGATTTTCTTAACACCCATCTCGTCCTGCAGGAACTTGATGACCTTGTTCGCTTCGTCGGTGCCGGCTTTCCACTCGATGCCAGCGTAGATGTCTTCGGAGTTCTCGCGGAAGATCACCATGTCTACCTTGTTCGGCTCTTTAACCGGGGAAGGTACACCGCTGAACCAGCGCACTGGACGCTGACATACGTACAGATCCAGCTCCTGGCGCAGAGCAACGTTCAGGGAGCGGAAGCCGCCACCTACTGGAGTGGTCAGCGGGCCTTTGATGCTGACGACGTATTCTTTGATCGCTTCCAGGGTTTCAGCCGGGAACCAGTCGCCGCTGTAAGTTTCTGCAGCTTTCTCACCGCAGTAGATTTCCATCCACTCGATGGCTTTCTCGTCGCTGTACGCTTTGCTGACTGCTGCGTCAATCACCTTGCGCATTACCGGGGTGATGTCCACACCGATGCCGTCACCCTCAATGAAAGGAATAATCGGGCGATTCGGTACATTCAGAGAACCGTCTGCATTAACTGACACTTTTTCGCCGTTGGCCGGCACTTGGATGTGACCCATGTGGTTTGACTCCCGTAACACATATTTAATTGACCAGCCCGATGCCCGAAAAACCTGCATAATGCGCGGCTGATACGGCGGCCGGTAAGAACTGCCGACCCCTTGTTACCCCGGGGGCTGGCTAAAAATCGGCGGGATTATATCAGTATCAGTCGAATTTTGTAGTTTGATTACAACTAAAGCACCACTAACTTTTATGAGCCGCCTGATTCTTCTCAACAAACCCTATGGTGTGCTTTGCCAGTTCACCGATCCCGAGGGGCGCCCCACACTGGCAGATCACATAAGCCAGTCCGGGGTTTACGCAGCAGGAAGGCTTGATTTTGATTCAGAAGGCCTGCTGCTCCTGACCGACGATGGCCAGCTGCAGCACACCATTGCCCACCCGCGCAACAAGCTGCCAAAAACCTATTGGGTGCAGGTAGAGGGAGCGATTACTGAAGAAGCGATGGCCCTGCTCCGTTGCGGCGTGCAACTGAAGGACGGAATAACCGCGCCCGCGAAGGCTAAGGCGATACCCGAGCCGGTAATCTGGCCCCGCAACCCGCCGATTCGGGAGCGGAAAAACATACCGACATCCTGGCTCGAGCTCACGATCACCGAGGGACGCAACCGGCAGGTCAGAAGGATGACCGCCGCCGCGGGATTCCCCACGCTGCGCCTGATTCGCTACGCAATTGGACAGTGGACGATCGATGGGCTGCGCCCCGGCGAATCGCGCTCGTTGGATGTACACCTGCCGGCAGTGACAGGGAATCGCCCCAGTCACGGCAAGAACGCCGGTAGTCGCCGGCGCGATGGCAGGCGACCCGGTGCGGCGCGGCCGCGCAGAAATGACCGCTGATTCGGCGGTAGGCGCCCCATTCACTCAGGGGCAATCAACGGGCTAGTCTGTATGAGAAGCTTTGCCGATCTCCGGCCCTGTGGTTGCAGGTTGGTCACGGCAGGCAATCATGGGTAAAATGCGCCCCCGATTTTCCCGCTCGCGGTGGAAACTGCTCTCAATCCTTTACGGCGGAGTCTTCTGTGCCTTTAGATTCACCAGCAAACCCTTCTGAATTTGCCAGTACCGGTATTCCGGCAGGCGGTCGTGTCATCGTTGGCATGTCCGGCGGCGTCGACTCTTCAGTCGCCGCGCTGCTCCTGATGCAACAGGGGTATCAGGTCGAAGGCCTGTTCATGAAGAACTGGGACGAAGATGACGGCACCGAGTACTGCACCGCAAAACAGGATCTGGCCGATGCGGAGTCTGTCTGTGCACGTCTGGGAATAAAACTGCATACCGCCAATTTCGCTGCAGAATACTGGGACAACGTCTTCGAGTATTTTCTGTCCGAATACAAAGCGGGCCGCACGCCGAACCCCGACATCCTGTGTAACCGCGAAATCAAGTTCAAAGTCTTTCTGGAATATGCGCAGGTGCTGGGCGCTGACGCCATTGCTACGGGGCACTATGCCCGCCGCAAAGACATAGACGGTCGCACCTATCTGGCCAAGGGGCTGGACACAAATAAAGACCAGAGCTATTTCCTCCACGCGGTGGGCGAAGCCGAGTTCGCGCGCTCACTGTTCCCGCTCGGCGAACTGGAAAAGCCAGAAGTGCGCCGCATCGCCGAGGAAAACGGCTTCATCACCCACGCCAAGAAAGACAGTACCGGTATCTGCTTTATCGGCGAACGCCGTTTCAAGGATTTCCTTGAGCAGTACCTGCCGGCACAACCCGGAGAGATGCAGACGCCGGAAGGCGTGGTCATGGGCGAGCACTTTGGGCTGATGTACCACACAATTGGCCAGCGACAGGGCCTGGGTATTGGCGGCGTAAAAGGCGCTGGCGACGCGCCCTGGTATGTCGTTGGCAAAGATCTTGAGCGAAACGTGCTGCTGGTTGCCCAGGGCAAGCACCACCCCCTGCTCTACTCGACCGGACTCAAGGCCTCGCAGACACACTGGATCAACGGCGCACCGCCCGCGACCGAATTCCGCGCCGGCGCCAAGACCCGCTATCGCCAGGACGACCAGGATTGCCTGGTACAGGTGAGCGCCGATGGCAACCTGACCATCACATTTGACCAGCCGCAACGCGCCGTCACACCGGGGCAGTCAGTCGTCCTCTACCAGGGCGACATCTGCCTCGGCGGCGCAGTTATCGATGTAGCCACCGGTGTAGGCCAGGTGGATGCGGCTACGGGGAGCAACTCTTGAGCAACTGGAACGATCAGGCACTCGCATTAGCCGGTGTCTTCCAAGCTGCAATTCTGGTCGAGCGTCTGGCCAAGACCGGCACTGCGCCGGCCGAACAACTGGAAACCGGCGTGTACAGCCTGTTCCAGCAGAACCCGGAAACTACCGAAGACGTGTTCGGCGGCGTTGAAAAAGTACTGCCGGGGCTGCGTGGCGCGCGCCAGCTGATCGCCACGAGGCAGCACCCAGAATATACCGATTGCCTGCGCTATGTACTTTCGATCCTTTACCTGCAGCGACAGCTGGCGAAAAAGCCGGAATTGCTTGCCATCATCGGCAGTCGCCTGGAGAAAGCCCAGACACAGGCAGATCACTTTGGCATAGGCCACGAAAACGTCTACGCCAACCTGGCCAGCATTTACAGTGACACCCTCAGTACCTTTCGTTTTCGCATTCAGGTACTCGGCGATTTCAATTACCTCCAGCAACAGCGTATCGCGAACCAGATCCGAACCATGCTGTTTGCCGGTGTACGTGCGGCCACCCTGTGGCGGCAACTTGGCGGCCGCCGGCTGCACCTGCTGTTCCAGCGCAAGAAACTGATTGCGGCGATGGACGCGCTGGTGTCCAAGTACGAGAGCCTGGAGCACTGACCTATTTCGTTTTTCCGCCGCCAGACTGCCTTGGCACTGCGCGGCTGATATTCAATATCGGAGAGATATGATGACTGTCGAACTATCCGCATTGACCGCGGTTTCCCCCATTGACGGCCGCTATGAAGGCAAGACTGCAGCCCTTCGGGACATTTTCAGTGAATACGGCCTGATCCGCGCGCGGGTGGAGGTTGAGGTGCGCTGGCTGCAACAGCTGGCCCGCCACGAAAAGATTGCCGAGGTGCAGCCGTTTACCGGTGGCAGCAACCAGATCCTTGACGATATCGTCAGCAAGTTCTCCGTTCAGGACGCAGAGCGCATCAAGGAAATTGAGCGCACCACCAATCACGACGTCAAAGCGGTTGAGTACTTCCTGAAAGAAAAAGTGAAAGGCAACGACCAGCTCGAAGCGGTTAGTGAATTCATTCACTTTGCCTGCACATCCGAGGACATCAACAATCTCTCCCACGCGCTCATGCTGCGTGCAGGACGGGATCAGGTGCTGCTCCCGGCGATGAACCAGATCATCACCGAGGTTGCTACCCTGGCGAAAACCTTTGCCGACGTGCCCATGCTGTCCCGCACCCACGGGCAGACTGCGAGCCCGACTACCGTTGGCAAGGAGCTCGCCAACGTCGTTGCGCGCCTGCGCCGCCAGGTAAAGCAGATCCATGAAGTGGAATTGCTCGGCAAAATCAATGGCGCTGTCGGTAACTACAACGCGCACCTGTCCGCCTACCCCGACGTAGACTGGCAGGCCAACGCAGAAGAGTTTGTGACTTCACTGGGCCTGACCTGGAACCCCTACACCACGCAGATCGAGCCGCATGACTACATTGCCGAGCTGTTCGACGCAATCGCCCGCTTCAATACCATCCTGATCGATTTTGACCGTGATATCTGGGGCTATATCTCCCTCGGTTACTTCAAGCAGAAAGTGGTTGCCGGTGAAGTTGGCTCTTCCACCATGCCGCACAAAGTCAATCCGATCGATTTCGAGAATTCCGAGGGCAACCTGGGCATTGCAAACGCGGTGTTCCAGCACCTTGCCGCAAAACTGCCGGTTTCCCGCTGGCAGCGCGACCTCACCGATTCCACCGTGCTGCGCAATATGGGTGTAGGCGCCGGCTACTCAGTCATAGCTTACGCGGCAACGCTGAAGGGGCTGAGCAAGCTTGAGATCAACCGCGCGCGACTTGAGGAAGACCTGAACAACGCGTGGGAAGTTCTGGCCGAACCGATCCAGACCGTAATGCGCCGTTACAACATCGAAGAGCCCTACGAAAAACTCAAGGCTCTGACCCGCGGCCAGGGCATTACCAAGGAAACCCTGGCAACGTTTATCGACGGCCTGGATATGCCGGAAGAGGCCAAGCAGGCCCTGCGCGAGATGACGCCCGCCAGCTATATCGGTAACGCCGTACAGCAGGCAAACAATATCTGATCATTGCCTGGAGGCGATGCCGTGACCAAAGCTCTGACCCATCTTGGCGATATCAGCGTCGAGGAATTTCTGCGGGATTACTGGCAGAAAAAGCCCTTACTGATCCGGCAGGCCTTTCCGCAATTCACGCCCCCGATTTCGGGGGAAGAGCTGGCGGGAATGGCGCTGGAAGAACACATTGAATCGCGCCTGATTGAAGAACACGGCATCGAGGGGCCCTGGCAGTTACGCACGGGCCCCTTCACCGAAGAAGATTTTTTTTCGCTGCCAAAGAGCCATTGGACACTGCTGGTGCAAGCTGTGGATCAGTGGGTGCCCGAGGTGGCGAAACTGAAAGACAAGTTCCGGTTTATCCCGGATTGGCGGCTCGACGACATCATGATCAGTTATGCCGCTGATCAGGGCTCGGTCGGCCCGCATTACGATTTTTACGATGTCTTCCTGCTGCAGGCTGAGGGAAAGCGCCGCTGGCACCAGGGCGCCAAGGCCGATGCCAGCAGTCCGCGGGTAGAAGGCACCAAACTGAATATTTTGCAGCACTTCGAGCCGGAGAACAGCTGGGTGCTGGAGCCGGGTGACATGCTTTACCTGCCTCCACAGTTCAGCCACTGGGGCATTGCCGAAGGTGGTTGCACCACAATTTCGATCGGCTTTCGCGCGCCGTCGGCGCGCACCCTGCTGGAAGACCTGGCGTCCGAACTGGCGATGGGCCTGCCCGATCACCTCCGCTACACAGACCCGGATCTGACACGGCCGGAAAACCCTTCCGAGATTGACCCTGTCACTGTGGCAAGAGTGCAGCGGCAATTGGCGGAGTGGTTACAGCAGCCCCAGAATATCGCCCAGTGGTTTGGCGCAATCATGACGGAAGCCAAATACCCGGATACCGTCGCCCTCGATGCAGGCAGTGCCCAGAACTGGCGCGACATTCTTGCCGATGGCGGATCCCTGATTCTCAATCCCGGTTCGCGCTGCGCCTTCTGTCGCGATCCGGAAACCCTGTTTATCGACGGGGAGTCCTTCCCTGCCCCTCTACGTTTTGCACAAGCTTTCTGCGACACTCGTGAACTGACCAGTGCCGATGTGGATCCCTACCAGGAGCTCATGGCACATAATGGTCTGCTGGACCAACTGGTGTCACAGGGCAGCCTGATCAATCCCGAGGATCTGGACGCCTGGGACGATGAGGACGACGAAGAGGAATAACCATGAGTCTGTTTGTGCGCCTGGCCGACTGGCAGGCGGATCACGCCGCCATTCGCATGATCCGACAGCAGGTTTTCATAGAAGAACAGCAAGTGCCCGCAGATTTGGAGTGGGACGAGCACGAGACCAGTGCGCAGCACTTCCTGGTGTTTCACAATGACAAGCCGGTGGGTACCGGTCGCATCACCGGCGACGGAAAAATCGGCCGGATGGCCGTGCTTGCCGATGCGCGGGGGCTTGGTGCAGGTTTGCAGCTGCTCCAGTTTATCTGCCATTTCGCTTGTGTAGAGGGACAACAGTCGGTCTACCTGAACGCCCAGCGCCACGCAGAGCCCTTCTATGCGAAAGCGGGTTTTGTCGCCGAGGGAGAGACATTCATGGAAGCCGGCATTCCCCACGTGCGCATGACAAGGCAGTTGCAGGAACCAGCCGAAAGTGCGTGACATGAGCACCGGTGCACAAAGCTTCACTGGCCATGAAGGCGGTGCGACGGCGCTGCTTCAACTGCTTGAAAGCTGCAAGCGGCAGGTACGAATCTCATCGCTATGCCTGACCCACGCGATATACAGTGAGGCGCTCACTGTGCAGGCCCTCTCCGACTTCGCCAGGCGCAGCCGCTACAGCCGGGTCGAAATTCTCGTTTCAGACACGACCGCCATGTACCGCCGTCCACATCGCTTGCTGCCACTGATCCAGCGACTCGGCAGCCATATCCAGCTGCGCTGCCTGCAGGATGAGCATGGGCCTGAAGTACACGAATATGTAGTCGGCGATGATCAGCAGGTGCTGTTCGTAGCGGATCCGGATCTGTGGCGAGGTACCTACGAGCTGGAAAGCCGCCAGCGAGCACGTAAATTGAATGAGGCCTTTTCACAGCGCTGGGCGCAAGCTGTGGAAGACCCCAATTTGCGGCAACTGCAGCTTTAATTCTCCTGCAGTAACGGGGCTTGCGCCCCGCTCTGGCAACCGATCAGGCCGCTATTCTCAGGCGCTGCTTCTCCGCGCGTTTCACCGAAATCTCACTGCGCTCAATGATGTCGACGTCTATTCCACGCGTACCGGCAGTGGCCACGAAGTCAGTAATGATTTCCGCAACATCGTGGTTGATGTACACACAGTTTTGCTTGTCGATGATGACATGCGCATTGTTGGGTACTTCGCTCAGCTCCTTACGGATGGCACCCTTGTTAAGGAAGGTAACCTCTTCCGCAAGCTGCAGGCTGATGCGTGGGCGGTTGTCCTGCTCAGTGTCTTCTTTTTTGTGCAGGAAGTGCGAATTCAGGTAGTTACGGCGCAGCAGGGCAAAAATCGCCGCAGCCATTCCCAGGCCCACCCCGGTCAACAGGTCGGTGAACACCACGCCCAGCACAGTAATCATGAACGGCACGAACTGCCCCGCACCGTTGTCCCACATTTTCTTGAACAGTGCGGGCTTGGCCAGTTTATAGCCCGTAAGAATAAGCACGGCAGCCAGCACACCCAGAGGAATCGTGTTCAGCCAGGTAGGCAGTGTCGCCACGCACACGAGCAGCAACAGGCCGTGAATGATGGTGGACGCCTTGGAGCGTGCACCGGTCTGCAGATTCACAGAACTCCGCACGATGACCTGGGTTACCGGCAAACCACCGATAAAGCCAGAGAGTGAGTTGCCCACACCCTGCGCGACCAATTCACGATTCGTTGGCGTAGTGCGCTTGAGCGGATCCATCTTGTCGATCGCTTCAACGCTGAGCAGAGTTTCCAGGCTGGCAACAACTGCAATGGTCACCGCCACGGTCCAGACCGCGGGGTTGTTCAGCTGAGAGAAATCGGGCAGCGTAAACTGGCCAAAAAACTCTCCCAGACCGGACGCCACCGGCACGCTGACCAACTGGGCTTCAGACAAACGCAACAGGTCAAATGGGATGAACATCAGATGCAACGCAACCGCCGACGCAACTGCCAGTACCGGTCCGGGAATTCGGCTGGCTACCGGATTGTTTTTGATGATTGGGGTCTCCCAGACAATGAGCAGGGCCACCGAAATCAGGGTGATCACCAGCACACCGCGGTGAATGTTGGCAAAAAATGCCGACAGGGTCGCGGTCAGGCTGTCACCCGCCAGCTCGACGCCACCCACACCAAATGCGTAGGGAATCTGCTTCAGGATAATGATCAGACCAATACCGGTAAGCATGCCGTTGATCACTGAAGACGGAAAGAAATAGCCGAGAATACCTGCCCGCATTACCCCTAGCAGCACCTGCATCAAACCGCCAAGAAAAACGGCGAGCAGGAAAGTCTCAAATGCACCGAGGCTTTCAATTGCGGCAAGCACGATGACGGCCAGGCCGGCTGCAGGCCCGGAAACCCCAAGCGGTGAACGACTGATCGCACCGACAACAACACCACCGACGATACCGGCAATCAATCCGGAGAAAAGCGGTGCGCCTGAGGCCAGCGCAACCCCAAGACATAGTGGTAACGCAACAAAAAAGACCACCACACTCGCGGGCAAATCTTTCTTCAGATCCTTTAAATTCATTACGGCTTACTCCTGCATAACCACCGCACCAGGCAGCGGTCAACCAATGACAGCAGATGCGGGCCCAAATCCAAGGGGCTCACATGAAGCCGGCGAGATTACACAGGTCAACTTTCAGTAACCTTTCATGCATCGGTAAACGTGAATGTCCAAATAGTCAGGTATATAACGGCTTCATCGTGTAATCTTTGCGCATTCAACGTATAGGCAAAACGTTTTTGGAGCGTCATGAACATACTTTTGGTGGAAGATGACCCACTGCTTGCCCAGGGTCTGCAACAGGCATTGCGTCAGGCTGAATACTCGGTCGTACATACCGCGCAGGGCGAGCATGCCGACGGTCTGCTGCTGGCTCAGGAAATGGATCTGATGATCCTGGATTTGGGCCTTCCCGACATTGATGGCCTCGACGTACTGCGCCGACTGCGCGCGCGCAAGCACCGTATCCCGGTGTTGGTTCTGACTGCGCGGGACGGTATCGACCAGCAGGTCCAGGCACTGGATCTGGGGGCCGACGACTACCTGGAGAAGCCCTTTGACTTGCGAGAACTCGAGGCGCGGGTCCGCGCATTGTTGCGTCGCAGTTACGACCTGTCGTCAGACGAAGTCTGCGTTGGCGAACTGACCGTGAGTCCTTTTCATCGCACTGCGACGCTTCAGGGGCAGCGCCTGGAGTTGACCGCGCGCGAGTATGAAATCCTCGAGGCTCTGGCACTGTCTTCACCGCGGGTGATGACGAAAGCACGCCTGGCGCAGCGGCTGATCAAGCCCGGTGATGAACTTGGGGATAATGCCGTCGAGGTCTATATCCATCGGCTGCGCCGCCGCCTTAGTGGTTCTGGTGTGGCGATTCGCACCCTGCGCGGTGCCGGCTACCAGCTTGAGGTACAGGCGTGAGAACACGCTACGGCTTGCGCACACAGCTACTGCTGCTGGTCGGCATATCGCTGTTCTTCCTGTTCCTGATCGAGACGCTGGTTTCCTACGCGATCGGCCTGCATGTCACGAATCAGGTGTTCGATCGCTGGCTGCTGGACTCCGCATACTCACTGGCTCAGGAAGTGCGGCGCGATGGCGGCCGCCTGCGGTTTTATGCGGACAAAGCTGCGATCGAAGTGTTTGAATGGGATGAACTGGATCAGGTGTACTTCCGCGTTGCAACACCCGACGGTCAGGTTCTTGGAGGGCAAGCGGAGCCCTGGGTGGCCGCCGACATAGCCACACTCAAGCAAGGCCCGATGTTCCGTAACGTCGAGCTGAATGGTGAGTGGGCGCGGAGCGTCACCGTGCTCGCAAACCCGGATTCACCGGATAGCACCGCGATTGTCAGCGTTGCCGAGACACTCAACAAACGGTCGCCGCTGGCCCGCACGCTGATGGCTGAAGTGATCGTTTCCAAGATTATTTTATTTGCAGTAGCGCTGTTGCTGATCGCTATCGCCCTCTCGAAGGGTATCCGCCCTCTTCGCAAACTCAGCCAGGAACTTGCGAATCGCTCTCCGCGGGATTTGACCACCATCGAAACGCCGCCGGCGCCTCACGAAGTGCATACACTGGTGGACAACACCAACCGGCTGTTACGGCGGCTGGATACAGCGTTTACCTTGCGCGAGCAATTTATTGGCAACATATCCCACCAACTGAAGACGCCATTGGCAGGGATAAAACTGCAGGCGCAGCTGGCCCTGCGCGACAACGACATAACATCCGTGCATGCAGCGCTCGAGCGTATCTGTCAAACCACCGATGCCATGTCACACGTCAACAACCAGCTGCTGAAGCTGGCTCGGGCGGAAGCCGCGTCCGGTCGCGGCCTGAGAAATGAAGTCGTCGCGCTGAACAGCGTCGTGCAGGAAGTAACCTCTGGTCTCAAGTATCTCGCACAGGAGCGCGAGGTACATGTCGTTTCACAATTGGACGGCGCCGACTTCCGGGTACTGGGCGAGTACACATTGCTGCGCGAACTGGTGTGGAACCTGGTGGAAAACGCGATTCTTTACATAGACCGCGGTGGTTCGGTGTGGGTGTTATTGGCCACGGACAATGTCACTGGGGAAATCGTATTAACTGTCAAAGATAATGGTGCGGGGATTCCCCGGGAGCACTGGCCTCAGATTTTCGAGCGCTTTTTCCGCTCCAGGAATGTCGGCGAGGGTTGTGGGCTGGGACTCGCGATCGTGCGTGAAATCGCTATCGCGCACAGTGCAGAAGTCAGCCTGGAAGCAGCCCCGGATACCACTGGAGCCTGTTTTGTTACACGCTTCCCGCCGATGGAAAGCGCGTAACACATCGATCTCCGATTGCGCCCTCAGGCCGCCTAAATAATTCGCTGTGGTGCCGTACTCGGTTCGAGGCGGATTGCGATGAACTTGGATGTGGGCGTATAGCTGCCAATGCCGTAGCTTTCCAGTGGTACCAGTGGGTTTGTTTCCGGGTAGTACGCCGCCGCCTGGCCGGCGGGTATATCGAATGCAATCAGCGTAAAACCGGAAACCCGCCGCTCGCGGTCATCGTCCCATAGTGAGACGATGTCCACTCGCTGCCGATCTTCAAAACCCAGCCGATGAATATCCTCCTGACTGGCAAATACCACGTGGCGCTCCCCTTTGACACCGCGGTAGCGGTCGTTGAGGCTGTAAACCGTCGTATTGTATTGGTCATGGGAACGAAGGGTTTGCAGAACCAGGTCGTGCTTGCGGCCTTTCTTGCGTACTCCCGTGCTGATCAGGCTCTCGGGTAACGGCTCAGAGATGAAATTCGCTTTTCCCGTTCCTGTATTCCACTGGCGCTGCCCTGCAGAGTTTTGCAGATAGAAGCCGCCGGGCGTGGACAACCGCAGATTGAAATCATCAAACCCGGGAATCACATCAGCGATAAGATCCCGAATACGGGCGTAGTCCTCGATCAGCCACAACCAGTCCACGGGCTCCTTACCCAGTACAGCCTGCGCCATACCGGCGATGATGGCGGGCTCCGAACGCATTTCTGCCGAAAGCGGCGTTAACTGCCCGTACGAGGCATGTACCATGCTGAATGAATCTTCCACCGTGACTGCCTGAGGTCCTCGGGCCTGCCGGTCGATGTCGGTGCGGCCGAGGCATGGCAGGATGAGCGCTTCGCGACCGGTGACAAGGTGGCTGCGATTCAGCTTGGTACTGATCTGCACCGTAAGCGCACAGTTGCGCAGCGCCTCATGAGTACGTGCGCTGTCCGGTGTCGCCTGTGCAAAATTTCCGCCGAGCGCAATAAAGACTTTGATCCTGCCTTCCAGCATCGCACCGATGGACTGAACCACGTTGACCCCGTCTTCCCTCGGGCAGTCAAAAGCGAAGCGGCGCTCGAGCGAGTCCAGCAGTGCAGACGGTGGCTTGTCGTCGATTCCCATGGTGCGGTCGCCCTGCACATTACTGTGGCCGCGCACCGGGCAGAGTCCTGCTCCAGGCATGCCGATTTGCCCGCGCAGCAATTGCAGATTGGTGATTTCCTGAATGGTGGCGACCGAGTGGCGATGCTGGGTGACGCCCATAGCCCAACAGATGATGGTGCGCTTGCTGCGGCAATAGATATGCGCTGCCCGTTCTATCTCGGATTTCTCCAGCCCACTCTGCTCCAGAATGGCGCTCCACGGCGTACTCTCTACCTGCGCGCGATACGCTTCGAACCCCGTGCAGTGTTCATCGATAAACGCCTGGTCCAGCGGTCCTTCGGCCTGATCCCGCTCCGCTTCCTGTTGCCATTGGAACAGGAATTTCGCAATGCCACGGATCACAGCCATGTCGCCGCCCAGCGCGGGACGAAAGAAGGCAGTAGACAGCGACATCTCACCATTGGTGAGCATCTGCACCGGATCCTGGGGCGCCTGGAAGCGCTCCAGTCCGCGCTCGCGCAGTGGGTTGAATACCACTACCTGCGCGCCGCGCTCCACCGCCTCACTCAGCGGCTCGAGCATGCGCGGGTGGTTGGTGCCCGGGTTTTGACCGATCACAAATATCGCTTCGGCATCGGCGAAGTCGGTATAGGTCACCGTGCCCTTACCGGTGCCAATGCTGGCTTTTAACGCAACGCCGCTCGCTTCGTGGCACATATTCGAGCAATCGGGCAGATTGTTAGTGCCATAGGCCCGGGCAAAAAGCTGATACAGAAAGGCCGCCTCGTTGCTGGCGCGGCCCGAGGTATAGAAAGCAGCCCGATCCGGCGAGTCCAGTGCGTTCAGGTGGCTGGCGATAATCTCAAATGCCCGTTCCCAGGAAATCGGCTGGTAGTGATCGCCGTTGCCATCGAAGTACATGGGTTCAGTGAGGCGCCCCTGGTATTCAAGCCAGTAATCATCTTGCGCCAGCAACTCGGCGATGCTGTGCCTGGCAAAAAAATCCGCATCCACACCGCGCCCGCTGGCCTCCCAGTTCACCGCTTTGGCGCCATTCTCACAAAACCGGATACGTCCCTCTTTCGGAGCCTCACCCCAGGCGCAGCCCGGGCAGTCAAACCCACCGTGCTGATTGGTCTGCAGCATGGCGCGCAAATTCTTGAAGGGTTGCCGGCTGTCCAGCCACGCATGCGCAACGCTGCGCAATGCTCCCCAGCCTGCGGCAGGCTTTTGGTAAGGGCGGAAGCGAAAACGGTCTACCGGGGTCTTCATGGCATATCTCGTTATTCAGAGGGGTTCAGTAAGGGTAGCGGGCTGTATACCCGGGTGGGCCCGTTGGCGGGCTGGTGCAGCAGGTTCAGGTTATATTTCTGCGCCCAGCGGACGCTGATGTCCGATGGGGATGACAGGCTCACCAGTGTACCCACCTTCAGGCGCACGGCTTTCTGCACCAGTTCCAGGCTGCAGCGACTGGTCAGGGCAACAAATCCCTCGGCCAAATCCAAGCCATCCCGTGCGCAGGCGCCCAACAATTTGTCCAGCGCATTGTGGCGACCGATGTCTTCACGACAGAACACCGTGACACCCCGCGCATCCACAAACAGGGCCGCGTGCATGGCCCCCCTGCGCTGCCGGTGCTGTTGCGCTTGCTGGAAGCGGCCGCGCAAATCGTTCAGCTGATTCACTGGTGGCAGGGCTGATGCGGCAACACTTTCACTGGTTGCCAGCGGTGCCAGTGCCTGCTCGAGGGCCGCAACACCACAGAGCCCACATCCACTGGTTCCCGCCAGGCTGCGCTGTGACTGTTTGAGTTGGTGCAGTGCGCGCTGACTGAGAGTGACATCAACCAGAATGCTGTCCTGGTCTCCCGCTGCAATTTCGATATCAAGAATCTGCCCTGCGTACTGGACAATACCGGTGCTGAGACTGAAACCGGTGGCAAAGTCCTCGAGATACTCCGGCGTCGCCATCATCACCGCATAATTCACACCGTTGAAACTGAGCGCCACGGCACGCTCTTCAGCGAGCGCCTGGACGCCCTGATTTTTAGGTTCAACGTCCGACGCCAACGCGTCCTCGTAGCACGTGAATGGCATCGTGCTGTGTGCGATCGAAGTCACAGAACCCCACTACTTCCTTTATCGTATTTTTACCGCAGTGCCGCTGACGCTTACCATCATCATGGCACCCTTCTCGCCCACCACCTCGTAATCGAGATCGATCCCGACGATGGCATTGGCGCCCATTGATCTCGCCTGATGTTCCACTTCCTTGAATGCAATTTCCCGTGCGCGGCCCATTTCACGCTCGTAAGCGCCGGAACGGCCGCCAACGATATCGGTGATTGCGCCGAAGATATCCTTGAAAATATTCGCGCCGAGAATCGCCTCGCCGACAACGATGCCCAGATACTCTTCAATCTGGCGGCCTTCAATGGTTGGCGTAGTCGTTTTGATCATCTGAAAATCCCTTTAAAGTCGCGTGCGTTGAATTTAACCGGTATGGAAACACAAAGCCTCGCACATTGGCGAGGCTTTGCAGTGTATTAGGACGTGGGGCGCGACACGCAATCAGCTGTGCAGGTGCGCCTTGAACTCCCGGCGGCGCCGGTGCAGTACCGGCTCGGTGTAACCATTCGGCTGGGCACAGCCATCAAACACCAGTTCACAAGCCGCCTGAAAGGCGATGCTGCTGTCGAAGTCTGGCGCCATGTCGCGATAATTCGGGTCACCTGCGTTCTGACGATCCACTACCGCCGCCATCCGCCGCATGGTCTCCTCAACCTGGGCCCGCGTACAGACACCCTGCTTCAGCCAGTTGGCGATGTGCTGCGAGGAAATACGCAGTGTGGCGCGATCTTCCATCAGGCCCACATCATTGATGTCTGGCACCTTGGAACAGCCCACGCCCTGGTCAACCCAGCGCACAACATAACCGAGAATACCCTGCGCATTGTTATCCAGCTCCCGCTGGATTTCTTCTGCACTCCAGTCCGGCGCGTCCGCTACCGGCACGGTCAGGATATCGTCCAGGCTTGCCGGAACCCGCTTCGCCAGTTCAGCCTGCACTGCCGATACATCCACTTTGTGGTAGTGCAACGCGTGCAGTGTGGCTGCAGTGGGAGACGGTACCCAGGCGGTGTTTGCTCCTGCCATGGGGTGTCCGATTTTCGCTTCCATCATCGCCGCCATCTGATCCGGGATGGGCCACATGCCTTTACCGATCTGCGCCTTACCCTTGAGGCCGGTGGCGAGACCGGTGTCTACGTTCCAGTTTTCATAAGCGGCAATCCACTTCGACTGCTTCATGTCACCTTTGCGGATCATCGGGCCCGCCAGCATCGAGGTATGAATCTCATCGCCAGTGCGATCAAGAAAACCGGTGTTGATGAAAACCACACGCTCGCGTGCGGCGGCAATACAGGCTTTGAGGTTTACGGTGGTGCGACGCTCCTCATCCATAATGCCCATTTTCACGGTATTGCGGGCGAGCCCCAGCGCATCCTCAATACGATTGAACAGGGTATTGGCAAACGCGACTTCTTCCGGGCCGTGCATCTTCGGCTTTACGATGTACACGCTGCCGGTACGGGAATTTCTGATGGTGCCGCTGCCGTTCAGGTCGTGCATGGCGATCAGTGTCGTCACCATGCCATCGAGAATACCCTCGGGGATTTCACGGCCGTCGCGATCCAGAATCGCATCGTTGGTCATCAGGTGCCCGACATTGCGCACAAACATCAGGCTGCGCCCGGGCAAGGTTACCTCTCCGCCTTCCGCGCCGATGTACTTCCGATCCTGGTTCAGGCGGCGCACAATCTCTTTACCACCTTTTACGATGGTTTCCTTAAGGTCGCCTTTCATCAACCCAAGCCAGTTGCGATAGACCAGGGCCTTGTCTTCGGCATCGACCGCCGCAACGGAGTCTTCACAATCCATGATGGTTGTGAGAGCGGACTCTACCAAGACATCTTTCACGCCCGCAGGATCCGTTTTTCCGATGGCGCTTTCACGGTCGATCTGGATTTCAAAGTGCAAGCCATTGTGAACCAGAAGAATCGCGTCCGGGGCATCCACTGCACCGCGGTAGCCAACAAACTGACGGCTGTTGTTGAGCGTCGCCACTTTGCCGTTGCGCAACTCAACTTCCAGCAAGGAGCCATTGATACGGTATGCGGATACATCGGAGTGGCTCACACCATTAAGTGGTGCCGCCTGATCGAGGAAATCCCGCGCATACGCGATCACTTTTGCACCGCGCACAGGATTGTAATTGCCGGCTTTCTCAGCACCCTCGGACTCACTGATTACATCGGTACCGTAGAGCGCATCGTACAGGCTGCCCCAACGCGCATTGGCAGCGTTGAGTGCGTAGCGTGCGTTCATCACCGGAACAACCAATTGCGGGCCTGCCATTGTGGCAATTTCCGCATCGACATTCGCGGTGCTCACCGCAAAGTCGGCTGGCGCTTCTACGAGGTAGCCGATATCAGACAGGAATGCCTTGTACTTCTCCAGATTGCGGAAACCTTCCGGGTTATCCGTATACCACTGATCCAGTTTTGCCTGGAGTTCGTCGCGCTTTTGCAACAGTGCGCGGTTCACCGGCGCCAGGTCGTTGACGATTTTTTCCAGCTCGGCCCAGAACACTTCGGCACTCACACCGGTACCGGGGATCACATCCTCATTGATCAGTTTGTGCAGTTCTTCGGCAATCTGCAGACCGCCGATGCGGACTCGTTCCGTCATGTCTGACCTCTCGGTAATTGTGGTTATTGCGGCATTCTAAACAAGCGGCCAATCATATCGCTAATTTATAGACGCTATCTTCAGTATTTTCATTCTGAATGTAGGTGTACCAAAACCATCACAGATCACAATTGGCGACCGACATCCAGAATCAATCGACGCATCCAGCGGTGCGGTGCACTCTGCTGTAACAGTGGGCTCCAGGCCATTTTCAATTCCAGCGGTGGGATATTCAGGGGCGGGTCACGCAGCACTACGCGCGGGTTGGCATGGGCCAGCTGTGCCATGCGGGCCGGCACCGTAACGATCAGGTCGCTTTGCTCGGCGAGCAGCATGGCCACCTGGTAGTGCCGGGTAAATACCGAAATGTCACGCTTCTTGCCCAGTCGCGCAATTGCCTCGTCCACCCAGCCCAGCCGCTGAACATCTTCCGGGTTTACCCCAACGCCCACGCCCATGCCGGTCTTGCTCACCCAGATATGCTGGGCCTGCAGGTAGCTGTCGAGATTGTAGTCGTCGAGGATCGGGTTATCGGCCCGCAGCACGCAGGAAAATGCGTCGCTCCATATTGTTGCCTGGTGAAAGCTCTGGGGCATGCTGTCGAACCGGTTGATCACCATGTCCACCTTGCCCTGCTCTACATCCACAAAGCTCACGTCACTCGGCGTCATGATGTCTAGACTGATACCGGGTGCAGAGACGCGCAATTGTTTCAGGAGCGGCGGAATCAGTGTGGATTCCGCATAGTCACTGGCCATGATACGGAAGGTGCGACGGGCCTCGGAAGGTTCGAATTCGCGGTTTGGCTGAATGACCTGGTCAATGGCCGCCAGTGCCTCGCGCACCATTGGCTGCAGTTCGATGGCGCGCTCAGTTGGCATCATGCCCTCGCGTGTGCGCACCAGTAACGGGTCAGAAAACAGTTCGCGCAATCGCTTGAGTCCGTTGCTCATGGCGGGCTGGGACAGGCCCAGCTGGTTCGCCGCGCGCGTGACATTGCGCTCACGCAGCAATACATCGAGGTATACAAGGAGGTTGAGATCAGCTCTTTCCAAATTCATCGACAGCTCTCGCCCTGCTTTAGCGGCAGGTGTTCTCTAAGGTTTCCAGGGGGTAGCGCCACTTATTCACCGATTGGATAGCGGGAATAATGACAATAAATTAGCCAAATTATGCCAGCACTCCTAGGATACGAACAACCTACTTGCAGTCACCTTTTTGAGGAAACACGGCTATGTCTACTTACGCACAAGAAATCGAAAAAGCAGCCAAGCTCTGTAATGCCAACGGTACTTCCTGGGATGCCATTAATCCTGAGTCCGTGGCTCGTATGCGCCTGCAGAACAAGTTCCAGAATGGCCTGGATATCGCAAAATACACCGCCGATATCATGCGCAAGGACATGGAGGCCTACGACAACGACACCAGCAAGTACACCCAATCCCTGGGTTGCTGGCACGGATTTATCGGCCAGCAAAAAATGATTTCCATCAAGAAGCATTTTGAAGGCAAGACGGATCGCCGTTACCTGTACCTGTCCGGCTGGATGGTTGCTGCCCTGCGCAGCGAGTTCGGCCCGCTGCCCGACCAGTCCATGCATGAAAAAACGGCAGTAGCAGGCCTGATTGAAGAGCTGTACACCTTCCTGCGCCAGGCGGATGCCCGCGAACTGGGCGGACTGTTCCGCGAGCTGGATGCAGCGCGCAACGCCGGCGACAAAGCGGCAGAGAAAGCCGTCATCGATAAAATCGACAGCCACGTGACGCATGTAGTGCCGATCATCGCAGATATCGACGCCGGTTTCGGTAACGCGGAAGCGACCTATCTGCTGGCAAAGAAAATGATCGAAGCCGGTGCCTGCTGTATCCAGATTGAAAACCAGGTTTCTGACGAGAAACAGTGCGGCCACCAGGATGGCAAGGTCACTGTTCCCCACGAGGACTTCCTGGCCAAGATCCGCGCGGTGCGCTACGCATTCCTGGAACTGGGCGTGGACAATGGTGTAATCGTGGCGCGCACCGATTCCCTGGGAGCCGGCCTCACCAAGCAGATCGCGGTGACCGCTACCCCGGGCGACCTGGGCGATCAATACAACTCTTTCCTGGATTGCGAAGAAGTGGCCCCGGGCGACCTGGCCAACGGCGACGTGATCATCAACCGCGGTGGCAAACTGCTGCGCCCGAAGCGCCTGGCATCCAACCTGTTCCAGTTCCGCAAAGGCACTGGTGAAGCGCGCTGCGTACTCGACAGCGTGACCTCCCTGCAGAACGGCGCTGACCTGATCTGGATCGAAACCGAGAAGCCTCATATCGGCCAGATCGCCGGCATGATGGATGAAATCCGCAAGCAGGTACCGAACGCCAAGCTGGTGTACAACAACAGCCCGTCCTTCAACTGGACCCTGAACTTCCGCCAGCAAGTGTTCGACGCGTGGAAAGAAGAAGGCAAGGACGTGTCTGCCTACGACCGCGACAACCTGATGAGCGCCGAGTACGACGACAGCGAGCTGTCGGCCGCGGCGGACGACAAAATCCGCACCTTCCAGGCTGACGCAGCCCGTGAAGC
The DNA here is from genome assembly GCF_048323715.1 of Microbulbifer weihaiensis. NCBI lineage: Bacteria > Pseudomonadati > Pseudomonadota > Gammaproteobacteria > Cellvibrionales > Microbulbiferaceae > Microbulbifer > Microbulbifer weihaiensis. Next base: position 396,769 of record NZ_JBLWFL010000006.1, read on the forward strand.
CGGCATCTTCCACCACCTGATCACACTGCCGACCTACCACACCGCAGCGCTGTCCACCGACAACCTGGCGAAAGAGTACTTCGGCGAGAAAGGCATGCTGGGCTACGTGGAAGGCGTACAGCGCAAGGAGATCCGCCAGGGTATCGCCTGTGTGAAACACCAGAACATGGCCGGCTCCGATATGGGCGACGACCACAAAGAGTACTTCGCCGGCGAAGCCGCGCTGAAAGCCGCAGGTAAAGACAACACCATGAACCAGTTCGGTTAACCGAGGGTTCTGGAACAAAATCCCTGAGTATCGCTTCACTCATTCAACGGGCCGCCTAGCGGCCCTTTTTTTATCCCGCCCATCTCCCCTGCACTGGCGCAATTTTAGACTACCCTTATGGCATGCCCGAATGTCACCCGGCGTGCGATATGCAGACTTCCAGCCATGTCCTAGTACTGAACTGTGGCAGTTCCTCGTTGAAATTCGCGATTATTGACCCGCGCGACGGCCGCGAGCTGTTAAGTGGGATCGGCGAGTCCTTGGGGGAAAGCGCTCCCTGCATCCGCTGGAAATGTGGTGATACCAAAGCGCAAGAGTCCCTCGAATCCAATGCGGGCCACACTGAGGTAATCCAGTTTCTGGTGGGACAGATCCTGAGCCAGCAACCTGCGCTCAAGGAACACCTCGCCGCTATCGGTCATCGGGTGGTGCACGGCGGTGAGAAATTTTCCCATTCCGTTCTGATTGACCAGGCCGTAATCAACGCAATTCAAGAGTGCTCGGCCCTGGCACCACTGCACAACCCCGCTCACTTACTGGGAATCGATGCCGCCTCCAGGGCTTTTCCTGATCTGCCGCAGATCGCCGTGTTCGATACGGCATTTCACCAGAGTATGCCGCGGCACGCCTATATCTATGCCCTGCCCTACAGCCTGTACCGGGATCACGGATTGCGGCGCTATGGTATGCACGGTACCAGCCACCGGTTTGTTACCGAGCGCGCCGCGGAGATACTCAACCTGCCGCTTAACGAGGTGAACCTCATTTCCGCACACCTGGGAAATGGTGCGTCCATCACGGCGGTCAAGAATGGCCAGAGCGTAGATACCAGCATGGGGCTGACACCGCTTGAAGGGCTCGTAATGGGAACCCGCAGCGGCGATGTCGATCCGGGATTGCTGATGCACCTGGGCAACCATCTTGGGTTCAGTATCGACAAGATCAACAATCTGCTGAACAAGCAAAGCGGCCTGCAGGGTATTTCCGAACTGAGCAATGACTGTCGCGAACTGGAGCAGGCGGCAGAACAGGGCCATAGCGGTGCCCTGTTGGCACTGGAGATATTCTGCTACCGCCTGGCGAAGTATATCGCCAGCTACTACGCACCACTTGGAGAGGTCGACGCCCTGGTGTTCACCGGGGGTATTGGCGAAAACTCCAGCCTGATCCGGCAAAAAGTCATGGAGTACCTGGGCGGCCTCGGCTATCGCCTGGTACCGGAAAGAAACCTGCAGGCGCGTTTTGGTGAAGAAGGTGCCATCAGTGCTGACGACACGCCCATGACTCTGGTGATCCCCACCAACGAGGAATGGGTCATCGCGCGGGATGCGGCAGCACTGGTGCCGCCGGATCGCCCCTGCCACGATGCGCTGACCCGGGAGTAGCGAAGTATGTCGCGCACAATCATGTTGGTGCCCATAAGCGCCGGTGTAGGCATCACCTCCGTGAGCCTCGGTACACTGCGCGCACTGGAGCGCAACGGTGTCGGGGTCAGCTTTTACAAGCCGGTGGCCGAATCGGTAAAGAACGAGCAGAACTTTGACCGTTCGAACGAGATCCTGCGCAACGCCTCCAACCTGCGCGTACCCGATTCCTACCCGATGCATATTGCCGAGTCGATGATCAGCCGCGGCGACCTGTCTGACTTGCTGGAAAATATTCTTGCCCGCTTTCGCGAGGGCGTGAACGATGCGGATGTTGCCATCGTCGAGGGGTTGGTACCCAACGCTGAAAACCAGTACGCGACACAATTAAACTTCCAGATCGCGAAGACCCTGGACGCGGAGATTGTGCTGGTAGTATGTCCAAATCTCGATTCCACACAGCAATTGAAAGACCGCCTGGAGCTTGCCATGGCGGCATTTGGCGGTGCGGAATCCGGTCGTGTAGTGGGATGTATCGTCAACAAGGTTGGCGCCCCATCCCATGTGCCAGACACCCCGGGAGCTGACATTACCGGCGTGTTCGAGCCGCCCAAAGCCCGTCGCGGCAGTCTGGAAATTCTCGCACTGTTTGGCAAGAGCCCCCTGCCGATCATTGGCTGCATCCCCTGGAATGCGGATCTGGTCGCGCCGCGAGCCAAAGACCTGGCCGATCACTTTGGCGCAGAGGTCATAAACTACGGGGAGCTCGATTCCCGACGCCTGCACAGTATTACCTTCTGCTCCAGATCCCTCAGCAACATGATTTACCGCTTCGAGCCTGGCGCAATGCTGGTCACGTCCGGCGACCGCCCGGACGTCATTGTTGCCGCCTGCCTCGCGGCAATGAACGGGGTTAAAATCGGTTGCCTGCTGCTGACCGGGGGCTACTACATCGAGCCCATGGTGCGAAAGCTCTGTGCTCCGGCGATGGATACCGGGCTACCGGTGATACTGGTCAACACCAATACCTGGCAAACCGCCCTGCAGCTCCAGACCTTCAACAGTGAAACCCCCACGGACGATCTCGAGCGCATCGAGCGCGTACAGGATTTTATTGCCGGCCACCTGGATAATCATTGGGTGGAGTCTCTGGGACGGGACTCCAATCGCCCGAAGCGCCTTTCGCCGCCTGCGTTCCGCTACCATCTGACGGAGCTCGCGCGCAAAGCCAACCGGCGCATCGTATTGCCGGAGGGTGACGAGCCGCGGACAGTGAAGGCCGCGCTGATCTGTGCCGAGCGCGGCATCGCGCGGCCGGTACTGCTGGGCGACCCGAAGGAAATCCATCGGGTTGCCGAACAGCAGGGGCTCAGCCTGACCGACAAGGTTGAAATCATCGACCCCAAGTCTTCGCGCAACAAATACGTTGGCGCCATGGTAAAACTGCGCAAAAACAAAGGCCTCACTGAAATCGTGGCGAAAGAGCAGCTCGAGGACAACGTGGTACTGGGCACCATGATGCTGGCGCAGGGCGAAGTCGACGGACTGGTGTCCGGCGCAGTACATACCACAGCAAATACAATTCGCCCGGCGCTGCAGCTGATCAAGACCGCACCGGGTGCCAGCCTGGTCTCATCTGTATTTTTTATGCTGCTGCCGGATCAGGTATTGGTCTACGGGGACTGTGCGATCAATCCGGATCCCAATGCGGAAGAGCTGGCGGATATCGCAATCCAGTCGGCCGATTCGGCGGCTGCGTTCGGCATTGAGCCGAGGGTCGCTATGATCAGCTACTCCACCGGCACATCGGGCACAGGTTCAGACGTCGACAAGGTGCGCCAGGCCACCCAGCTGGCCAAGGAAAAACGCCCGGATCTGATTATCGACGGCCCGCTGCAGTACGATGCGGCCATTATGGAAAATGTGGCAAAGAAGAAGGCACCAGACAGCCCGGTCGCGGGACGCGCGACGGTATTCATTTTTCCGGACCTGAATACCGGGAATACCACTTACAAGGCCGTGCAGCGCAGTGCCGACCTGATCAGTATTGGCCCGATGCTGCAGGGGATGCGCAAACCTGTGAATGATCTTTCACGCGGGGCGCTGGTGGAGGATATCGTTTACACCATCGCACTGACCGCGATCCAGGCCAGTCAATAAACCCTCCCTTACACAATCAAACGCCCTGCCCTTGTGCTATCGACAGCCGTATCAGTGATGCTGCTGCGCCGGGGCCTCTTCCGCTATGGCGGTATCACCCAGTGGCCTGCGTTCATCGACAAAGCACACCAAAGCGCCGGCAACCAGGTAGGCCTGCAGGCGGTGCTCAAACGTATCGGTGAACTCAAAGGCCATACGATCGAGACAGCGGTGAATGAAGTGGTTTTCAGGGGTTCTGTCGCGCCACGCGCGATAGCCTTTGTGTAACAGCGGCCAGAGTTTCCAGGGTTTTCGTCCGTGGGCCTTGAGCGCTTTGAGGGCAATGGCCAGGCGGGCTTCCTCCTCGGTCAGATCGGTGCCGAGGGGAAAGTGCGGAAGCAGCTTGGGCCTGTGGCCCTGCTCAAACACGCGCACCAGTCGCTCTGGTGTGTTGTTGCGAAACGCCTCCGGGATCTGATAATCCGGCTCAATTTTTCCGGCCTGTTTCGCCCGCTCCAGCAGTGACGGCTGGAAGCGGGAGTCGGCGATACCCAACAGTGTCGCAATCACATCGCGATCCGTTTTCCCGCGCAGATCCGCGACGCCATATTCGGTGACGACAATATCCCGCAGGTGTCGGGGAATCGTGCAGTAGGGATACTCCCAGACCAGGTTACTGCGCGTTTCCCCGCCGCTGACACGGGTGCTCGGCACCGCGATGACAGAGCGCCCATCCGGCAGCTCATGGGCCTGGGCGACAAAGTTATACTGCCCTCCCACACCGCTTACCACCTGCGCATTTTCAATACCGTCGGACACCACGGCCCCCGTCAGGGTAACCATCATTGCCGAATTCACGAAACGCGCATACTGGCGCTGGGCCACTTTCAGGTCGCGATCTTTGTGCAGCTCGTTGATGAAATCAATCGCCGTCATATTGATGCCGGCCATCTCGTCTGCGGGCATTTCGCGTAATGCCCTATACATGGCGTTGGAACCGAGATAAAAACCGCCGTGCAACCAGATGGCACCGGGAAGCTTGCGCCCGAGGCACGCCCCGAGAAGCTTTTTACGGCCCACACTGCTGTGCAGGTCACACTCCTCCATCTCCCCATGGCTATCCAGGAAGCGGTGTCCGCGCCAGCTATAGCTGGGATCGACAATACCCAGCTCCTGGAGGAAGTCGGTGTCCTGTTTGGTCAGCGGGCATTGAATCCTGCCGGCTTCGTGCAGGGCCAGCAGCAATTCCTCGTCGACAAGCCCCGTAATTCGCCCCTCGTTCATAAGCCGCTGTATCGCCGTATCCGGGTACACCGCCCGCTTGATCACTCCGGCCTTGCGCAAATGGAGAAAACCTTCTGGAACCATTTCGCTGGCCCCGTAGAGCCCGCGGTTGAACACGTCGAGCTCCGGGCCTTGCCGACGCAACCGGTTATCCCTGTCCACATCCAGGGAATGCAAAATCCCGCGAAAGTCGTCGTTGTACTGGTGGCGTAAGATCAAGGCATGGGTTATGGCATCGCTCAACGCACCGATCCCGATCTGTAGCGTACCGCCATCGCGGACCAGGCCGGCGATATGGAATGCCAGCGCATAATCGGTAAAACGCACCGGCGGATTGGGAGCCGGGAATAGCGTCTGGCGGACGCTTTCCCCGGCAATCACGCAATCCAGAAGGCTCGCTTCTATTTCTGCGTCACCTGCGATGTAAGGCAGTTCCGGATTCACTTCGCCCACAAACAGAACCGGATCCCGCCCCGGTTGCCGTGTCAATTCCAGTAGTGGCAGAGTGAGATCCGGATTACTGCTGAGACTGTAAGTGCCGCCGCCATCTGCCGGTGGCGAAACCATCTGTGCGATCACATTGACGCCGCGATCCAGCAGATCCCGCGGCACATGGGTGTAATTCGCACTGACATATTGCTGCTGAGCAACCGGGTTGTTGAGGAAGCTCCCCGGTTGCATATAGAACTCACAGACTTCTACATTGGATGGCAACAGGTTTTTCCTGCGCGCCTGGGTATAGGCAAGATCCTGGTAGCCGGCATACAGCCGATCAAGCAAGGGTTGTACAAACCGGCGCTGCAGTTCATTCCCCGCAGGCGGTCGTTCGAGGGTTAGCGCCGTAAATATGGTGAGTGAGATCTCCGGATCCTGCTGTGCCCGCGCGTACATCGCGTTGGCAAAGTGGTTGGCCTTTCCCAGGGCAAGAGGCAGCCCCAGTACGATGCGCTTGCCCACTCGCTGCAAAACTGCCTCGACGCAGTCTTCCGCCGATGTGAAAGTAACCGGCACTTTCTTCTGCTCTGCCATGACTATCCCAGCTTTCCCTGCTTACCGCGTGACCGCGTCTGAACACCCGCCCTCCTCTCTCCTGTGCGCTATTTCAGCTTGTCGAAGTGATCGACCTGTATCGCGCGGTTGACCATATCCGCTGTGCGCTGGATTTTTTCCGCTTCTTCTTCACTGATCAGTTTGCTGGCGAGAGCCGACTCGATGGCCTCATCGTCCAGCGCGCGCAAACCTCCTTTCCTCATTTTTGCGCGAATGGCTGCGGTATCATGGCTAAGCAGGAATGCCTGCTCAACGAGATCGATGCCATCCCCTTCATTGCCAGGAAAGACGCCGTCGGTCAGGCGATCCCGGGTTTTGGATGGTTCCATGATCAATTCGGCACAGGCGCGCGCCTGGCGATCGGATGCGGTCCGGATACTGTGCCCCCAGGGCATGGTCAGGAACTGCATCAGCTGTCCGACGAAGCGCATCGGAAAGTTATGAAAGACTTCCAGCAGGCTCACTTCAACATTGTGCATGCCGGCACGCATCGCAAATTCCAGCAGCGGGCGATCATCATCCGGGCTGCCATCATCGTAGAAGCGCTTCAGCATCGCGCTCATCAGGTAGAGCTCGCTCAGCACGTCCCCCAACCGCGACGAGATAAGTTCCTTGCGCTTCAGCGCGCCCCCCAGTGACATCAGCGATATTTCGGTTACCAGCGTGAGAACCGCGGAGTAACGGTTTATCTGCCGGTAATACTTCGCGGCATTGCCGACCCCCTTGGGGCTGCTCGCAAAGAGCCCACCGGTCCAGCCGTGAAATACTGCCCGACAGAATGTCTTCACTTGAAAAAGGATATGCTTGGGCAGCAGTGCATCCAGTTGCTTCAGGCCCTCCTCCCGATCCGGGTTGGTTGCCGCCTCCATTTCCTGCAGTAAATATGGGTGACAGCGAATTGCGCCCTGTCCGAAGATCATCAGGCTGCGAGTAAGGATGTTTGCCCCCTCGACGGTGATCGCCACCGGTACCGCGCGGTATACATTGCCGAGGTAATTGAGTGGCCCATCCATGATCGCCTTGCCCGCATGGATATCCATTGCATCGTTTATGGCCTGGCGCAGCCCGTTGGTCGCATGGGCTTTCATGATCGCCGACACCACCGCCGGCTTGCGCCCCTGATCCAGCGCCCGGGTTGTGGTCTTGTGGGCGGAGTCGAGTACATAAGCGATGGACGCAATTTCGGCGAGGCGGCGCTGAACCCCCTCGAACTTCCCGATGGGAATCCCAAATTGTTCTCGAATCGCGGCATAGGCGCCGGTGGTTCTGGCCGCCATCTTGGCACCGCCCGTGGAAAGGGACGGCAGCGAAATCCCGCGCCCTGCCGCCAGTGCGCTCATCAACATGTGCCAGCCATGGCCGATATTTTCCTGGCCACCAATGATCCACTCCATCGGAATGAACACATCCTTGCCCCAGTTAGGCCCATTCTGAAAGGCCTGCATGGCAGGCAGATGGCGCTGGCCGATGGTTACCCCGGGCGTATCCGTGGGCACCAGGGCCACGGTGATACCCAGCTCTTCCTCTTCACCGAGGATGTGATCCGGGTCGTACAGCTTGAAGGCAAGGCCGAGGATCGTCGCAACGGGCCCGAGGGTGATATAGCGCTTGTGCCAATTTGCGCGAATGCCCAGGGTGCGCTCGCCGTTGTATTCCTCGTAACAAACCACCCCGTTATCCACCATCGAGGCGGCATCAGATCCGGCCTCGGGACTTGTCAGGCCGAAACACGGGATCTCCCGGCCATCGGCCAGACGGGGAAGGAAATGATTCTTCTGCTCTTCGGTGCCATGCGCCATGAGCAGCTCCCCGGGGCCAAGGGAGTTGGGCACCATTACAGTGACGCCCACGGTGGTGCTGCGTGTCGAAATCTTGGTAACAATTTGAGCGTGGGCCGTGGGCGAAAAGCCAAGTCCGCCATACGCTTCCGGAATAATGATGCCGAAAAATCGCTTTTCTTTCAGATAATCCCAAATCTCGGGACCAATATCGTAGTCTTCGTGCGTGATTTTCCAGTCGTCTACCATGCGGCAGAGTTCTTCCACGGGCCCGTCGAGAAACGCCTGTTCTGCCTCGCTGAGCTTGGGGGGACCCATTTCCAACAACTGGCGCCAGTCAGGCTTTCCTGACAGTAGCTGGGCATCCCACCAGACCTCTCCCGCCTCCATGGCTTCGCGTTCGGTATCAGAGATCGGCGGTAAAACCTTTTTGATCCAATTGAGAAGGGGTGCGGTAATCCATTTCTGGCGCAGGTCGCTCATTGCTTATCCTTTGATTTTTGCAACGTGGGTAATGCAACAGCGGAAACTGGCGTCGAAAATACCGGGAAAGCCCGGTACTAACGTTCCAATCCGCTGGTTGCAACTATAGGCAATAACCAACGTAGCAATATCTGAATCCCCCTTTCAACCGGCGCATTCTCAAACCAGGGGATGGGGCGACACAATCACGCCATTATTGTCAGCGTATACATAATCGCCGGGTCTGAAGGTAACGCCGCCAAAAGTGACGGGCAGATCGCGCTCGCCAATGCCCTTCTTTTCGGTTTTCATCGGATGGCAGCCAAGGGCCTGCACGCCGAGATCCAGCGCAGCGATGGCGTCAACATCGCGGATACACCCATACATGAGAATGCCTTCCCAGCCATTAGTGCATGCCTTTTCTGCAAGCATGTCGCCCAGGCAGGCCCGTCGCATGGAGCCCCCGGCGTCCACGACCAGCACTTTGCCACGGCCGCTTTCTGCCACCAGTTCCCGCACCAGCGAGTTGTCCTCAAAGCATTTGATGGTGACTACTTCTCCGCCAAACTGCTGGCGGCCACCGTAGCTCAGGAACATTGGCTCAACCGCCTGAACACTATCGGGAAATTCATCACAAAGATCCGGGGTGGAAATTTTACCTGTCATTGCGAGCCCTCCTGCTTCGTTCTCAGATACACGAATGATCATGTTGGTCCAGGGATAGTATCCCCCGGTCATGCAGGATGCAGCCGGACAATAAAAATACCGGGTATTACCACAATGGATAACACCCGGCTGACAGGCACGCTGAACTGTTCCAACTCGTTTTAAATCACGCGTGAGCTACTGCGCAGGTCACGCGCCACACTCAATAAGTCACGGATACCGGCATGCCGACACGGGCATATTGGAAAAACTTGCGCGCCATATGCGGGGGCATGCGCACGCACCCGTGTGACGCTGGATAGCGCGGTACATGACCTGATGCGTGCAGACCAATACCGCCATTGAAACGGATGTAGTAGTTCATTTTGGCCCCGCGATAATAAGTACCGGGGGGACGGCTATGGCGGCGGGTGTCAACGTCAGCCTTGACCACACGCCCGGTATTTCGGTCGACGTAGCTACCGTAGATACTGGAACGGTGATTCGGGCGCTTCGCCAACACACGAAACTTGCCCGGACTGGTACTGAACCCTTTCTTGCCCGAGGACACAAAGGACACCCCTACCAGGCGGCTGCCCTTGTAGAAATACGCTTTTTGCTCGGACAGATTAATACGGATGGAGGGTGGACCGGATGAACTCGCGGCTGCTTCATCATCGAACCAGTTGCCTCCTGTATTGGCCGCTACAGGCAAGGCCACCAGCAGACACAATAAAAGCAGCAGAGCTTTCGCACTCCACAACCAGTATTCCGCCCCGACCCTGCTCGCCCAACCTCCGTATCCGGTGGGCGTCACTATCGGATCCAGGGCTACCTCACGGCAGCGAAGCTCTAGTCTGTTTTGCATGATGGCACCTCAATCAAGACTCCTGACAAACGCCCCCTTGCGGCCCTTGCGCCAGAGTTGTTGTCATTCGCCAATGCCCACGGTGAATCTGTGGGTGCGACGGGCGCGTGAACCTTTGATGGAGCTAATTCGATTCTATTGAGATGAATGCAAACTCTTAGATTGAATATCTATGGAGCAGACGGATTTTATGGTGATCGGAAATCTACTTAGACTGGCCGCCAACGGGTCACAATGTACAAATCCAGCCGTATTCAAAACGCCATCACGCAACTGGTGCGGCGGGGTAAAACATTGTTCCAGCGGCTATCGCGGAAAGTGCTTGATTCCGGTATTTATTCGGCGCGACGAAGAAAAGAAATATAAAAAAGGCGGCTTTTAAAGCCGCCTTTACAAACAAAATCCGAAGCCTATGAGGCACTCGACTGGTTGGCCAGGTAAAGCCAGGTATCCACTGCGGTGTCCGGGTTGAGGGAAACACTGTCGATTCCCTCGTCCATCAGCCACTGGGCAAAGTCTTTATGGTCTGACGGACCCTGGCCACAGATACCGACATACTTGCCAGCCTTCTTGCACGCCTGAATTGCGCGCGACAGCAACATTTTCACTGCAGGGTCGCGCTCGTCAAACAGCTCTGCCACCAGCCCGGAGTCACGATCAAGCCCCAGGGTGAGCTGGGTCAGGTCATTCGAACCGATTGAGAAACCGTCAAAGTACTGCAGGAATTCTTCGGCCAGCAGCGCATTGGATGGCAGCTCACACATCATGATGATCTTGAGGCCATTCTCACCACGCTTGAGGCCATTTTCCTCCAGCAGCTCGACAACCTGGCGCGCCTCATCCGGGGTGCGGACGAACGGCACCATGATCTCGACGTTGGTCAGGCCCATTTCATCGCGCACCTTCTTGAGGGCGCGACACTCCAGCGCAAAGCAATGGCGGAAATCTTTTGAGCGGTAGCGCGCTGCACCGCGGAAACCAAGCATCGGGTTCTCTTCACTCGGCTCATACATCTGCCCGCCGATGAGGTGCGCGTACTCATTGGACTTGAAGTCCGACAGGCGCACGATCGTGCGATTCGGCGCAAATGCTGCCGCCAAAGTGGAAATACCCTCAACGAGCTTTTCCACAATAAAATCTTCGGGCGACGCGTAACCGCCGATGCGATTGCGGATGGTCTGCTGCAGATCCAGCGGCAGGCGATCCATTTCAAGCAATGCCTTTGGGTGAATTCCGATCATACGGTTGAGGATGAACTCGAGGCGCGCCAGGCCAACTCCCTGGTTTGGCAGGTTGCTGAATGCAAAGGCGCGATCCGGGTTGCCCACGTTGAGCATGATCTTGAACTGCAGATCTGGCATGTCGCTGACTTCGGTCAACGAACGCTCGAAGTCCAGCTCACCAGCCATTACAAAGCCGGTATCCCCTTCTGCACAGGTCACCGTGACCGGGGTTCCGGTAGACAGCTTCTCGGTCGCATCGCCACAGCCAACAACCGCAGGGATACCCAGCTCGCGCGCGATAATCGCTGCGTGGCAGGTACGGCCGCCGCGGTTAGTGACAATCGCGCTGGCTTTTTTCAGTACTGGCTCCCAGTCCGGATCGGTCATATCCGTCACCAGGACTTCGCCATCCTGCATCTTGGCCATGTCTTCCACGGACTCGAGTACGCGTACCTTACCGGCACCAATGCGCTGGCCGATGGCACGGCCCTCACACAGAATGTCGCTGCGCTCGTGCAGCTTATAGCGCTCGATGCTGGTACCACTATCGCGTGAACGCACGGTTTCAGGACGCGCCTGCACGATAAACAGTTTGCCGGTATCGCCGTCTTTCGCCCACTCGATGTCCATAGGGCGCTGGTAGTGCTCTTCGATCTTCTGCGCCTGGCGTGCCAGCTCGGTCAGCTCTGCGTCGGTCAGCGCGAAACGCAAGCGATCCTCTTCGGCTACCTGCACGGTTTTGACCGATCGGCCACATTCGCCGCTCTGGTCGTAAACCATCTTGATCGCCTTGCTACCGCGATTACGGCGCAGGATGGCTGGGCGCCCAGCGTCCAGCGCCGGCTTGTACAGATAAAATTCGTCCGGGTTTACCGCGCCCTGCACAACGGTTTCGCCGAGACCGTAGGCGGCAGTAATAAAGATTACGTCGCGGAAACCACTTTCTGTGTCGAGGGTGAACATTACACCCGAGGCGCCAGTCTCACTGCGCACCATGTGCTGGATACCAGCAGACAGGGCCACACCGACATCCGCGTAACCCGTGTGCACCCGGTATGCGATGGCGCGGTCGTTATACAGGGATGCGAATACCTCTTTTACCGCCTGCAATACGGCGTCGATGCCGCGGATATTCAGGAAGGTTTCCTGCTGACCGGCAAATGACGCGTCAGGCAGGTCTTCAGCCGTGGCGGAAGAGCGCACCGCAACCGCGGTTTCACCACCGCCCAGTGCCTCGTAGCCCGAGCGGATTTCCTCTTCGAGCTTCGCCGGGAACGGGGCGCCCAGGAGCCACCCGCGAATTTCCTCACCGGCCGCGGCCAGCGCTGTCACATCCTCGACATCCAGAGTGGAGAGTCGTTCGGCGATACGCGTATCCAGCTGCGCCGCAGACAGGAACTCGCGGAACGCTTCGGCGGTGGTGGCAAAGCCACCGGGAACGCTGACTCCCGCTCCGGAGAGTGAAGAAATCATCTCACCGAGCGATGCGTTTTTGCCGCCGACCTGGTCGACATCCGCCATGCCAAGCTTGGCGAATTCGAGAGTGTAAGTCGTCAATGGAGTGCCCTCTGCAACTGCTGTGTTGGCGGAAGATTATAAGGAAGGGTTTTGTAAATAATACCCCGCAATTTAGGGTAAAAATGTTGTAATTTTTCTACAAAAAACGGCATATGCAGTACAAGCTGAACCTTGATTCACATTGTCACTGCTGGTGATATACCATTGCCACCGCAAAAATGACCGCAGGAGAAGTGTGGCAATGACTGAGAATAAACCGCAACGCAAGCGCACCGCGTTTTTCATCTCCGATGGCACGGGCCTTACCGTTGAGGGTATCGGCCACAGCCTGCTGGCTCAGTTCAAGGATCAGCAGGTTGAGCAGGTCACCCTGCCCTATGTCGATTCGGATGCGCGTGTGAACCAGGTACTGCAGCGCATTGAAACGGCAGCCACCGAGTCCGGCCTCCAGCCGATCATCATCACCAGTATTGTTTCCGACCAGATCCGGCAGCAACTACACCAGAGCTCCGCATTGATGCTCGACGTCTTTGAAAGTTATCTGGCACCTCTGGCCAACCTCTTTGGCACGGATCCCGCGCGCACAGTCGGTGTATCCCATGGCATTGCGGACGACCGCCGTTACAGCGAGCGCATTGATGCTGTGCATTTCGCGATGGATAACGACGATGGGCGTCGCACCCGGGAATTCGAAAGTGCGGATGTGATCCTGGTGGGCGTATCCCGCTGCGGAAAAACACCCACCTGCCTGTATCTCGCCCTGCAGTTCGGGCTCCGCGCAGCCAACTACCCGATCACCGAAGAAGACATGGACAGCACCGCGCTGCCCAAAATCCTGCGCCCCTATCGCCACAAGCTGTTCGGCCTGACAATCGACCCCCGCCGCCTGATGAGCATTCGCCAGGAGCGGCGAGCCAACAGTCGCTATGCGTCACCGGAGCAATGTGAGTTCGAGGTGCGCCAGGTAGAACAGATGCTGCGTCGCTCACAGGTTCCCTGCCTCGACGCAACAAAACTGTCAGTGGAAGAACTGGCCACCCGATTGATGTCACAGGCCGGGATCGAGCGCAGAATCAGCTAAATTTAAAGTTGGACATCGGGCACCTTCCCCGCCGCGAGTAATGGCCAGACACAGATACTGGCAACGGCTTGGGGCGGGAATTTCATTGGAAAATCGGGTAAAGTAGCGCGCCCCAATCGCACCCCATCCTATCGGGGTGATGTAACCAGTAATCCGTCCGGGAAAAGTTTTGCAAATCGTCTCCCTGCCATACGCCGAGAATACGTCGCTAGCACTGTCTGCCATCTCCGATTTGCCGCAGCCCGTCTGGCTGGATTCCGGTCGCCCGCGGGCGCAGGGCGGGCGCTACGATATCTTCAGTGCCGATCCGATTGCCCGCATCGCCCTCGATGCCGCCTGCCCCGACCCTTTCATACAGCTCGATGACCTTCTGTGCGAACTGGAACCGCAAGAGATGGACACCCAGCTGCCTTTTTGTGGGGGCGTCATTGGTTACGCCGGGTATGAGCTTGGCAATCGCGGTAATTTTCTCGCGCCGGACACAAGACCAACCCTCCTGCCAGCCGCCTCATTCGGGCTCTACACCTGGGCGCTGATCGTCGACCATCAACTGCAAGCGTCCCATCTCGTGTTTCATCCGGCCTGTACCGCAATACAGCGGAACGACCTGATCGCACGCTTTCGCGCGCTGGACTGGCAGGGAGCACTGCATCGCGAGCCGTTTCGACTGAAAGCACCCTTCGCTCACGAGTTCACCGAAACCCAGTACGCAGATCGGATTGAGCGTATCCTCGAATATATCCGAGCGGGCGATATCTATCAGGCGAACTTTACCCAGCGCTTCTTCAGTGAATACGAAGGCGACCCCTTAACCGCCTACCTGGCCTTGCGGGAAGCCGCCGCAGGCCCCTTCTCAGCTTATATGTCGCTGCCGGAAGGCCAGATCCTGAGCCTGTCTCCCGAGCGCTTCATTCACGGTGATGGTGACCTGCTGCAAACCGAACCCATCAAGGGAACAATTCCGCGAGACAGAAACCCCGAGCGGGATGCGGAAGCGGCACAGGTACTGGCCAAAAGCCCGAAGGATCGCGCAGAAAACCTCATGATCGTGGACCTGCTGCGCAATGACTTCGGCAAAGTGTGCCGCCGGGGCAGCGTGCGCGTACCGGAACTGTTCGCAGTGCAGAGTTTCGCCAACGTCCACCACCTGGTCAGCACCATCACCGGCCAGCTGCCGAAAAACGTGGTGTTTTCCGAGGTGCTGGCAGCCTGTTTTCCCGGTGGCTCCATCACTGGTGCGCCCAAAAGGCGCGCTATGGAAGTCATCCGTGAACTGGAGCAAAGCCCACGGGGTGTTTATTGCGGCTCCATCGGATATATCAGCGCCTGCGGACGCGCGGATACGAACATTGCCATTCGCACGCTCACTGCCAGCGCGGGCAAGCTTGAATGCGCTGCCGGGGGCGGCATCATTGCCGACTCAAACGCGGCAGCTGAGCACAAGGAGTGCCTGGACAAAGTCCGGATCCTGCTGGAAACGATGGAAACCCGCTTCGGCGCGGGGTGAAGCCCCGAGGATTACCCCCCACTCGATTCAAGTACGAATAACAAAAGTTATAGATTTATTGCCCTTCGATATTTCCCGGAACTCCAGCGCTCTGCTAGATTTCGCGCCAGGCTGTGCCAATGTCACAGCACCCACACCCAAACAAAAGATCTCACCGGCTCCGATCAGCGGCGCCGCCACAGGATACAAGGCAGTACTGATGCGGATTACCCTGGTTAAGAAAGTGCTTGCAGATGGCTCGCTGTGCGCGAAATGTAAAGACGTAGAGCAGAAGCTGAAGGAAAACGATCAGGAACAATACCTTGATCAGGTTTTGATTGCCGACGAAAGAGACCCGCAAAGCCCGGGCATGCAACTGGCCCAGTCGCTGCAGGTTCAGCGCGCCCCGTTCTTTGTGGTAGAGAAAGAAGGCGAAGAGCCGCAGGTCTATACGGTTTACTTCAAATTCGCCAAGGAAGTACTCAAGGGTTTGCAGTAACAGCAAACCCTTTCACGCTCAGCGCGCGAACTGCTGACCTCAGTACACCGGCAGCTCAAGGTGGGAAAATAACTCATCGACCTCCGCGCGCGAGGACGCCTGGGCCGCCTGATCCACCAGATCCCGCGTGAGGTGCGGGGCAAACTGCTGAATAAACTCGTACATAAACCCGCGCAGGAAAATCCCCTTGCGGAAGCCGATCTTGGTCACGCTGGACTCGAACAGCTCACTGGCATCCAGCGCCACCAGGTCACTGTCCTCATCCTCCACCGCGGCCATGTCGGCAACAATGCCGATACCCAGGCCGAGTCTTACATAAGTCTTGATGACATCCGCATCGGCCGCGGTAAACACCACCTTGGGCGACAAGCCTTTTTCCAGGAAGGCCTCATCCAGCTTGGAACGCCCGGTAAACCCAAACACGTAGGTTACGATCGGGTATTTTGCGACCTCTTCCAGTGTGAGCTTCGATAGCTGGCACAACTCGTGGTTTTTGGGGACCAGAATACAGCGGTTCCAGCGGTACACCGGCATCATCACCAGGTCACTGAATAGCTCCAGTGCCTCCGTGGCGATGGCGAAGTCTGCCGTGCCGTCCGCGGCCATTTCCGAGATCTGCATCGGCGTTCCCTGATGCATATGCAGGGCAACTTCGGGATAGCGGGCAATAAAGCTTTTAATCACGGTAGGCAGTGCATAGCGCGCCTGGGTGTGCGTAGTGGCGATCGCGAGGCTGCCGCGCTTGTCATTGCTGAACTCCTGCGCGACCTGCTTGATATTTTCCACCTTGCGCATGATTTCGCCGGCGGTTTTCAAAATCGCTTCACCAGCGGGGGTGACCCGCGTGAGGTGCTTGCCGCTACGGGCAAAGATCTCGACGCCCAGCTCATCCTCAAGCAGACGGATCTGCTTGCTGATACCGGGCTGTGAGGTATACAGGCTTTGGGCAGTGGCAGAAACATTCAAGTCGTGATGCGCCACTTCCCAGATATAACGCAACTGCTGCAGCTTCATAGTCTCTCCCTGTACTTAGCCTATTTTTGCGCCAACCAATGGTTATAAAAAACCTATGACTTTATGCGGGAAAAGCATAGCAGCGAATGTATCTATGAGCCAATAGATAAGCACAAAGCGGAAACGGCAGGGAATACGATGCCGGTGCAGTTTTCCGTGGAAAACAGACCGACATCAGTCTTCGAGGTTGGCAATCCCGTGTGGCACGTGACCGGTCGCCACATGCTGCGCAGCTGAGGCGCAGTGGGCGGGCTGATCATCAAAGAAAACATCAGCGCCAAAAGCGCGCAAAAACTCCCCTTTTGGCAAACCGCCCAAAAATACCGATTCGTCAATACGAACATTCCACGCGCGCAGGGTACGTATTACGCGCTCGTGAGCTGGCGCAGAACGGGCTGTCACCAGCGCGGTACGAATCGGACAGCTTTCCGGGTGGAATTCCGCCTGCAGCTTTTGCAGCGCCTCAAGAAACCCCTTGAAAGGCCCTCCCCCCAGCGGCTGCTTGGCCGACGCGCGCTCGGCCGTGGTGAACGCCGCCAGCCCGTCGCGCTTGAAAATCTGCTCGGCCTCATCGGAAAAAATCACCGCATCACCATCGAAGGCGAAGCGCAATACATCGTCACCGCGCTCACGGGCACCGCCGGCAATCAGCGTTGCAGCAGCCACGCCCTGCTCCAGTGCGCGGCGGACGTCGCCCCCGTCCGTAGACAGGAACAGGTTGCAGCCAAACGGCCCGATATAGCGGTACGGGCTTTCGCCATTACAAAACGCCGCGCGGGTAATATCGAGGCCGTAGTGCTCGATGGAGTTGAATACCCGCAGGCCGGTATCGGCACTGTTGCGCGACAGCAGCACGACCTCAACGCGGGCGCCGCCCTCGAGCCGCTTGTTGATCTGCAGAAACTTTTCGACCAGCGCGAAAGCATCACCTTTCGGCAGGATGTCGTTCTCGCGCTCAATCTGGTAGCCCGCGAAAGCTTCCACCCCCTGCTCTTCATATACCCGGTGGCTCTCGCGGAGGTCAAAAAGTGCCCTTGAGGATATGGCAATAACGAGTTTGTTCGCCGGCGAAGCAGTACTCAAGGCGCCTCCACATCATCCAGCCCGGAGGGGCGAGACTCGTTGCGGTGAGGTTCAAGTAGAACCATCAGCATTCTCGACAGGTCATCGCGGGTTCGCTGGGCGCGCACCCCCTGCTGGTTGACAATCACCAGCAGAATGGCGTGACAGGTTTCCAGTGTTGCCCTCGCAAGCCGGTTGGCTTCGTTGGGCGGACAGGCAAAACCAAGGCGCTCGAACATGGCGACCAAATGGTTAATGACCAGCTCGTCGTGCCGCTCGTCCAGTTCGTGAAGCTCCGGTATGCCCCACATGGCCTGCACCAGTGGCAACAGGCCGCGCTGCTCCCGGTAAACCGACAGCCAGAGCTCAAGCAATTCATCCAGAAACGCTTCCAGACTCAGCTGCTCCAGCTCGCTGGCCGCCAGCTCGTCCAGGCGCTCAGTGAGACTCGCCAGCCACTGTTCGCCCATGGCGTAGAGAATGGCGTGTTTGTTGGGAAAATAGTGGTAAACGGATCCGACGGAAACGCCGAGCTCCTTGGCGATCAGGATTGTGGTGAGGTCATTGAGCCCCACCTGCTCCAGCAGTCGGCCCGTGGTATCCAGAATCTGCCTCGCGCGCTCCCGCGCACGAGCCTGAACCGGTTCCCGCCGGGGGGCCAGCTGGTTCTTACGACGTTTTTGCTCTGCAGTCGACACTTCGATTTCCTTTCACTTCAGACCCCTTTTTTAACAAAAAAACCGGCGCATTGCGCCGGTTTTTTTGTCCATCCTGTGAGAATGAAGAAAGGAGTACCCAATACCCTTAGAAGCGGTAGTCGAGGCTAACCCCGGCCACGCGTCCGCGGGACGGATCGGTCTGGGTGGCCGGCAGGTTGTAATCGGCCTCCGCGTAACCCCAATGGTAGAACTCTTCACCGGTGAGGTTTTCAACGTAAACGCCTGCGGTCCAGGTATCTGCCGGAGAAGTCAGGGATGCACGCAGGTTAACCACATCGCGGCGTTCCAGCTTCACTTCATCGGTGTTTTCCAGATCGGAGAACTGCTCATCGGTGAAATTGTATTCCGCGGTAAATGCGAGCTGTCCAAACCCGGTATCACGACTGTAGGTCAACGCGGTGGATGAAGAGAACTCGGGAGAGAACGCCATTTCATTACCATCACAGTCTTCACACAGCTCTTCCGGAGCACCGGTGAACTTGGTGTTCAGCCAGGCCAGCCCCATGTAGAGATCCAGGTTATCGGTGATCAGCCAGCGGGCATCCACCTCGAGGCCCTGCCCTTCACTTTCACCCACGTTGCGGGTGACCGCCGCAGCACCGATGAAGAATGCCTGCTGCAGGTCATCGTAGGTGTACTGGAATGCGGCCGCGTTCAGGTGCAGGCGGTTGTCCAGCAGGCGCGCCTTGAGGCCGAGCTCGTAGGACAATACCTGCTCTTCGTCGAAGCGATTGGGTTCAGCATTGGAGGAATCTACAGTCCACTCGTACTCTTCCAGCCAGGCTTCGTCGTCTGCGGCAAACGCCGGATCGGTCACCCGGTAAGTGAGATAGTCAAAACCGCCGGACTTGTAACCTGTCGCAACGCTGGCGTAGGCGGTAACCTCGTCACTGAAATCGTGATTCAGAGTCAAGCGGCCAGACAGGTTGCTCCAGGTGTTGTCGCCGGTAATCGGGCCGTCAGTAAACATGCCCTGGTAGTTCCAGCCACCGGTCCAGGTGTCCGGCCAAGGGGAGTCTACGGTGTAGGTCTTCTGGTCTTCGGTGTAGCGCACACCCAGGCCCAGGCTGGTGGCGTCGGTCAGGTCAAACGTTGTGTTCGCAAACACACCCCAGCCGGAATATTCACCACGAGTGAAGGCCTGCTCCACGGACATGCCGTCGCCGATCATGACACCGCCGGGAATGGGCATACCGGCGGTGGGGGCATATTCCCATGCATCGCCGCCTGTCCAGAAGGCATCATCCATTTCCTCCGGGTAGGCCAGAGCCAGATCCGCACAGGTCGCGCTGGAGTCCACGTCCAGCTCGTAGTCCACGGCCATCGCACCGGCACAGATGAAATCTTCCGAGTCGACACCGGCAAAGTACGCATCCAGGTCTTCCTGGTAGTAGCTCGCACCGAGCACCCAGTTAAATGGGCCGGCATTGTCCGAGGTCAGACGGAATTCCTGGCTGAAGAAGTCGCCAGACTGATCCCGCACAAAGGTATCAATTGCCTGTGCGGTGCCGTCGAAGTCCTCAACGTAGGTGTAGTCGTGCGTCTTGTAACCGGTGATGGAGGTCAGCGTAGTGCTGCCCATCTGATGTTCGATAGTCAGGATTGCATCGCCAATCTGGGACTCATCAGTACCCTGCTGGTCGTTGTAGACCTCATCGTAATTCGCGTCGGTCGCCAGCGCGCGATAGATGGTTCCATCACTGACACGGTCTTCATACTGCGCCATCAGGGTCACGGTGGTGTCCGTCAGGCCGGTATACACACCGGTAAAGCGCATGGCATCGGCTTCGCTCGCGCCGAGGTCGGGGCCACCAGCCAGGTTCCTGACGTGTCCATCTTGCTCTTTGTGCATACCGGCGATACGCACGGCAAAATCTTCGCTTACCGGGAGGTCAACACTGCCCTCGAAGTTCATGCGGCCGAGCTGACCGGCACCCGCTGAAATCTGGCCGCCAAAAGTCTCGCCCGGCTTCTGGGTGGTCATGGAGATGGCACCGGACGCCGTGTTGCGGCCGAACAGGGTTCCCTGAGGGCCCTTCACCACTTCCACGCGCTCGAGGTCGTACATGCTCGGGGTGGCGCCGGTACGGCTCTGGTATACGCCGTCCAGGAAGACGCCGAGAGCCGGATCACTGCCGGAGCCAAAGCTGTTGTTGTTTACGCCACGTACAGACACGGCATCAAAGAAGGAGTCTGTGGTTTCACCGGAAATTCCCGGGGTCATCGCAAACAGATCTTTGAAGTCGGTGAGATTGGACTGCTTGATGGTGTCGCCGGTAAAGGCACTCACGGACATCGGTACATCCTTGAGTGACTCCGCGCGCATCTGCGCAGTCACCGTGACTTCTTCGATTTCCGCGGCGACAGTGCCGGCACTGACAGTGAAAACAACGGCACCAATGGCGGAGGCCAGCAGGTTTTTGTTGCCACCGAATCGCTGGTCTGAAAATGTCATCGTTACTCCCCGTAGGTTATTTTTTTTCGGGTTTCTGCCCATTTACTACCACTCAGGACGTTACCCAGCGTTTTAATAGGTCGGCCCGTTATCCCACAAACCGAATTTTTGTTCAACTTTTTGATTCATCCGCCCAGCTTGTCCTTCAGGCTGTAGTAGAGCATTCCTGCGACAAGACCGGGCCAACGCAGCAGGGTTCCACCAGGGAAACTGGGCGTTGGAATTTGCGCCAATATATCAAATCTTTCCTCAGTTCCGGCAACAACTTCTGCAAGTAATTTGCCGGCAAATGTGGCCGTTGGGACACCGTGGCCAGAGTAACCCTGGCTGTAGAAAACATTGGGCTCAAGACGGCCAACGCAGGGCATCCGGTTCAGGGTGATGGCAAGGGTTCCACCCCATCCGTAATCGATTCTTGTGTCGGCGAGTTGTGGATAGATCCTCAGCATGTATTTGCGCACGAACGCACGAATATCCTGAGGGAAACGCGAGGTGTAGTTCTCCCCACCACCAAACACCAGACGGTTATCGCTGGAGAGCTTCCAATAATTGATCACAAACAGCGTATCTTGCAGCGCGTAGTCGTTCGCTATCAATTCTTGTGCCAGGGCGTCCGGCAGCGGCTCGGTTGCCAATACGAAATTGTTGATCGGCATGATCTTGCCCGCCAAACGGGGCTCCAGACCACCCAGGTATCCGTTGCAGGCAAGTATGACGTTGGCGGCACGCACCCTGCCCTTCGAGGTGTTGACGGTACAGGGAGATCCACCGGAATAACTGGTCACCCGGCTGTGCTCAAAAAACTGCACGCCGGCCTTCGCGGCAGCTTCCGCGATACCGAGGGCAAAGTTCAGCGGATGCAGATGGAGTGACCCACTGTCCACCTGCCCTCCATAGAATCGGTCGGAACCGACGAGTGTGCGGATCTCATCCTGCTCGGCATATCGTATCTGGTCGTAGCCGTAACGACCCTGAAGCAGCTCAGCTTCTTCCTTCAACCAGGCGCTGTGGCTGCGCTTGGCCGCCAGGTGCATGATTCCCCGCTTCAGGTCACACTGGATTTGGTGCCGGTCAACCAGGTCTTCAACCAGCTGTACAGCTTCAAGACCCAGGTCCCACAGCGCTTTGGCAGTGTCCAGGCCGAGCATCTTTTCCAAATCCTCCTGCCCCTTGCGCTGCCCAACACCGACGTGCCCGCCGTTTCGGCCGGAAGCCCCCCAGGCCAAGCGCTCGGCTTCAAGAACAACCACCTTGTACCCCCGCTCGGCGAGGTGTAACGCGGACGACAGGCCGGTATACCCTGCACCAATAATGCACACATCCGCCTCGATCTCCTGATCCAGTGCTGGATATTGGGGCGCGGAATTGGCACTCGCGGCGTAATAAGAATCGATGTGGCCCAGCAATTTGGTAACGGTTCCACTAGAAGACATGTAAGCAAACTCCGGAAAGGGTCGGATAAAACCGAATTATCATTCAATATTTATTGAATAATAATTCGGGTTTTTGTCATAATCAAAGCCTGCAGTGTCCAATCTCAAAAATTTCCGACAAACTGCAGCGCCCCACATGTCGCATTCTGGTCGCGGCGTGGCGGGCTCTATACTAATAAACCCCACTTCGGGGACGACCATACACAATCAAGGTGTAACATGGACAAAATTACCCAGTGGCTCGCAGAACACTCAATTTCTGAGGTCGAGTGCCTGGTGCCGGACATGGCCGGAAACGCTCGGGGCAAATTCACCCCGACCGATAAATTTCTCACACAGGACAGTCGACTGCCGGAAAGTATCCTGGTTCAGACTGTTACCGGTGATTACGTGGACGAGCACAACGAGCTTGTTGACCCGGCAGATACCGATATGCTGCTGGTGCCAGCGCCGGACTCCATCCGCCTGAACCCGTGGGCCAACGAACCAACGGCGCAGATCATCCACGACTGCTATACCCGCGACGGCAAGCCCCACCCGATCAGCACGCGCAACATCCTGAAATTTGTTCTGGACAAGTATGCGGAACAGGGCTGGAAGCCGGTCGTAGCGCCGGAAGTAGAGTTCTACCTGGTTAAGCGCAACCTGGATCCGGACGAAAAGCTCTCCGCTCCAGTGGGCCGCTCCGGGCGTACCGAGAAAACCCGACAGTCCTACAGTATCGATGCAGCCAACGAATATGAGGCCATCATCGAGGACATGTACGATTTCTGTGAGGCCCAGGGACTGGATGTAGACACCCTGATCCACGAGTCTGGCACCGCGCAAATGGAGATCAACTTCCTCCACGGCGACCCGCTGACACTTGCGGACCAGGTGTTTACCTTCAAGCGCACCGTACGCGAAACCGCGCTGCGCCACGGCATCTATGCCACGTTCATGGCCAAGCCAATGGAAGATGAGCCCGGTAGCGCACTGCATCTCCACCAGAGTGTTATCGACATCAAAACCGGCAAAAACATTTTTGTCGATGACGACGGCAATGAGAACGAGCTGTTCATGAACTTTATCGGCGGCACCCAGGAATATACCCCAGGGTTTATTACCTTCTTTGCCCCGAACGTAAACTCATTCCGACGGTTCACGCCGGAAATGGCAGCGCCCACAAGCCTGCACTGGGGCTACGACAACCGCACCTGCGGCCTGCGGGTACCGGACAGCTCGCCTCAGGGAAAACGCCTGGAGAACCGCTTCCCCGGTGCCGACTGCAACCCCTACCTGGCAATCGCTGCCTCTCTGGCCTGCGGTTACCTGGGCATGATGAACAAGGTCAAGCCAAGCGAGCCTTACGAGGGCAGCTGCGCGTCCGAGCCCATCACCCTGCCCCGCACCCAGGAACATGCACTCAACCTGCTGGCGGAATGCCCTGAAGCGTCGGAAATGTTCGGAGAGAAATTCGTGCGTGCCTGGGCCGCTATCAAGCGCGACGAGTATGAAGAGTTCAACCGCGTGATCAGTTCCTGGGAACGCGAATACCTCCTGCTGAACGTGTAAACCGATAACTCTCCGGTTTGCTATCACAGCAAATAAAAAACCCGGCCTAGGCCGGGTTTTTTATTGCCCGGCATTTAATCCGGGCAACGCACAGGTTATTTGTGGCTGGGATCTTTCCAATAATCCTTAACGGTATCCTTCATTTCCCTCGCAAGAATGGAGATGCCGAACAGGTTCGGCAGCGTCATCAATACGATGGCAACAGCAGACAGGTTCCAGATTACGGTCGTATCCTCCACAGCAGCCCAGAAAAAGGCCACCACATACACAAGACGGTACGGCATTACCGCCTTGGGACCAAACAGGTAGATCATTGAGCGGTCACCATAGTAGGACCACGCAATCGCCGTTGAAAATGCAAACAGCAGGATGCCCAGCGTCACAATGTAACTACCAAAATCGCCGAAGAAACCACGCTGGAAAGCCCGGTTGGTCAACGCCACGGAGTGCAACAGCGAGTTGCCCCAGACATCGACATTCGGGTTTACGAAGCGCCCTTCATTGACGTTCAGCACACCGCTGAAATTATCATCGGCAACACGGAATTCAACATCTTCCGCCACAGAACGGGCATTGATAATGGTGAATTCATCCTGGTTCAGCGGGCGACCATCAGCCACAACCACAGTACCGGTATACGGCTTAACCTCAGAGTTCCTACTATTCAGGAAGCCGAACAGCTGGTTCACGTCCACTTCTTCCTTGTCGGAGTAGCTTCCAGCCACGACGATCATGTCTGCACGCTCAAAGCGGTTCATATGCTTTTCAGTCCAGACCCCGGAAGAGAGAATCACCAGCCCCGTCAGGGTACAGATAATCAGCGTGTCAATGAACGGCTCAAGCAGGGAGACCATACCTTCAGACACCGGCTCATCGGCACGCGCCGCGGCGTGCGCAATCGGCGCCGAACCCTGCCCCGCCTCATTCGAGAAGAGGCCGCGGTTAACACCACGGTTGAAGGCATATGCGAAAGTTGCCCCGAGGAAGCCGCCGGCGGCCGAGCTGCCATTGAACGCACCAGAGAACACCGAGGCAAAAGAAGGGATGATATTTTCGTAGTTATACAGGATCACCGCGAGCGCGCCGATCACGTAGAGCGCTGCCATCACCGGTACAATTGTCGAGGTTACCTTGGCGATACGGGTAATGCCGCCAATAATCACCATCCCCAGCAGAATGGCCAGCACGCCACCGGTCAGCATTTTGTTCAGGCCGAAAGTGTCGTACATCGCCTGTGCAATGTTATTGACCTGGGGCAGGCTGCCGGTACCAAAAGAACTGATGACGGTGGCGATGGCAAATATCACCGCCAGCCATTTCATATTCAGTCTGCGCTCCATGTAAAACATCGGGCCACCGGCATAGAAGCCATCAGCAGCCTTGATGCGATACTTGTGAGACAGGGTCACTTCGACAAACTTGGTTGTCATACCCAAAAATGCGGTCACCCACATCCAGAACAGCGCTGCCGGCCCACCAAGAAAAATCGCAAGGCCCACGCCACCGATATTACCGGTACCTACGGTGCCGGACAGCGCGGTGGACAACGCCTGGAAGTGGGAGGTATCGCCGGGATCGCCAGGCTTGTCGTACTTGCCCTGAACAATCTTGATGGCGTGCCCAAAGTAGCGGATCTGCGGAAACCCAAGATACAAGGTGAAGAAAAAACCAACTCCCAAGAGCACCCAGGGAAACCAGGGTGCTGACCCCAACAGGCCATCCAGAGTTAATAACAACTGATTGAAGGATTCCAAACTAACCCCCACTTCATATTTATTTTTTGATTAATCTTTAGCCGCCCAAAATGGGCAACTTCAAGCTGATCGGCAGATTAGCAGCTTACGTTACGCGAGAACAGTAATCCGCTAAATATCAGCAAGATAGCCTCCATTTCTGCCAAGAAATAACCAAACTGGCAATTAATTTATCAACATAGATGCTTATATCGCAAAATGTCTTTACCCGCCCCGCTCGCTTCACGGTCGCTGGAAATGTGCGCGATGCGGGAAAACACCAAACTGTCCGCCGGTATGTACAAACACCAGGTCGCGGCATCCTTCATAGGTGCCGGCCTTGATCTCCTCCAGAAGACCATGGAAAGCCTTGCCTGTATACACCGGATCCAGTAAGAGGGCCTCGGTTTGCGCCAATTTGGCGATGGTCTCGTATACCGCCGCATCAGCGACACCATACCCGGGTCCGATGTAGCGGTCGTTCACCGCAATATTCAAACGCTCAGGCGCCAGCGTTTTGTCATAGCGACGGCACCAGTCGCTCACGTCATCGATTACTTTGCGAACAAAGTAGTCATTATCATCGCATACCGCATATCCGGTAACCTGATAGCCTGCCCCCAGCAGATACCCACCCAGGGTAAGCCCGGCCTGGGTTCCGCCGCTTCCCGTCGCGCACACGATATGTTCTGGTTCAATGTCATGTTGCTGGAAATCCTGCGCCAACTCTTCCGCAGCCTGAATATAGCCCCAGATTCCGAGACCATCGCTGCCTCCAGTAGGAATACACAACGCGCGCCCACCCATTGTTTCATAGTGGCGCGCCCAGTGAGCGAAAAGCGCCGGAAGCTCATCCAGATATTGCCGCAAAGGGTAAATGGACACATTGGCTCCAGCCACGTAATCCACCAGCAAGTTGCCATCCGCATCCTCCCCGCTCACTGGCGCGGCTCCTCCGCGAAGGATCAGGTGTGATTTCAGCCCCATTTTTGCAGCGGCCAGCGCCGTGGCCCGGCAGTGATTTGACTGCTCACCGCCACAGGTAATCAAAGTGTCGCAACCCGTGGCCAGTGCTTCGGCAATGATGAACTCCAGTTTGCGCAACTTATTGCCCGACATCGCGCTTTCAGTGAGGTCATCCCGCTTAACCCATAGTCGCGGCCCTCCGTAGGGCTTCGAGTACAGTTGGGAAATTCGATCCAGCGGCTGTAGCGGGGTCGGTACATTTGCAAGCTTGACCCTGTCTGGGTATGCAATCGACATTTTCTACTCCATTTCCGAAAAGCATTTCAAAGCACAAACAAAAAAGCCCGGCCAAGCCGGGCTTTTTTCGTTAACTAATCCCCGGGCAACGTTTACCACGGAGCTAACGGGCATCAGATGTTCTTGATGGTGCCTTTCGGCAAAACCGCGTGAACCGCGACCTTCTGGAACTTGAGCTTCATGTTTTCAGCAACCTCAAGTACCAGGTAATCGTCGTCCACCTTCTCTACACGGCCCAGCATGCCGCTGGTCATTACGACTTCATCACCCTTCTTCAGGGCACCAACCAATTCCTGGTGCTCTTTTTGACGCTTCCGCTGTGGCCGAATGATAAACAACCACATAAATACGAACAGGCCGGCGAACATCAGCAGGGTTACCAGCGGGTTGCCCTGGGGAGCCGGTGCAGCTGTTTGCGCCACTGCAGCGGGAATAAAGAAATCCATGGTTCAAACCTCAGTAGAATTGGCAGAAATCAGCCGCCAACTCTAACGGCTTTATCAGACATAGGCAATCCAGAGAAGCTGCGTGAACAGCTGCTCTGGATTACGTGATGCGAGGTTGATCAGTTGGTGCTGGTCAGAACCGCTGGCGAACCTGGCGGCGATAACCTGTAGGCGACATACCGGTCCAGCGCTTGAACGCACTGGTAAAACTGGTTCGGTCGGAAAAATCGAGAATACGGGAAATACCGTCCACGCTGAGCGCAGTATCCTTGAGAAAGTGCACCGCATGACGAAAACGCACGTGATCGCGCAGTGATGCAAAACTCAGGTTGTGTTCCTGCAAACGACGTTGAAGGGTACGGGTGGACATACTGAGATCCGATGCAACCGGACGAATTGCCAGTGATGCTTTACCAATCCGTTGTTCCAATACATCGATCACCCGGGCAGCAATGCCAAAACTGGTGGCTTCCGGTGGAGCCAACAGTTGATCCAGGATGTTGGGGTCACCCGACAACCTGGCCTGCTGCAAAGGCTTATCTTCTGAGAGCGAAGCTTGATCTGGCTGAATTTGGTTCATTGAGCTGCTCCTTGATGGGTTCCTTGAGCCGCGGTTATTGTTCTACGCCCGCTTCCTGCGAGTCCCTATTTACCACTGCCAGCTATGCTGGCTACTACCTGGGTGCGGGGGCGCACCTGAAAACAGGCAATGAAGCCTCCCCGGAGTACTGACTTCTTATACAACTTCCTCGCACCACACACAATCGCTCCGGGTTAGACGGTTGGGCGGCGCTCCTTTACACAAGCCAGTATAGACCATACTGCGACAATGCAAGGGACGACAGCAAAATTTTTTCGACCCGTTCACGCTTGTCGGATTGCCTGCCGGACCATTTGTGATCAATAGTCGGGCAGCCGGCAATGAACCAACTGCCATTACTGACTATTGGCAATCAGGACAGATTCTCATCAATCCAGGCCAACACATCATCGTGGTGCGTTTTGGTCTTCACTTTATCGATGATATGACGCAGTCGGCCACTTTTATCAATGATAAAGGTTGTGCGCAGGAGCCCCATGAACTCCCGCCCCATGAATTTTTTCATGCCCCAGCAGCCGTACTTATCGGCAACCTTGTGATCCTCATCCGCAAGCAGGTCAAAATTCAGCTCGTGCTTGTCGATAAACTTCTGCAGCTTGCTTTCCGGATCCGGGCTCAGACCCAAAACCACAGTATCGCGCTTGGCAAACTCCATGGCGCTATCACGAATACCGCAGGCCTGTGTGGTACAGCCCGGGGTCAGGGCCTTGGGGTAGAAATACAGGACGACATTCTTTTTATCTCGAAAATCCTTCAACGCCACCTTGTCACCCGCCTGATTATTCAACGTAAATGCCGGTGCAAGATTGCCGATCTTTGGAAACGCCATGATCCCTCCCCTAATAATTAATCACCTGAATTGGTGGCACACGCCCACCAGGTTGGCGCGATTATAACGAAACAGGCCTGCATCCGCAGGCCACGAAACACCCTCTATACCAACCCGGCGACGGCAATCAGAATTCCCGCAACTGGAAACCTTTTTCCTTGCGGGCACAAATGCCGCAGTCCCCCAATTTATCAACCAGCGCCGCCTTCTCCTCGTCGGTCAGAAAATCCCCAACCTCCAGGCACCCCTCCGGCCCTGTAAATGTCAGGCATGCCGGCTCAGAGGGAACCTCCCCCATCCGAACCAAAACGGACAGGCTGTCCCTTGAGAACTCTGCGTGATACACGGGCTTACTCAGGTTTCCACGACTTGAATCCAGCATTACGCGATCATCGCTGATACGGATCACTTCCCTGCGGGTACTTTCCAGGTACACGTAACCAAACAGCACCGCCAACAAAATGACCTCCAGCACAGCGAACGGAATCACCATCCAGGCGCCAATCAGTGCGAAGGCGATGCTGATCCCGAGCGACACTGCCACCAGGGAAATAAACACCCAGAGATTGCCGGAAAAAGAGAGGGACTGATTGGGCGCAAGCAGGATACAGGCCCGGCGCCCGCGGGCGTCACCAACTTGTTTAACCATGGCTAGGACTTCCACCACTGTGACCACTTCAGTGTAGGACAGGCGGTTTTTGAACCAAGGGTCACAATCCTGGTGCAAGACCTCTCGCCCACCCGTACCTCCCTGGCAACTCATCTATAATCCCCTGCAAACACGCTCACCCGGGTGCCAGTTGTGCTGCTCCAGCAACCCTTTGTGGGGCCGGGATTAACGGGCGCGATCCTGCGAGACACGCCGCCAGCCCATCCACGTGGGTTCTTCCGCAAGCTCCCTTTCACGGGAGGTCTCGCAAGACTACGCCCGGCACCGGCATCTACACCGCGCTCGCAGCTACATTCGGCGAACTGCAATGCCCTCAAGGGCTGGATTTTCCCCCGATGAGGCGGCAAGATGCCGGCGTCATCCAATTCGGGAACCCGTGGCCACAAGCCACGGCAAACTGCTCAGGCCGCCAACACCCCCGGCCGCGAGCAGGCCTAAACACAACAAGAGTCATCCTATGCAAGTTGAATCTATCGATACGCTACTGAAGACCAGCCAGCGCGAAGGCGAATCCGTGCGCATTCAGGGTTGGATCCGCACCCGCCGGGACTCTAAAGCCGGCCTCTCCTTTCTCGCCGTACACGATGGAAGCTGTTTTGATCCGATCCAGGTCGTCGTCGAATCCAGCATCAATAACTACCAGTCTGAAGTACTGCGACTGACCACTGGTTGCGCCGTCGATATTGAAGGCACCATCAAAGCGTCAGAGGGCAAAGGCCAGGCCATTGAACTGCTGGCGAGCAGCGTAACGGTGGTCGGATGGGTAGAAGACCCCGACACCTACCCCATGTCGCCCAAGCGCCATACCATGGAACACCTGCGTGAGTATGCCCACCTCCGCCCGCGCACCAACGTAAGCGGCGCCGTGGCGCGGGTGCGTAACTGTATCGCCCAGGCGATCCACCGCTTCTTCCATGAGCGCGGATTTAACTACATTCACACGCCGATCATCACTGCCTCCGACTGTGAGGGTGCCGGCGAGATGTTCCGGGTCAGCACCCTGGATCAGACCAACCTGCCGCTTACCGACAAGGGCGACGTGGACTACAGCAAGGATTTCTTCGGTGAAGAAACCTTCCTCACGGTTTCCGGCCAGCTCAATGTGGAAAGTTACTGCCTTGCCCTGTCCAAGGTTTATACCTTCGGCCCGACATTCCGTGCAGAAAACTCCAACACCACCCGCCACCTGGCCGAATTCTGGATGGTGGAACCGGAGATCGCCTTCGCCGATCTGGCCGACTGTGCGAATCTCGCGGAAGAAATGCTGAAATACGTGTTCCGGGCAGTGCTCGAAGAGCGTCCAGACGACATGGCATTTTTCGCCCAGCGCATCGACAAGGATGCCATTTCCCGTCTCGAGAACATCATTGATAACGACTTCGCCCGCATCAATTACTGCGAAGCCATCGAGATCCTTGAGAAGTGCGACCAGAAATTTGAGTTCCCGGTGTCCTGGGGCATCGACCTGGCCTCCGAGCACGAACGCTATCTGGCAGAGAAACATTTCCAGAAGCCCGTCATCGTGCTGAACTACCCGAAGGACATCAAAGCCTTCTACATGCGCATGAACGACGATGGTAAAACCGTGGCGGCGATGGACATCCTCGCACCGGGTATCGGTGAAATCATCGGCGGTTCCCAGCGCGAAGAGCGCCTGGACAAACTGGATGCGCGCATGGATGAAATGGATGTACCCAAAGAGCATCTGGACTGGTACCGAGACCTGCGTCGCTATGGCACCGTTCCGCACGGTGGTTTCGGCCTGGGCTTTGACCGTATCGTTTCCTATGTGACCGGCGTGGGTAACATTCGCGATGTCATCCCGTTCCCACGTACTCCGCGCAACGCCAAGTTCTGATTTTCCCGGACTACG
Organism: Microbulbifer weihaiensis; assembly: GCF_048323715.1. Taxonomy (NCBI): domain Bacteria; kingdom Pseudomonadati; phylum Pseudomonadota; class Gammaproteobacteria; order Cellvibrionales; family Microbulbiferaceae; genus Microbulbifer; species Microbulbifer weihaiensis. The sequence goes on from NZ_JBLWFL010000006.1 coordinate 428,086, forward strand.
GCCATAAAAAAACCCGCATAAACATGCGGGTTTTTTTTGCTTCCTGATTACTAACAAGGTACGCGCGTAGTCGGTACCCCGTCAGTAAAGGATCAAGGCAGCAGGTGCGCTACGGCATCACGCTCTTCCGCCAGCTCCTGCTCGGTAGCAGTCATCTTTTCGCGGGAGAATTCGTTGATGTCGACACCCTGTACGATTTCCCAGTCGCCGTTCTTACAGGTAACCGGGAAGGAGTAGATCAGGCCTTCCTGGATGCCATAGGAACCGTCGCTGTATACAGCCATGCTGGTCCAGTCACCTTCAGCGGTGCCCAGCGCCCAGTCACGCATGTGGTCGATGGCAGCATTCGCAGCAGATGCCGCAGAGGAAGCGCCACGAGCTTTGATGATGGCCGCACCACGCTGCTGAACAGTCGGGATGAAGTCACTCTCGTACCACTCCTGTTCCACTTTATCCATGGCCGCAGCACCGTTGACTTTAGCCTGGTGCAGGTCCGGGTACTGGGTAGCAGAGTGGTTGCCCCAGATGGTCATGTGGGTGATGTCATTAACCGTGGAACCGGTCTTGTTTGCCAGCTGGGTCAGCGCACGGTTGTGGTCCAGGCGGGTCATTGCGGTGAAGTTGCGCGGATCCAGATCCGGCGCATTGCGCTGGGCAATCAGTGCGTTGGTGTTGGCCGGGTTACCGACAACCAGAACCTTCACATTGCGCGCGGCTACGTCATTCAGGGCTTTACCCTGAGCGGAGAAGATAGCGGCGTTGGCTTCCAGAAGATCCTTACGCTCCATACCGGGGCCACGCGGGCGCGCGCCAACCAGCAGTGCGTACTCAACGTCTTTAAAGGCAACGGTGGCGTCATCGCTCTGCACAATTCCAGCCAGCAGCGGGAATGCACAATCTTCCAGTTCCATCGCCACGCCCTTCAGGGCTTCCAGTGCCGGGGTAATTTCCAGCAACTGGAGAATAACCGGCTGATCTTTGCCCAACATTTCGCCAGAGGCGATGCGAAACAGCAGCGAGTAGCTGATCTGGCCGGCAGCGCCGGTAACTGCAACACGAACAGGTGCTTTCACGATTAATCTCCGTTGTTTTCAGGCGCCCGCATTATAGGGCCTTGCAAATAAATTTCATCAGACATTAGTCAGTATCAGACCAAATTTGTCAGGCCAATGATGCTGCTGTTTCCTGATAGCGCCCGTCCAGAGCACGGTAAAGCTGTGCGCTGTAGTCGGCCGCGTTGGTGTCGAGACCTTGCGCGATCTCCGCCAGGTGCTCGTTGTCTTCCTTCCCGGCCCAGGTCTTGCGGTAGCTGCCATCCTTGTAGCCGTTGTCCTGACGGAAGCGGTTCAGCACATTCTTGCCCACGTAGCGGCGATAAAGATCATCGAAAGTCATATCGACGTCGGTCAAAAGTTGAGCGAAGCCATTCAGGTCAAACTGCTTGGTCGACAGAGTGTTGAGCGTGAAAGATTCGAGGTCTTCCTTGAAATCCGCAGCGGAGCGATCAGTGGCGGCAAGCACGGCCTGCATTTTTTCCGCAACCTGTGCCGGTGTCCCCTGCTGCAGCTCGAGGCTCAGACCGAAATGCCAGATATCCACCAGCTCCAGCTTTACCTGCTCCATTTCGGGCTCCTGTTTTTTCCACCACTTCCAACCGTAGTGATCCAGGAGCTCTGCGCTTTCCACCCAAATTGCGCGATACCAGGCAAAATTCTGGCCGCGCCAATCGCTGTTGACGAGCGTGTTGATCTCGTCCTGAAGCGACAACATTGTCTCTAGTTGCTGTTGCATCTTGGTAATTCCTGTTTGGCTCGGGCCGATGGCGTATCAGGCTGCCCGAGGGAAAAGTCGATAGAAGTTTTCCGTGGTGCGCTCCGCCAATTCTTCGTAGGCGATGCCACGCAGCTCGGCGATAAATTCCGCAACTTCACGGACATAGGCCGGGATATTCGGCTTGCCCCGGTAAGGCACCGGCGCAAGATAAGGGGAATCGGTTTCAACCAGCAAGCGGTCAAGTGGCACCTGCCTGGCCACATCGCGCAGCGCTTCGGCATTTTTGAATGTGACGATTCCGGAAAGGGAAATGTAATAATTCAGGTCGAGCGCGGCTTTCGCCATTTCCCAGCTTTCGGTGAAGCAATGCAGAACACCAGCGTGCTCGCGGCTGCCGTGTTCACGAATCAGGGCAATGGTATCTTCCCGTGCGTCACGCGTGTGCACGATCACCGGGAGTCCCACCTGCCCCGCTGCCTGCAGGTGCGCGACAAAGCTCTGCTGCTGCACCGCTTTGGTTTCGGTGCTGTAGTAATAATCGAGGCCGGTCTCGCCCAGCGCTACCACTTTAGGTTTTGCCGCAAAAGATACCAGCGTGTCGATATCAGCAAGCCCGGAGTCAACATCCAGAGGGTGCACGCCGACAGAACAGACCACGTCATCGTATTCCGACGCCAATGACACCACACTGTCCACGTTTTCCAGGCTGATACCAACGCAGAGGAACTTCCCAACCCCACGCTCGCGCGCCAGCTCCAGCACACGACTGAGATCACCGTCAAATTGATCCAGTTTGAGTCGATCCAGATGGCAATGAGAGTCAACCAGCATGAAATTCAGCCCTGAGGATTGTGATAAATGAGCGGAGGATTATACAGATTCACACCGCACGGGGGCGGTGTGTTAATAGACTGGCCGGCCACTTGGCCAGCCCCCATTCAGGGGCTATCGGCCAACGGCTACAGTGTGTGTGTCGGCCGGCTGGACTCCAGGGAGCCCGCGAGGACAGTTTCGATCTTGGCTTGGGCAGCGTTTTCCTTGTCGTTGAACTGGATACCAATACCCGGTGTCCGGTTGCCCTGAGCGCCCGAGGGGGTAATCCATACGACCTTGCCTGCAACCGGCAGCTTTTCCGGTTCATCCATCAGGCTCAAAAGCAGGAAAACCTCATCGCCGAGGCTGTACGACTTGTCCGTGTTGATGAACAGGCCACCATTCTTAACGAACGGCATGTATGCCGCGTAAAGCACTGACTTGTCCTGAATCTTCAGCGACAGGATGCCGTTGCGGGCGCCGCCACCCATTCCTTTCATATCGAACCCCTAAAATTCTCGTTATCCCGGTAAGGTACCGCGCCCGTGGTCAACATGTCTACTTTCCCGCCGTTCAGCGGAACAGTTTGCCCCAACGGATCAACAACTCCTCCATCAGCAGCCGCCGATTCGGGTTGCTGTTGCCCGTCAGTAACTGACGAGCCTTCAACAAATGGTCGTAGAATCCGAACAGCGGCCGCAGGCTCACCGGCCCACTGCCAGGCAGCTGCTGCAGGAGCGCGGCCACCTGGCGATCCCTGAGTTCGTCAGTGCTGCGCGCCTTCAGCATCTGGGTGACCAGGTTTTGCCAAAACTGCAGCAGCAAATTGAGATCCACTGCTTCCCCGGGGGCTTCCCAGCGACCCGCCAGCGCAACGGCGCTTTCGCCCGCCTGCGCAAGCGACGTGAGATCCGCGAAAAACTGTTCCCGCAGCTCCTGAACCTCGGGTTCCATCAGCGCCACAGCCAACAACGGTGCGCCACCGGCCAGTGACAGCAAGCTGACCGCCCTCGCCCCTTCCACTCCACTCTCGCCCAACCAGCGCAGTGCAGCCTGCTGAGGCGGCACAGGGAAGACCACTGTCTGGCAGCGACTCCGAATGGTGGGCAGCAGGCCTGAAGGACTGTCGGTGATCAGCAGAAACACCACCGAACTCGAAGGTTCCTCAAGGTTCTTCAGGAGGGCGTTGGCCGCATTCACATTCATCGACTCCGCAGGTGCAAGCCAGATCACTCTTGCCCCCTCACGGCCACTGGTGCGCCCGACAAACTCACCCAGCTGGCGGATCTGCTCAACTTTCAATGGCCCCTGCTCTTTCTCCGGCACCACACGGATAAAGTCAGGGTGAGAACCGGCAATCCGCAACTGGCAACCGCGACACTCTCCACAGGCGAGCCCATCGCGAGGCTGGTCGCACAGCAACAGTGCGGCAAATGCCTCGGCGAAACGCCTTTTCCCGAGCCCGGGCTGGCCACTCAGCAACAAGGCATGAGGGCAACGCCCCGCCTTCCATTGGGCACCCAGACGCTGCCACTGGCTAACCTGCCAGGGCATTGGGGAAGGGATCGCTACGGCAGTGTGTACTGGCAGGGTTTCTTCACTCACGGAAGCAGCGCCTCCATCTCTTCTCGCAACTGCTGCTGAACCTGCTGAAGAGGCCGGGATGCATCGATAATTGCATATCGCGCAGGCGCTTCCGAGGCACGGGCGCGATAGGCGTTGCGAACCTTGTGAAAAAACTCAAGCTGCTCACTCTCGAAGCGGTCGGCTTCACCGGTCGCCGCGGCGCGTTCAAGGCCAACCTCAGGATCGAGATCCAGCAGCAGCACCTTGTCCGGGCGCAGGTCGCCCTGCACCGTCTGCTCCAATTGCGCGATCAGGTTCCGATCAAGGCCGCGACCGCCACCCTGATATGCGTAGGTTGCGTCGGTAAAACGGTCACAGATCACCCACTTGCCACTGTTCAACGCCGGCAGAATAACCTGGCTCAGATGCTGGGCCCGGGCAGCGAACACCATCATCAGCTCGGCCGTCGGGTCTACCGACTCCTCACGCTTTTGCAGCAGCAGCTCACGCAACTGTTCAGCCAGTGGCGTTCCGCCAGGCTCGCGGGTTTGCACGAAATCGATCCCACGATCCGTGAGCCAATCGATCAGGAACTTCAGGTTAGTCGACTTGCCGACCCCTTCCCCCCCTTCGAGGGTGATAAACATACCTCTGGGCAATTCCATTCTGGTCTCTTACTTTTGTTCCGCGGGATCAGGCTGAGCCGGACTAGAGCGGTAATTCGTGCTGCGCTGCAACTGGTATTCGCGCACCGCACGATTGTGCTCATTGAGCGTGGAGGAAAACTGGTGGGTGCCATCGCCTTTGGCGACGAAATACAGGGACGTACCCTCCTTGGGATGCAGCGCAGCATGAATTGCCTCGCGCCCCGGCAGCGCAATCGGCGTTGGCGGCATGCCACTGATCATATAGGTGTTATACGGTGTCGCCTTACGCAGGTCCGCACGACGCAGATTGCCGTCATAGTCATCGCCAAGACCATAGATCACGGTCGGATCCGTCTGCAGACGCATCCCTTTTTCGAGGCGGCGAACAAACACACCGGCGATTTCATCGCGCTCCCAGGGCGCGCCGGTTTCCTTCTCCACCATGGAGGCCATGATTAATGCGTGATAGGGGTCGCTGTATGGAAGCCCTTCTGCGCGGCCCTGCCACTCCTCATCCAGCACGCTTTGCATGCGCTCACGCGCCTGTTGCAAGATGCCTATATCCGTGGTTCCGGAGCGATACACGTAAGTATCAGGGAAAATCATACCCTCCGGGCTACCGTGGATACCCAGAGCCTGCGCCGCGGAGGCTACGGTAACCCCCGCTTCCGTAGGCTTGATACGCTGGGCTGCGCGAATTTGTTCAAGCGCCTGCCGAAATGTCCACCCCTCAACGATGGTGACCCGGTAGCGAGTCACATCGCCGCGATGCAAACGACCAACCAGATCCATTGCGTTACTGCCCGCGGGGATGATGTACTCCCCTGGATGAATGCTGGTTTGCTCCTTGAGGCGAGCGTACACACGGATCATCCTGGGCGATTTCAACACGCCATCAGCAGCAAGGCGGTTCAGCACCCGGGATAGGTTACTGCCGGATTCCACGTCAATCCGCATACCATCAGGCCCTACCGCCAAAGGTTCAACCAGGGCTGTCTGGGCCTTCCAAATCAAGCCACCACCGAGCGCCACGGCGAGCACCAGAACCAGTAACACGAGCCCCCATGAGGAGCCGCGTCGCACCGTTTTTTTATTTTTTTTGCTTTTTGCCAAATCAATTCACCACAATTCTTTTGCCACCAACTGCTGCAAGCGCGCCGTCGCAGGAAATACGCCCGAACCATACTGCGATTGCCGGTCACCACGCAATGAGACTACAGGAATCACCCCCCGCAGGCTGTTACAAAGTGCCACTTCGTCCGCTTTTTTTAGAGCAGCGAGATCCAGGCTAGTTTCTTTGATTGGCAACTTTCCCATCAGCCAGCTTCGCATCACGCCGTGAACACCGTAGTAAGAGAGATCAGGCGTAACCCACTCCCCACCGGTAAACACCAGAAGGTTGCAGCGCAGCGTTTCGATCACATTGCCGCCCTGCTCCAGCATCAACCCCTCTTTCGCTCCGGGTTCAGCACCGAGCTCAAGCGCCGCTCGGTTATACACTTCTCTTTCAATGGTTTTACAGCCTGCTGAGCGTTTGCTTGCCAGGGGAAACATGGTTGAGCAGGGAATGAGTTCGACCCCTCCCGACCAGGCCGCGAGGGGGATTAACGGTTCAGCAGATAGATCCCAGCGAACGCAGCCGTCCACGATTCCATATCGCAGGCGCAAACGTAAGGGCACGCACCAGTCGTTACCCTGTTCCAGCAGGTCGCGAACAGCCGACTCAATTGCCGCCAGTGATTCCGGGCTGAGGTTGCCGCAGCGAACCAGACGCGCACGATGCTCAGGCCACAGGGGGATGCCCGCCGCCTCAGCACGCATTGTTTCCAGGATGCCCACTGAAAACACGTGATCACCAGGCAGGGATTTGACCCATCCTCGATCAGAACAGTACAGTGCTTTAGCTTGCGACATATTGGGAGGTGCTACGGCACTGCCACGGGCGCAACTTAATCTACCCGGGCAGTGCCATAGGCATTATCAGATCCGACGGAAGATCAACGAGCCGTTAGTACCGCCGAAACCAAAGGAGTTTGAGAGTACGGCGTCGATAGACCGCTCTTGCGCAGTATGAGGCACCAGATTGACCCCGCCGCAGTGCTCGTCAACATTGTCCAGATTGATGGTCGGGGGAGCGACCTGATCCTTCAATGACATGACCGAGAAAATGGCCTCGATAGCACCAGCTGCACCGAGGAGGTGGCCAGTCATGGACTTGGTAGAGCTCACGGCCAGCTGATCCAGCGTACCGTCGAATACCGAGCGCACCGCAGAGATTTCAGCCTTGTCGCCGAGCGGCGTCGAGGTACCGTGCGCGTTGATGTACTGGATTGCTGCAGGCGCCAGTTGCGCATCGTTCAGGGCGTTGCGCATGGACAGCGCCGCACCGGCGCCATCTTCGGGCGGAGACGTCATATGGTGGGCGTCACCACTCATGCCAAAGCCGCAGAGCTCCGCATAAATTTTTGCACCGCGAGCCTTTGCGTGCTCATACTCTTCCAGTACCAGCACGCCCGCGCCTTCACCCAGAACAAACCCGTCGCGATCCCGATCCCACGGGCGACTGGCTGCTTGCGGGTCGTCATTGCGGGTTGAAAGCGCCCGGGCTGCACAGAAACCACCGAGCCCCACTGGCGTGGTCACCATCTCGGCGCCACCGCACACCATCACATCGGCATCGCCGTACTGAATGGTACGCATACCCAGACCGATTGCGTGCGTGCCTGTGGTGCAGGCAGTGGTCGTGGAAAGGTTTGGCCCCTTCATCCCATATTTAATGGAAAGGTTGCCGGCGACCATATTGATAATCGCACCCGGAACAAAGAAAGGGGAAACCCGGCGCGGGCCCTTCTCTGCAATCAGCATCGCGTTGTTCTCGATCGCCGCGATTCCACCCATGCCGGAACCAATGCAGGCGCCAACTCGGGGGGCGTTACTTTCGGTGATTTCCAGACCACTGTCTTCCATGGCCTGAATACCAGCACTGAGCCCGAACTGCAGGAAAATATCCATTTTGCGCGCTTCTTTCTGCGGCAAATGCGGCTCGGGATCAAAATTCTTTACGGTAGCGGCAAAACGCGTTGAAAAAGCTGAAACATCAAAGGTATCGATATTCACTGCGCCGCTCTTGCCCTCAAGCAAAGCGCCCCAGGTATCCGCAAGGGTATTGCCCAGAGGGCTCACTGCGCCCATACCGGTAATGACTACTCTTCTTCGCGACACTAGTGCCTCCCCCGAATTCCTAAATTAGCGATGACAATTATCGCGCCACCGGTCACATTTCTTCAACTCAAAAACACGGAGAGCCGCGCTATGCAACATAGAACGGCTCTCACAAATCGTGCGCAAAGGGTAAAAGCTTACCCCTTACTTAAACTACCCAGCTGGGGATCAACCGAGGTTCTGGTTGATGTAGTCGATAGCCAGCTGAACAGTTGTAATTTTTTCTGCTTCTTCGTCAGGAATTTCAGTCTCGAATTCCTCTTCCAAAGCCATTACCAGCTCAACTGTGTCGAGGGAGTCAGCGCCGAGATCTTCAACAAAGGATGCTTCAGGCTTTACATCTTCTTCCTTAACACCCAGTTGTTCAGCAACGATCTTTTTTACGCGCTCTTCAATGCTGCTCATGATTCAATTTAACTCCTAGTGGATAAAAATCTGTTTTGGTTATTGATCACAAAAACTTCGTTTTTTTACCGTAGACCAACAACCGCTTAACACAGCTTATGGTTAATGCGAGGCGGCATTGTACCCTGATTTTTTCAGGATGTAATGCACCGGTCTCAACCATACGCAGAATATGAAAAAAATATTTAAAAATCATGTACTTGGGTCAATTTTCGCAAACGAAAATCAGCCCATATACATGCCCCCATTCACCTGAATGGTCTCCCCGGTCACATAACCGCCGGCATCACTGGCCAAAAATGCAACAACACTGGCGATCTCTTCCGGCGCACCCAGGCGACCCAGCGGAATCTTGCCGAGCAACGCTTCACGCTGCGCTTCCGGAAGAACCTTGGTCATATCCGTATCAATAAAGCCCGGCGCAACCGTGTTCACGGTAATGCCGCGGGAACCAACTTCTGCCGCGAGCGCTCTCGCAAAGCCGCCCACGCCAGCCTTGGTGGCAGCGTAGTTGCTCTGTCCTGCATTACCCATACTGCCAACGACAGAACTGATGTTAATAATGCGACCCCAACGCGCCTTGGTCATGTCACGCAGACAGCCTTTGGTCACGCGATATACCGCAGTCAGGTTGGTATTGATTACGGAGTCCCACTCGTCGTCCTTCATGCGCATCAGCAGGTTGTCCTGCGTGATACCCGCGTTATTCACGAGAATGGTCGGCGCACCAAACTCAGCCTTAACGGCCTCCAGCAGTGCTGCAATACTTTCAGGGCTGGTGACGTCCAGCTCCTTACCCGCACCTTTTACGCCCTTTTCGGCGAAGCGCGCGGAAATTTTCTCAGCACCAGAGGCGCTGGTAGCAGTACCGATAACTGTTGCACCCTGGGCGCCCAGAAGGTCGGCAATTGCAGCACCAATACCACGGCTCGCGCCGGTAACCAGTGCAACCTTACCTTCAAGTGAAGTATTCAGTGACATAAATGCTCCCGATTGGCGTCACTGGGCGCGAACACCCGTGGCCGCCGGTAAATGTAGTTAAAATTATTGAGCGGTAGCCGAAACAGCCTCAGCCAGTTGCGCGGGCGTTTCAATATTGTGGGCCGCCAAACCGCGATCAATTCGCTTGGCCAGCCCGGACAGGACTTTACCAGGCCCGCATTCGACGAGAATGCCAGCTCCATTCTTGGACATTTCCTGCACACACGAAGTCCAACGCACCGGGCTATAGATCTGCTCGATCATCAACGCCTTGATCGCAGCCGGGTCAGCCTCTGGCTTAGCGTGCACATTATGAATAACGGGGATTTCTGGCGCAGAAAATTCGGTCGCCTCAATCTGCGGAGCTAGTTTTTCCGCAGCAGGGCGCATCAGCTCGGTATGGAAAGGCGCACTGACCGGCAGTGGAAGCGCGCGCTTGGCGCCGGCAGCCTTGCAGGCATCTATTGCACGCTCAACCGCGGCGCTACTACCGGCAATCACGACCTGCCCAGGAGAGTTGTAGTTGACAGCGGCAACGACATCGCCCTGCGACGCCTCGCTGCAGGCGACTTCTACAGCGGAATCATCAAGACCGATAACAGCAGCCATGGCGCCCTGCCCTGCAGGCACAGCCTCCTGCATCAGTCGGCCGCGCTCGCGCACCAGGCGTACAGCATCCTCAAACGCAAGCACTCCGGCGCACACCAGGGCCGACCACTCGCCAAGGCTGTGACCACCCATCAGTGCCGGCTTTGCGCCACCATTGGCCAGCCAGGCACGATAAAGCGCAACGCTCCCCGTAAGCAGCAGCGGCTGGGTTCGCTCGGTGAGATTGATATCTTCCTGCTTACCGTTCTGGCACAGATCCCAGAGATCGTAGCCAAGAACAGCGGAAGCCTGATTGAAAGTTTCGGAAATCTGCGGGAATTCGGCCGCAGCTTCAGCCAGCATACCTATTTGCTGTGAGCCCTGACCGGGAAAAACGAACGCCAATGCTGAGTTGGTCATGGAACATCCTTTAACCAATTGAACTGAACTGGGGCCGTCTTCCCTGGGCGACTCAATCGCAGCCGGTCTGTCGCTGCGCCTGGAGAGCCATGGATTTGCCGAGGCGCTGGGCCAGATCGGCTACCGCGCAATCCCGCGCGGTCAAAAGTGCACGATAAAATGCCTCGCTACTGGCACCACCGTGGCTCTTAATCACATTGCCTTCGAGCCCCAAAAAGCTGGCGCCATTATAGCGACCGGGCTCTAGCTGTGCGCGCCATTTTCGCAACAGTTTTATGGCTAATTGGCCAAAAAAACGCTTTATCGGCGCCTTTTTGTCGATTGTGAAAGTCTTTTGACCAATAAGTCTTATGATGCCTTCCGCCGACTTCATTGCCACATTACCCATCAGGCCGTTGCAAACGACCACATCAGCAACACCGGCAAAGATATCGTGCCCCTCAACAAAGCCCACATAGTCGAGTGAAGGATCAGCACTCAGGAGCTTGCCTGCACGACGAATCTCTTCCGTGCCCTTGTGCTCCTCCGCACCAATGTTCAGCAGCGCAACAGTCAAATGCTCCTTGCCTGAGAACACCTTCTGGGCCTCCACGCCCATCCGCGCAAACTGGACCAAATCTTCCGCACTGCAATCGATATTTGCACCGAGATCCAGCAGGAAACAGGAGCCGTCCGCAGTCGGCAACGACTTGCCCAACGCGGGCCTGCGCACACCCTCAACGGTCCCTACAATACTCCGCCCGAGGGCCAATAGCGCTCCGGTATTCCCCGAAGTCACCATTGCCGCACAACTGCCATCCGCCACGGCCTGCAAGGCACGCGCCATGGAGGACTCACGCTTGTGACGAAGCGCGTGAACCGGATTGCAGCTTTGGGAGATCACCTGCTCACAATCGACAATTTCCATGCGCTCACGGAAAGCCGGTGGCTGGTTAACAAGGAGAGATTGAAGCTGAGAGCGCGGGCCAAACAGGCGAAGCTCAGCCTGGGGGTATCGGGTAAGGAATCTTATACAGGCCGGAACGACAGAGCGGGGACCTAAGTCCCCGCCCATCGCATCCACGGCCAATCGTAATTGGCTGGACAAGGCTTACTCTTCTTCGGAAGAGGCGCCGCCGACATTAACCACTTTGCGACCGCGATAGAAACCATCTTTGGTCACGTGGTGACGGTGATGCTTCTCACCGGTAGTCGGATCTACAGACAGAGTCGGGCCACTCAGGGCGTCGTGGGAACGACGCATGCCGCGACGTGAACGGGTTTTCTTGTTCTGCTGAACAGCCATTTGGTGCTCCTAAACATAACTAACAGTTAACACCGGAACCGGGGCGCCTACCGGCGAGCCCAAACCCTTCAAACAACTTCAAGACTTGTTTGACGAACCCTTCAACTGTTCCAGTACTTTAAAGGGGTTTTCCTGCTGCTCCACCGCTTCCGACGACCCTTCCCCGCTCCGGAATTCGCCCCTCGGGACGCATTCCTCTTCGTGAAAAGCCACCATCGGCAGGTTGAGCAAAATCTCATCCTCCAACACCTGATACAGGTCCAGCTCATCGCCATCCTGTATCACCGGATCCAATGATTTAGGCAACGATTTGCCCTGCTCTTCGGACCACACAAAGCCCCAATTGAAGTCTGCCTGAATCTCCTCCGTCACCGGCTGCAAGCAGCGCTGACAGAGCAGCTGAACTTCCAGCTGCAACCGGCCTTCGGCCATTTGGTTGCGCTGCAAATCCCTTCCAAACTCCAGCTCGGCGAAAACTTCACCGACCACCGATTCGACTGATGACATCAACCGCGGCAAGGAATCCTGCGGCACAATGCCCTTCAATTGCTGCTCTCGCTGAACCAGCTTGCGAGCATCTATACGGCGCGGGAGCGCAGATTTCATAGGGGGTGTCGACATAAGCGCGCAATTCTATGGACTCACCATAGCCTTGTCAAAACAAATCCACCAGCGCAACATCAGCGCTGAAACCACATTAACTGACCAGCCATCCATGCAACCACAGGCCGCCTACAAAATGCGCACCCTGATCCTAGCCTCAAGCTCCAACTATCGAAAAACCCTGCTCGAACGCCTCGGCCTGCCTTTCAGGTGCCAAGCCCCCCATATAAATGAAGAAGCATTGCCAGGCGAAGACGCGATAACACTGGCCTGCCGCCTTGCCCGGGAAAAAGCGGCCGCACTCAAGGAATCCTGCCCGGCCGCACTTATCATCGGCTCGGACCAGGTCGCCGAGTGCGCCGGGCGTCTACTGGGCAAGCCGGGCAGCACTGCCACTGCCGAAGAACAACTGAGCTTTTGCTCCGGCAAAAGGGTCAACTTTCACACAGGCCTGAGCGTACTGAACAGCGAAAACGGCCAGCAAATAACACAATGTGAAACTTACTCTGTGCTATTTCGACCCCTCACCTCCGCACAGATTTCTTTCTACGTCGCCAAAGAAAAACCCCTGGACTGCGCGGGATCGTTTAAAGCGGAAGGGCTCGGCATCGCTCTATTCGAAAAAATGGAAGGGTCAGACCCCAATAGCCTTGTCGGCCTACCATTAATTCGGTTGGTTTCGATACTTGCCGAATTCGGCGTGTCGCCACTCGACCCGCCCAACAATTGACCGGCAGAACCCCCACGGCCTAAGCCACCACTGGCGGGCCGTCGAGCAGCTCCGAAAAATGGTCAATCACCCGCAGAGGGCCACAGGCGTGCAATCGATCCCGGCTGTGCACGCCGTAACTGACACCAATGCCGGCCATATTGGCCGCTGCCGCCATTTTCAGGTCATATTCCGTATCCCCGACCATGACGGCCTCCGCCACCGGGCACCCGGTCTCCTGCAAAAGCTCATGCAGCATCAACGGATTGGGCTTGGACGCCGTCTCATCTGCACAGCGGCTCGCCACAAACAGACTGCCGATGCCGTGCTCCTCGAACTCCCTTGCCAGCCCGCGGCGACTTTTTCCGGTTGCCACCGCCAGCTGGTGCCCCTGCCCTAGCAGCGCATCCAGGGTTGGCAATACACCGTCAAATAACATCAGCGGTTCTGCGCGGGCAGCGAGCCACTCTTCGGCATAATACTCACGGAGGTCACGCCGCTGTTCGCTGTGCGCCTCCGGAAACAGGCTGGCAATCGCCTCGGGCAGTCCCAACCCGATGATTTCACCAATGGCCTCGGGGTGAAGCACCGGCAAACCAGCGCGCTCAGAAGCCCGCTGCATGCAGGCGACGATACGCGCCTCGGAATTACACACAGTGCCATCCCAGTCGAGAATTATCAGCATTCGACCACCTCTTCAGCTACGACCGGCCTACCGGATCAGCATGGCTATGCGCCCCGCAGCCCCTGCAACACCACCTCAAGCTCCTCCGGCAATGGCGCAGCAACAGAGACCGCACGACCGTCAGGCAATGTGCACCGCACCTCTGCAGAGTGCAGAAAAAGGCGCTTGAGCCCCAACTCCCGAAAGGCACTATTCACCTCGTCAGGCGTGTATTTGGGGTCGCCCGCGAGCGGACACCCCACAAACTGGGCGTGAACCCTGATCTGGTGCGTTCGACCTGTGATTGGCTCGGCCGCCACCAGGGTGCCCGCAGGAAAACGCTCGAGCACCTGAAAGCGTGTTCGAGAGGGCTTCCCCTCCCCATCGACAACCACAATGCGCTCCCCACTCTTTAGAGTGTTCTTTCGCAGCGGTGCCTCAACCAGCTTCTGACTCCGCGGCCACTTGCCACTCGCAAGCGCCAGGTAGGACTTCCCCATACGACCGGCGCGCAATTCCGCCTGCACATGGAGCAGCACTGACCGCTTGCGCGCAACGAGAATCGCGCCACTGGTATCACGGTCGAGTCGGTGAACCAGCTCCATGAAAGGACTCTGGGGATACATTTGGCGCAACGCCTCGATCAAACCCAGCCGAACCCCGCTGCCACCGTGGACTGCCAAACCTGCGGGCTTGTTGACCACCAGCAGGCCACCCTCATCAAACAGTATTGCAGACTCGAGCACACGCCTCAGCTGCTCACCGGCAACAGGCTTCTCCGGCGCTTCAGACACACGGATTGGCGGAACACGCACGACGTCACCGCCTTTCAGGCGATATTCCGCTTTTACACGCCCCTTATTCACCCGAACCTCACCCTTTCTCAGGATTCGGTATATACGGGAGCGCGGCACGCCCTTGAGGCGCGCCTGCAGGAAATTGTCGATTCGCTGGCCGGCCAGCTCATCGGGAACGGTGAGAAACTGAACACCAACGCCCTCGGGCGCACTGGTAGGGGCGTCTGCCGGGTCAGAGGAATTGCGGGGCATGGATGGCTTCTTTTCAGGGGGGGTACTTCGCATGGAGCGCATGATAGCGCCATGTACAGGACAAATGGAACCATTCCATTGAAGCTGCAAAGAAAGCCGTGATATATTCGGCAGGCCTGTATTGGGACTGGTTTTCGGCGGTGCACGGTTTTTCTGCTATACAAAAACCTCAGGTGCCGTTCTCGAGAAAATACCGCTGATCGGCAGGTGCGCGGAATGGCCGCGTCATCAACAAAACTTTGTCGGCGAGATCAATCCAGAGGCAACGCCCCGCTTTCAGCGGAGGCGCCCGACCAGAAAGTCTCTCGCCGACCCAACCCCGCCAACGCGGGATTTTTGCGAAGGTAAGACGGGCGAGGCCCGCAGCGCTTGAAATAGACTCGAATAGTTACATCCCACTCTGCGAATGAGTTGCCAGCGACCGCACTGGCCCCCGGGGAGCATTTGCCAAGGCAAGCCCGGTAAAATTACTAGACAGAAGACAGGCCCAGCCACGAGCCGGCCCCAGAGTGTCAAGAGGATGTAATCCATACCGCCCCAGCATGTTGGCGGTAGTCAGGTTCGCGCCCCGGCCAATTTATTCAGGCCACGCCGAATTGACAGGAACAGATGCCGCACTGATATATCGGCATTTTGAGTTACGGCAGAGTGACCCGCCGGTGACACCGCCCCTGTAAGGGCGGATACGCCCGGATTACGCTCTGCGTCACCGACGACCCCATGTGTCTCGGTTGCGACAACAACAAGCCTGCGAGCTTCATCGTGTCTCACCTTTGCGCAACGCAAGGAATAGACATACGCATGAAGAGAATGCTCATCAATGCAACACAGCCGGAAGAGCTGCGTGTTGCACTGGTCGACGGCCAGTGGCTGTACGACCTCGATATCGAAAATCGCACCCGCGAACAGAAAAAAGCCAATATCTACAAAGGCAAAATCACCCGCGTAGAACCTTCACTTGAAGCCGCCTTTGTCGACTACGGCGCTGAGCGTCACGGCTTCCTGCCCCTTAAAGAAATTTCCCGCGAGTACTTCCTCAAGCAGCCGAAAGAACTCGAAGGCCGCGTCAAGATCAAGGATGTGGTCAAGGAAGGCATGGAAGTAATCGTCCAGGTGGACAAAGAAGAGCGCGGCAACAAGGGCGCCGCACTCACTACCTTTATCAGCCTGGCCGGCCGCTACCTGGTGCTGATGCCAAACAACCCGCGCGCCGGCGGTATCTCCCGCCGCATCGAGGGCGATGAGCGCAGCGAACTGCGTGACGCCCTGTCCAGTGTCGAGGTTCCCTCCGGCATGGGCATCATCGTGCGCACCGCAGGCGTTGGCCGCAGTGGTGAAGAGCTGCAGTGGGACCTGAACTACCTGCTGCAACTGTGGACCGCCATCAAGAAAGAAGCTGACGATTCCAAAGCACCGCATTTCCTGTTCCAGGAAAGCAACGTCATCATCCGCGCCATCCGCGATTACATGCGTGACGATATCGGTGAAGTGATTGTCGACGATCCCGGTGCATACCAGCTGGCCGCGGAATTTGCCCGCCAGGTAATGCCAAACTACGCCAACAAGGTGAAGTACTACGAAGACTCGATCCCCCTGTTCAATCGCTACCAGATTGAAAGCCAGATCGAGACCGCCTTCGAGCGCGAAGTGAAACTGCCTTCAGGCGGCTCCATCGTCATCGACGTTACCGAAGCCCTGGTGTCCATCGACATCAACTCCTCGCGCGCAACCAAAGGTGGCGACATCGAGGAAACCGCGCGCACCATCAACCTGGAAGCGGCGGACGAGATCGCACGCCAGCTGCGCCTGCGCGACATGGGCGGCCTGGTGGTTATCGATTTCATCGACATGCAGAGCAAGTCCAACCAGCGCGAAGTTGAAAAGCGCATGGAGAAGGCTCTCGGCATGGATCGCGCGCGCGTTCAGGTCGGTCGTATCTCCCGCTTCGGCCTGCTGGAAATGTCACGCCAGCGCCTGCGCCCCTCCCTTGGCGAAACCACTTTCCGTGTGTGCCCCCGCTGTAGCGGCCAGGGCACCATTCGCGGCACCAAGTCCCTGGCCCTGTCCATCCTGCGACTGGTCGAGGAAGAAGCGAAGAAAGAGCGCAGTGCAGAGATTCGCGCAATTACGCCGGTCAATGTTGCCACTTACCTGCTGAACGAAAAGCGCAAGGCCATTTCCAACATCGAGGCGCGCAACAATACCCGCGTGGTCATTGTTCCGAATGCCGATCTGGAAACCCCGCATTTCGAAGTGCAGCGTCTGCGTGATGATGACTCCACCACACTGGAAACCTCGTACAAGATTTCCGGGACCATCATTGAAGAGTCTTCCGCCGCGGATAAAGAAGATGAGCCGCTGCGCGCGCCGGCACAGCCTGCCGTTCAGCAGATCACCCACACCGCTCCGGCACCCACTCCTGTGGCCAAGCCGAAGAAGGTGGCGGAGAAAAGCGAGCCCGGTTTGTTTAGCCGCCTGATCAGCGCAATTACATCTCTGTTTACCAGTGATGACGACAAATCTGACAAGTCGCACAAGAAGTCCAAGGGACGCGGCAAGAACTATCAGCAGCGCAATCGCAATCAGCGTGGCGGCCGTGGCCGCGGCCGCAACAACCGCAACCGTCGCGACGATCAGCGTCAGGAGCGCGGGGGCGAAGAGAAGCGCGACAACAAGCGCGAGAAGCGCCAGGAAGAAACTCAGGAAGTATCCGCGGATCGCCGTAACGACGGCCAGCGCGATTCGCAGCGAGACAACCAGCGCGAAAGCCAGCGCCGCAGTCGCCGCCGTCGCGGCGGTGAACGTCGCGAGCAGCAAGCGCCGACCAGCAATCAGGATCTGGAAGCCCAGAACGTTGCTGTTGCCGAGGACCAGGAAGACACTGGCAGCGATGAGCAGCGCCCTGCCCGCCGCCCCAGCAACGTCCGTGGCCGACCGCAGCCCCGCCGCCGCGGCCGTCGTGGCGACGCCAATGCCGCAGCGACAGAAGAAGATCAGACCCTGAACCGCGAAGTGAGCGAAGCTATCGACGAAGCCGAGCGCGAAAACAAAGGTCGTCGCACAAGAGGTGGCTCTGACGGCGCGCCGAAGAAGCAGCAGGGTAATGCCCCGCGCGCGGAACAAGGCGAGCAAGCCAACGCTGAAGCTCAAAACGTGAAGGCTGAAAAACCGGCCAGAGCAAAGCCGCAGCCTAAAGCGGCGGCTGAAACTACCGCAGAGAGCAAGCCGAAAGCAGAAGCTGAGCCTGTCGCCCAGACCGAAGCAACCGTACGCGAGGAATCCAGCCCCGCTATCGAAGTGCCGGAAGTGAAGGTTACCGACACCGCCGAGGCAGCAGTGGAAGTTACCGCTGAAGCCAAGCCCGAGCCGCAAGTTCGTCGCGAAGAGCAGCCCAAGGCAACCGAGGAAACTGCAAAAGCCGAAGCGGTGGACGCCACGGCAAGCACCGAAACCGAAACCGAAACCGAAACTGAAGTTGCGCCTGCCAGCGCAGCTGCAGAAGTCCCCTCGCAGAACAGCGAAGAGCCCGAGGAACCGGTGAAGGCAGAAGCGCAGGCTGAGGAATCCGTAGCAGCGCCAGTTGAAGCGACACCGGCTGCCGAAGCAGAAGTTGTCGAAGAAAAGGCTGAGCCGGTTGCGGCTGCAACTGAGCCCACCTCTTCTGACAAAACTGCTGGCAAGCCGACCCGCGCGAGCAACGATCCACGGATCAACCCGCGTCCGCTGGAAAACCTCGAGGTGATCACCCAGCGCCCTGAACTCGGTGAACTTCGCCCGCTGGACACTGCCCAACCGGCAGCCATCGAGCACAAACCGCGCGCACTGCAGCGCCCGGCAAACGACCCGCGGGTAAACCGCGAGCGCCAGCCGGCAACTGCAGAAAACGACACCGACTCAGCTGCTGCCAGCTGATCGGAATTCAATGGGTTAGCTGCTCAAAAATGCAGCTAACTCATTGAAGTTGTTAAAAAAATTTCAAATCCCCTTGTAAGGGAAAAAACTGCCGGTATAATGCCGGTCAAGTTGGTGGGGTGGCTGAGTGGTCGAAAGCGGCGGTCTTGAAAACCGTTGAGTGTAACAGCTCCCAGGGTTCGAATCCCTGCCCCACCGCCATATAAAAGAGCCCGGCTTTATGCCGGGCTTTTTTGTATGGTGTTGGGGTGGATTTGGATGAGAACCCCGTTCGAGCCGGAGCGGGCAAAGCCCGCGGAGACCAGCGAGCGCAGCGAAGCTAATCCCTGCCCCACTCTCATCCTTCGAAAACAAAGCCAATCTGTAGCCGGATTTTTATATAGCGCTGTGAAAGATCTGGATGAAAACCCCGTTCACTCGGCGGGCAAAGCCCAGAGCGACCGAGCGAAGCGAAGCTAATCCCCGCCCCGCCGTCCCCTCTCAATCCACTCGCTCCGGATGCGCCCGCAGGCGCAGTACCAGGCAGATGCCCAGGACCAACGTCAGGACCAGGATCCCGTGCGGCAACCAGCCACTGGCGAGCAGGAACGGCACAGCGAGCAACATGATCCAGCAGCGACTGTCTTTGGACGCAAACTGGTCGCGCACAAGCCACAACCCGAGAACATAGACTGAAACCGCCATCGAGACCGTGATCGTCGCCAGGCGTGAATCCCCGTTCCCAGCCCGAATTTGCTCAACGGCCACCACCAGTCCGGCGCCAACGGCCGCGCCGCCGGCAAAGATCAAAAAATGCCCGTAAGCCCACACGAACACACGCTGCAGCTTTTCCGATGCGAGGTGCCCATCCACAGAGAAGTAAAGCCACCACATACAGAACGCCAGCACTGCGCCACAGGTGAACACCAGTAAATACTGCCCCCAAAAGCCCGAATGAATGGCATGCACAAGTGCCTCGCTGCTGCCCAACAAAACTTCTCCGAGCACGATGATATTCAGGAGGCCGAACCGCTCGACAATGTGATGCCTGTGCCACTGGGTACTGCCGGCCTTCTCCCCCAGAAACGGGATAAACATTTCTACCGCAATACCCACAATGAAGAGCTCGGTGAAGTACTGCCCATTCTGCGGCACCAAAAATACCAACCACGCCCAGTAAACCTGCATCAACACCTGGCCGCCGGCATAAATCAGCGCCGTTCTGCGATAACAGGGTTTTGCCCACGCCACGCGCAGCCACAATGAAGCAAATGCAAAGCGCATGATGAGGTAGCCGCTGAACATGAAACGCAGGTCATGCCCTTCGAAGAAGCCGGGCGTACTGGCAGCGATAAACAGTGCTCCCACCATCAGTACCATTACCGTGACACGGTAGCCGACGTCATCATTGTCAAAACTGGACGCAAACCACGTAAACAGGTTCCAGGGCCACCAGACGCACCAGAACACCAACAGAAACTTGATCAGCCCGTCCTGCCAGTGCCCGGCAGATATTGCATGCCCCAGGCCATGGGCGGCGGCAGCAATCGCAATCACAAAGACAAGGTCAAAAAGGAGCTCCAGCTGCGTTGCGGCGCGATGCACCTCGTTTCGGTCGCGGGGTAGTAAAGGGCGTAGGTATCTGGACACCCTCATCATAAATCTCCGGCACTTGCACGTATCTGGAGCATAGACTGGCACCACCAGACAAATTGATGCCCTTAACGGCGAAGGGAAATTTCGCCATCAAGGACGTTGGCAGCGGATCAGACCTTTTATGTAGCAGCCACCAAAGACTGCCGCAAAAGCACTGCTAAGCTTCTGTCGGCTTTACTTCGCACCCGCC
Source organism: Microbulbifer weihaiensis (assembly GCF_048323715.1). Lineage (NCBI taxonomy): Bacteria > Pseudomonadati > Pseudomonadota > Gammaproteobacteria > Cellvibrionales > Microbulbiferaceae > Microbulbifer > Microbulbifer weihaiensis. Next base: position 448,548 of record NZ_JBLWFL010000006.1, read on the forward strand.
CCGAACCTTTACCCGAACAACGGCACGCCAGCCTTGCCTCGAATGCAGGAGCATCCCCTGATGACCAGTAAGCCCGAACTATTAATGCCGGGAAACTGCCAGCTGATATTTATCGACCAACAGCCCCAGATGGCGTTTGGCGTGCAGTCGATTGATCGGCAGGTATTGAAAAACAATGTCGTCGCCCTCGCCAAAGCTGCGAAGGTATTCAAGATTCCGACAACCATTACCACCGTCGAGACCGAGAGTTTCTCTGGCCACACCTACCCGGAGCTGCTGGCAGTGTTCCCTGAGCTGCCACTGCTCGAGCGCACTTCGATGAACTCGTGGGATGACCAGAAGGTTCGGGATGCGCTGGCCAAAAACGGTCAAAAGAAAGTGGTGGTGTCCGGTCTCTGGACCGAGGTCTGCAACAACACATTCTCTTTCGACGCCATGCGCGAAGGCGGATATGAGATCTACATGGTGGCGGACGCCTCTGGCGGAACCTCCAGGGAGGCCCATGATTACGCGATGCAGCGCATGATTCAGGCCGGTGTAGTCCCGGTTACCTGGCAACAGGTAATGCTTGAATGGCAGCGGGATTGGGCGCACCGCGATACCTACGATGCGGTGATGGAAATCGTTAAGGAGCACTCCGGCGCCTATGGTATGGGCGTCGACTACGCGTACACCATGGTGCACAAGGCGGACGAACGCGTGAAACATGGTCCCGTGAAAGACCCTGTGGCCGCCAAGAAAAGCTGACACGCTGTGCCGGAGAGCCGGGAAATGGAAAACTCGACCGATAACGCTTCGAAACCGCCCGTTACCGGCGTCTCCCGCAGGAAGGTGGTAAAAAGCACCGCCGCTCTCGGGATGTTTGCACTGTTCGGTCCACTTGCCCGAAATGGCGTCTGGGGAGGAGACAAAACCGTGGCAGACACGATTCTTCGCAATGGCAGCATTACCACCCATGACGCCCAAAAACCGGAAGTGACCTCCCTGGCCATGAAAGATGGCCGGGTACTGGCGATCGGGGACGACAAGGAGGTTATGCAGCTGGCCGGGGATCAGACCCGGGTCATCGATCTCGGTGGCAAGCGTGTCATCCCCGGGCTCAACGACAGCCACACCCACCTTATCCGCGGCGGCCTGAATTACAATATGGAGTTGCGCTGGGAGAACATTCCCTCTCTCGCCGACGCCCTGCAGATGCTGAAGCAGCAGGCAGCGCGCACCCCCGCGCCCCAGTGGGTCAGGGTTGTGGGGGGCTGGTCTGAATTCCAGTTTGCCGAGCGCCGGATGCCCACCCTGGATGAAATCAACAAGGCCGCACCGGATACCCCGGTGTTTATCCTGCACCTGTATTCCCATGCCCTGCTGAATCGCGCGGCACTGAGAGCGGCCGGCATCGATCGCAATACCCCCAACCCACCTGGCGGCGTCATCGAGAAGGACAAGCAGGGCAATCCAACCGGGATGCTGATTGCAAAGCCCTCCGCACTGATTCTCTATTCCACGCTGTCACAGGGCCCGAAGCTGCCCCTGCAGGATCAGATCAATTCCACTCGGCATTACATGCGTGAGATGAACCGCCTCGGCATCACGTCCGTCATCGATGCAGGCGGTGGCGGCCAGAACTATCCGGATGATTATGAGGTGGTGCAAAAACTGGATAACGACAACCAGCTGACCGTGCGCATCGCCTACAACCTGTTTGCGCAAAAAGCGGGCTCTGAATTAAGCGACTATGAACGCTGGGTAGCAATGACAGAACCGGGCGCGGGCTCCGCCATGCTGCGCATGAATGGCGGCGGTGAAAACCTCACCTGGTCTGCCGCCGACTTCGAAAATTTCCTCGAGCCGCGTCCGGATTTGGCGCCGACCATGGAAGAAGAGCTGGAGCCGATTGTCACCCTGCTGGCAGAAAATGCGTGGCCGTTTCGTATTCACGCCACCTACGACGAGTCTATCGACCGCTTTCTCACCCTGTTCGAGCGGGTTAATGGCAAAACACCGTTTAAGACACGCTTTATCATCGATCATGCGGAGACCATCAGCGAGCGCAACATCGAGCGGATCAAGGCGCTCGGCGGCGGCATTGCCACCCAGCACAGAATGGCATTCCAGGGAGAATATTTTGTCGACCGCTACGGCGCTGACGCGGCGAAAACAACACCACCTATTGCAAAAATGCTGGCCATGGATCTGCCGGTAGGCGCTGGTACCGATGCCACTCGCGTTGCCTCTTACGATCCCTGGACAGCCCTTTACTGGCTTGCCACCGGCAAGACCCTGGGCGGCCTGTCACTGTATGACCGGGACAATATTCTCGACCGGGCCACCGCCCTGCGCCTGTGGACACAGGGCTCAGCGTGGTTTTCCGGTGAAGAGAAGGTCAAGGGCGCGCTCACCCCTGGCCAGTATGCAGACCTTGCCGTGTTGTCGGCGGACTACTTCAAAGTCTCAGACTCAGCGATCAGGCAGATCGTTTCCGAGCTCACCATCGTCGGTGGCAAGATCGTGTACGCGGCGGGCCCATTCGCCAAGTTCGATCCTCCCCTGCCCCCGGCAAGTCCGGACTGGAGCCCGGTCAACAGCACGTCCTCACCGGCTATGCGACAGGCAGGGACTGCAGCGATTTCATCCAACCGCCAGCAATCAGTGCGCGCCTGTGGCAACGGGTGTGCCTCTGCCTGCACCCTTCACGGCCACAATCACCAGATCGCGTGGAACTCCCCCATTCCAGCAAGCAATCCCCGCGATTTCTGGGGCGTGCTGGGCTGTTCCTGTTTTGCGTTCTGAACCGCGGCGTACGCCCAATGGCTGCGAACGATAGCACTGACAATCGCTCGGCATGGACGCCCTTCCGCCACGTCGCCTTCACCGTATTGTGGACGGCCACGGTAATCTCCAACGTCGGAACCTGGATGCATGAGGTGGCCTCAGGCTGGCTGATGACATCACTGTCACCGTCCCCATTGATGGTGGCTCTGGTGCAGGCCGCAACCAGCGCTCCAGTGTTTATGTTCGCCCTCGCCGCCGGTGCCCTTGCGGACCTGATCAGCCGGCGCAAACTCCTGATAACCGTAACCGTGCTGCTGTTTTTCAACACCCTGGCGCTCGCGGCCCTGGTACTGTCTGGCAAGGTGACGCCCCCTATCCTATTGCTGTTCACATTTCTTAACGGTGCCGGTGCAGCCTTTGTTGCACCGGCGTGGCAAGCGATAGTCCCGCAACTGGTTCCGCGTCCCAACCTGCAATCGGCCATCGCACTCAACGGCGTGGGCGTAAACATCAGCCGGGCCATAGGGCCGGCCGTGGCCGGCGCGATCATTGCCGGCATTGGCATCGCCTGGCCCTACCTCGTCAATGCCCTCAGCTTCCTGGTTGTCGCGGCCGCATTACTCTGGTGGAAGCCACCGGTTGCGCCGCCCAGTGATTTGCCCGCTGAGCGTTTTCTGAACGCCATGCGTGCCGGATTGCGCTATGTACACGCCAGCAAAGCGATGCGGGCTACCCTGGTGCGGGCAGTGGCTTTTTTCCTGTTCGTCAGTGCATTTTGGGCACTGCTGCCACTGGTTGCGCGGCAGGAGCTGCAAGGCGGCCCGCAATTGTACGGACTCATACTCGCCGCCGTGGGAGTCGGAGCCGTTATTGGTGCCCTCTTTCTGCCGCGACTGACCAGGAAATTTTCTGCCGATCAATTGGTGGCCATGGGCACATTAGGTACCGCCCTGGTACTGGTTGTCCTGGCCCTCGCCAAACGCACCGACGCTGCCATTGGTGCAAGTCTGCTCGCCGGGATGTGCTGGATCACAGTGCTCTCGCGCCTGAACATCTCCGCACAACTCGCTCTGCCGGACTGGGTTCGAGCAAGAGGCCTGTCCATATTCATCACCATTTTCTTCGGTGCCATGATGGTGGGCAGCGTGCTCTGGGGTCAGGTGGCCGTAAAACTCGGCATTCCCAATACACAGCTGATTGCCGCCGCCGGCGCGCTGATCGCCGCACTGCTGACCTGGCGCTTCAAGCTGCTGCAAACCGATCAGCTGAACCACGCCCCCAGTGGTTACTGGCCACAACCGGTAGTGGCTGATGAAATTGCGCTGGACCGCGGGCCAGTGATGGTTACGGTTGAATATCAGATAGCGCCTGCGGACACAGGCCCATTTATGGATGCAATGCTTCACCTGAAAGCCTCGCGGGAGCGACACGGGGCATATGCATGGGGACTGTTCGAAGACGTAGCGATGCCAGGCAGGATGCTTGAATATTTCATTGAAGAGTCCTGGGTGGCGCACCTGCGCCACCATGAGAGGACATCCATACTGGATGGCCAGATCCAACAGGAGGCACTCAAATACCAGCGCTCTGGTATTACCCCTGTGGTAACGCACCTCCTCGCACCGGACCGGCAACGCTCGTTACCGCACAATGCGCCCACAGAAGATGGGGCCCTGCAATGATCGGCCAAGGCCTGCAAACCCTGAACGGCAAGCGGATTCGTAGCGGGTGGTGATGTGAGGCTCCTTGCCCGTACATTACTGCCCATTCTGCTGGCCGGCGCAGCCGCCTACGCGTGTGCCGATGACCTCCCTCCCATCAAGAAACTGCGTTTTGAAGAAGACTACTCAGGCTTGCTTGCGCGTCCTGCTCATTCCTGGCCGGGTTGCTGGAAGGCCATGCCTCTGGATACTGAGAGCACCGGTTACATCAGTATCGGAGGAGAAATCCGGCAGCGCTATGAGTACACCAACAACCCGACTTTCGGCCAGGATCCCCAGGACAAGCACGGCGTGTGGTTTCAGCGCTACGCTCTGCTTGCAGACCTGCACTGGAACGAGCATTTCCGGTTATTTGGGCAATTGAATAGCGCGCTCGAAACCGGGAGACGCGAAGACCCCAGCCCCGTTGACGAAGACCAAATGAGCTGGCAGAACCTGTTCGCGGAGTTTTCGGCTGATAGCGGTGAGAAACGGTCTCTGGCACTCCGCGCAGGTCGCCAGGAAATCGTACTCGGCTCCGGTCGCCTGGTCGACGTCCGCGAAGGCCCCAATGTCCGCCGCACCTTTGACGGCGCCAGGGCTTTTTTGCGCAATCCGAGATGGCGACTGGATCTGCTCGCGACCCGCCCACGAGAAGACAATCCGGGGGTGTTCGACGATGGAGCCAACAACCGCTTCGCACTTTGGGGCGCCTATGCCACGCTACCTGCGTTCGGCTATCTCGGCTCTATCGACGTCTATTACCTCGGTTTTCAAGATGAAGACGCGCAGTTCGTACAGGGGGAAGGACGAGAACAACGGCACTCATTCGGCACGCGCGTCTGGGGCAACCAGAACAACTGGGGCTGGAACTGGGAAGCGCTTTACCAGACCGGGTCTTTCGCGGATGGTGACATCGATGCCTGGACCCTCGCCACAGAAACCAGCTACCGCTGGAACAATCTACCCTGGAAGCCAGAGCTCCGTGTGAGCATCAACATCGCGAGCGGTGATGACAACCCCGACGATCCGGATCTCGGTACCTTCAATCCGCTGTTTCCACGCGGTAATTATTTCTCAGAAGCCGCTGTCTTCGGCCCCCGGAACTTTTACAACTTCCATACATTCATCAACGCCCAACCCTCCGAGCCCTGGTCGCTGACCGCCGATCTGAATTTTTTCTGGCGCCTGGAAACCCAGGATGGGCTCTACAGCCCGAGTGGCCAGATCATCCGCGCCCCCAATGGCAGCGTCGCGCATTTTTCGGCTTCTGCGCTCTCTCTTACTGCGGAGTACACCATTTACCGAGGCCTGGTCTTGACCGCGATTCACACGGTCGGCAAGCCTGAGAAATTCCTTGAAGAAACGGGTGCACATGAAATTTTGAATTTCACAGAGCTAACCATGCAATATCGTTTTTGACGCTCACTATCTGCACAAGTAAGTACCAGAAAAAATCTCTTATAAAAATTCCTTGGCGACATCACCGGATACCCCGCCGAAACCAGCGCCACTACGATTTTTCAAGGTAGCACAGGAAAAATATCCTACGTATTTTTTAATAAGGACAGGTCGTTTTCTCATGACAAGAATTACGCCTATCTTTTTGCACATCATAATTTTCCAATTAGGCTCTTTAGCGCTACCTCGAAAATAAGCATTTAACAGTGAAGAGTCACATCTTCCATTAGGGAGCTGCCATATGGCCACCCGTCGGCAGATACTGAAGCAGGGAGTTTTGGGAAGCAGCGTGCTCGCGCTTTCCGGACTTAAATTGAAAGCGGGGAGTCTGGAGCCTATCAGCGCCCTGGCCCAGGATGGTGGTGATGATGACGACCCATCCCCGATACCGGCAGGATGGCAGCCATTTGTGACACCGCTACCGGTTCCCCCCATATTACAACCCAGCACATGTAACCCACCCCCCGGCTCCGGCCTGCCCTTTCCTGCTGATGGCAGCGGTGCACAGGTCGGATCGGAAGCCGTTTACCACGGTATAGCGCCAGAATTTTTTGATCCCCGCTACAACATGAGCCACCCCGGCGTGCCAGACGATCACCGCACGTCACTCACGACCTACCAGATGTCCATGCAGACCACCCAGGCGCATATCTTCGGGGCCGAATTTCCCCCGGTGGAAATGTACGGTTACGACGGGCATGTACCGGGCCCCACCGTGATTGCACGTTTCAAGGAGCCTGTCGTGATCCGCCATACGAACAACCTTCCGGTAGAAACCTCCGTACACCTGCATGGCGGTCACAATCCGGCGCATTCTGACGGATACCCGCATTTTTATGTACTGCCAGGGCACAGCCGGGACTATTTCTACACCAATATCGCGCCAAGGGATGATGGGGATCTGTACCGCTACGATAACTTTGACACCAGTGAAGCCCCGTCCACGCTGTGGTATCACGACCACGGCATGGATATTACCGGCCACAATGTGGCGCACGGATTAGCCGGTTTTTACCTGGTCACTGATGAAATCGAAGAAGACTTGATGGATCCGAATCGAGAGGGCGGCCAGGTGCTGCCAAACCTTCGCGATCCGGAAGATGGCTATGGCATTCACGATTTCCCGCTGATGCTTCAAGACCAGCGACTCACACAAAACCGAGAAATTTTTTACGACCTGCTAGATCACAATGGCCGTCTTGGCGATCTTTTTCTGGTAAATGGCGCAGTCCAACCCGTTTTAAAAGTAAAACGTCGCAAATATCGCTTCCGCATTCTCAACGCCTCTAACGCGCGCTGGTATGCAGTTCGCCTCAGCACACGAGATCCATTTCTGCTGGTTGCCACCGATACCTGGCTGCTCCCCAAAGCTCAGCAGCACAAAACGCTGACCATTGCCCAGGCTCAGCGGCGAGATATCATCATTGACTTTACCAACGCGCCGTCCGAGCTCTTCCTCGAAAATATCATGGAGCAGACTGATGGGCGTAGCCCCGATGGTATCAATCCCAGAGAGAAAGTCAGGCTGCTCAAATTCGAAGTCGAACCCGATCCCGCGGCATCGGATCTGACCATTGCCACCGGTACCAGACTGCGCAAAAAGAAAGCTCTCAAACCGGAGGATGTAACCGTTACCCGCCTTTTCGAGTTTGTGCGACAAAACGGAGCCTGGAAGATCAATGATAAGTGGTTCAGCCCACGGCGCTCAGATGCGGTGCCATCGCTGGAAAGCACTGAGCGCTGGATCCTGAAGAATGGCGGTGGCGGATGGTCACATCCGATCCATATTCACCTTTCAGCTTCCCAGGTTCAAAGAATTAACGGCTCAATTCCTCCACGAGAGCTTCGGCACAATTCTGACACCATGGCACTGCCCCCCAATGGGATGATTGAACTCCTGATCCGATTCGGCACTTTCACCGGCCCCTTTGTGTTCCACTGCCACGTACTCGAGCACGAAGACATGCGCATGATGGCCGTATTCGACCCCCGCCCGGAAGGCGAAGCCAGCCCATTCAACGGTGTTACGCCCTGCTCGGCGATGGTTTCAGGGTTGCCAGATCCTGAGCCACACGGGCTCTTTTCTGAGTCCGACGAAATGGATCGGGATACTACTGATGGAGATGGTGTCGGCAACCCGCAAGGTAATTGGACTCCGGCCGGTGGCGGCGTGGCACCTAGTCCCGACGGTTCCGGTGAAGATCTGCTGCGCACGCGGAATGCAAACGCGAGTTCGAGCAGCGACCCACTGCAGGCGGCGCTTGAACAGATCCTTAGAGACAATCGCAGCGTGGCAAGTGAGTGAGGATTACAAAATGACAACTCTACACCCCTCTCGCCGTCGTTTTCTTGGGCTCACCGGTGACCCCAATCCCAAATCCCAGCAGAGATGGGAACGTCAGTCAGACAAGATACCCGACTATATATTGACGACACAGCACGGAATTCAATTGCGTTTTTATTCAGATCTGGTCAAAAGCCGTATTCCGATCATTAATTTTTTCTATACCCACTGTAACGGCATCTGTATGCCAACGACTGCCAATTTAAAAAAGGTACACGCAAAGCTTGGCGAAAGGGTCGGCCGGGATATTCTATTCCTGTCCATCAGCCTGGATCCTGAGCGCGACACGCCTGCGGCCTTGCTTGAATATGCAGCAATGTATCGCCACCCTCCCGGGTGGCTCTTTTTAACAGGCAAGTTCCAGGAGCTTGAAGAAATCAGGCGCAGTATTGGCGCCTATGATTTGGATCCTCTTATTGACGCAGATCGAGAGCAGCACACCGGTATCGTTACGTTCGGAAATGAGCGCACCGACCGCTGGGCGGCCCTTCCTGCACTGATGGATGCCGATGGCCTCACAAGATCTATCAAGCGCATCACCCGGCCCACCTGAACATAAACCGACCCTGCTGCAAGCGCCGCGCGGAAACTATCCGTCAGTGGCGCAAGCATTCCCCACTCCACGGTATGGGCTCATCCGCGATATCCAAGGTAGTTTCAACAGCCCCATTCGAAATTTACTTGCGTGTTGCGACACGCCCTGCTCTGGCTGCACTTTGATCTGTTACAAAGTCCATCCACGCCAATTACGCACTTTTCACGCCACGCATACACTCTACATGTGGCAATAGCCGAATTACCGCCGATACTCATTTTAGAAATGAATAATGTATCAACCCCCTCGGTTTCCCTGCCGCCACTGGTCGACACTGAAAGCATCGTGTCATTTGGTATTGCGCTGGGCCTCGGCCTGCTTATCGGATTACAGCGTGAGCGCACTACTGATCGTATTGGCGGCATCCGAACATTCCCGCTTATCGCGTTACTGGGAGCGCTCACTGCGCACATCAGTTTGCGTCCCGATTTGGGCTGGATTTTGCTGGTGGGCTTACTCGCAGTCATTGTTTTGATTCTGCTTGGCAATATTGAGCGTCTGCGTGGTAAGGGGGAGCACATCGGGATTACCACCGAGGTCAGCGCCTTACTGGTCTATATCCTCGGTGCCTATATTGTGCTGGGTGACAAGACGGTGGGGGTTGCAGTTGGCGGCACCATTGCGGTCCTCCTGCACCTCAAGCCCGGAATGCATGAGTTTGCGCACAAGATCTCCGAACAGGAGCTGCGCTCCATCATGCTGTTCGCGGTCATCTCGCTGGTCATTCTGCCAATTCTGCCGAACGAAACCTTTGGGCCCTACGACGTCCTGAATCCCTTTGCCATCTGGCTCCTGGTAGTTCTGATCGTGGGGATTGGTCTCGGCGGCTATGTTGCCTACAAGATTGTCGGGGCACAGGCCGGCACCGTATTGAGCGGCCTGATCGGCGGACTTATTTCCTCGACTGCCACTACCGTCACCTACGCGCGGCAGGCACACAACGCAGAAAAGGCCAGTAGTCTCGCGGCGCTGGTGATATTGATCGCCTCAACCAGCATGTTCATCCGTATTTTCGTCGAGATCACGGTCGTTGCTCCGCGGATGTTGCCCAAGTTGATGCCGCCGCTGCTGGTGCTGCTGGCCGTGAGCCTGGCTGTGTGCCTGTGGGGCTACCGGCAGGTGAAGGACAAGGAAAATGCGATGCCGCCTCCCGACAACCCGGCGGAGCTGGGCCCGGCACTGTTGTTCGGCGCACTGTATGCGGTGGTGTTGGTGGCCATCGCCGCGGCCAAGGAATACTTCGGCAATCACGGCATCTACGGAGTGGCCATGATTTCCGGCTCCACCGGTGTGGATGCCATCACCCTGTCAGCGGCTAACCTTGCTGAGTCCGGTGCCATGCAGACTGACACAGCGTGGCGCGCCATTGTGGTGGCCTGCCTGTCCAATCTCATGTTCAAGGCCGGAATTGCCGCCGTACTGGGCGGTGGCAGGCTGTTACGACAACTGCTGGTTCTGTTTGCACTGCCGGTCACCGCGAGCCTGCTGGTTCTGTGGCTGTGGCCGCACAGCTGATCCCGGGCACCACATGAACAATCGTCATTAGTTGCCGCATAAAAATTCTCTTTCGCAATAAACAGGAATAAATACCGGCCACGCTGTTTGTGGATTGGCTAGTCTTCTGAAGGAACGCTGTAAAAATCAGGTACCGGCGCAACCGCGCCCGACAACCAGATAGATCAGCACGGATACCGCAACCTGCGCGGATAGTAATGGCGTGAAGTTTTCTCCCATCTGGCTCATCGTAATCAGCACCGCAACAGTGGCCACCGTACTGGCCACCCTGCACCACTTCGACCTGGATGATCGCATTCTTGAGCTGATTCAGTGGTTGAACAGTCGCGGCTGGGAAGCCAGCCTCTGGTTTATTGCCATCATTGCGGTGGCGATCGTATTCCTGATTCCCGGCGTGATCTTCACGATGGGCGCGGGGTTCGTCTTCGGGGTTATCAAGGGCACGGTGTATGTGGTTTTGGGAACAGTGATCGGTGCCACCATCGCCTTCCTGATTTCCCGCTACCTGTTTGGCAAAAAGGCTTCCGATTGGATACTCTCCAAGATCAAGCCCGCAAACCTCGGTGAGGTGGTGCGCGATGAAGGCTGGCGAATGGTGATGCTGACGCGGCTGGTTCCCCTGTTTCCATTCAAACTGTCCAACTATTTCTTCGGCCTCACCCCACTGCGCCTGCGGGATTTTGTGATCGGCAACTTCCTCGGTGTGATTCCAATTACCGTGCACAACGTCTATGTGGGATCCATTGCGGCCGATCTGGCCAGTCTTGGTACCGCGCGGGATTCCCGCACTCCGGTGGAGTGGGCCTTGTATGGGCTCGGATTCCTGCTGGCCATCGTAGCCCTGGTCGGGCTGACCCGCATGGCGCGCCGCGCCCTGAACCAGAAAATTGACGAAGGAGAGCTCTGATGCCCTGGATGAAATGGCTTCCCTGGCGGTTCTTCGTACGAAAATTCGCGACGGCCCACGGTTTTCTCGACCCGCTCGCGGTGATGGCACGCATGCAGCGCTTTGCTGAACCTTCCGAGGTCAGCGAGCCCATTGAGCTATTGCGTGCCGGGGTGATTTTCCATGCCCGCGCGCTGATGAACAGCAAGGTCATCCAGCACAACCTGGACTGGATTTGGCCCTACTGGATTGAGCGCCAGTTCGATCCGGCAGATGTGTCGTTTATCCCGCGCGCCTTTTCCATTACCCACTGCAACCTGAGCCATCGCAACTGGACCGCCGTGGGCGTGCCCGGCAGCGAGGAAATGCCCATCGTCGATCCGCGTGGGCTGCTAACCCCGCATTACGATGGCTGGTCAATCGACAGCTGGATCATTGGCGACGATGGCATCAACGTGTATCCGTCGCAGATGCAGCAAGTGTCACAGCGGCTGGAAATGGATCGCGGCGATAAAGGCGTGGCGGTGGTAACGGAAGCGGCTACAGACACCGCGCAACTGACCAGCCGCGTTTGGGCCGAGCTCTCCGAACGGCACAATAACTGCCTGCTGCAACTCCGCGGCAGTCACGCTGAAGGCGGCTGGCTGGTGGTCTCGCTGCGGCCGTGTAATCCCGAGGGCGTGGCCCTCATCAACAAAGTGGTGCTTGGCAACAACCGCGACCAGTGGCTCGTGGATGGCACCGACAAAATCCTGTTCGACCGCCCGGTAGACCGGCACCACGCATCGGATTACCGGCGCGGTGATATCTCCCTCTACCTCCACGATGAATCCAATGAAACCCACGCGGAGTGCGATGTGGGCATGGCTACCGCCGCTGCACTGTTCCGGATTGAGCCCGGACAGACCGTGGATACACTGGTTACCATCCCGCAGCACTGCAAGCTGAACAGCCGCAACGCCCCATCCGGGTGGGCGCACAACCTCAGCCAGCATTGCCAGATGTCTGTGCCAGACGCACAAATGCAGTTTCTCTACGACGCTGCAGTGCGCACCCTGATCCTGCACTCCCCGCACGATGTCTATCCCGGCCCCTATACCTACAAGCGTTTCTGGTTCCGGGATGCCGCATTCATGATTCAGTCGCTGCTTCACGCAGGTCTCATAGAGCGGGCGGAGCGCGCCCTCGAACGCTTCCCTTCCCGCCAGAAGCGCAATGGCTATTTTCATTCGCAAGACGGCGAGTGGGATTCCAACGGTGAAGCGCTCTGGATCATTGACCAGTACTGCCGCATCACCAATAGCAAACTCAAGCAGGAATGGCTGGATCCGGTGCTGCGCGGCGCACAGTGGATAGACGACAAACGCCTGCCCAAAGACGGCAGCCTCACCGGCGGACTGCTGCCGGCCGGTTTCAGCGCCGAGCACCTGGGCCCCAACGATTGCTACTACTGGGATGATTTCTGGGGCATAGCCGGCCAGCTCGCCGCTGTTGCGCTTTGCCGTCGTAACGGACACGACAATGAAGCAGATCGTTTCCAGTCACACGCCGATGACTTCATGCTGACCGTCGATGAATCCCTGAGCAAGGCCGCCCAGCGCCTTGGGCGGCCGGCAATGCCCGCGTCGCCAAAACGGCGCCTGGATGCCGGCGCCATCGGCTCCATTGCCGCTGGCTACCCGCTGCGCCTTTATTCCGAGAGAGATCCCCGCCTGCTCGACCTGGTCGAGTTTCTGCAGCGTGAATGTTTTGTCTCCGGCGGTTTTTTCCAGGACATGATCCACTCCGGCATCAATGCCTACCTCACCATTCACGTGGCCCAGGTATTCCTGCGCGCGGGCGACCCACGCTGCATAGAGCTCATGCGCAACGTAGCCAAGCTCGCCTCTCCCACCGGACAATGGCCAGAAGCCATACACCCGCACTCGTTTGGTGGCTGTATGGGTGACGGACAGCACGCCTGGGCCGCTGCCGAATGGGTTACCATGCAACGCAACTGCTTTGTGCGCGAGGAAGACGACCGGCTGATCCTGATTTCAGGACTGCCGCCAGAATGGCTTCAGGATGAAAGTGCGCAGAAACCGATCCGGTTTGGGCCAGCCCCAACCTATTTCGGGCGTATATCGCTGGAGGTCACTCCCGGCGCGCACCCGCGGGTAACCTGGCATGGAGACTGGCATGGCAGTGCGCCGGAGATAGAAATCCGCGCGTTCGGCTTCAAACCGGTCACGGTGTCAGATGGTGTAGAAATGGTGGAGCTGGATCCTCTGTGAATATCGTCATGCTGACAAACACCTACCTGCCTCATGTAGGAGGTGTCGCGCGTTCGGTCGATGCTTTTACCCGGGAATATCGCCGACGCGGCCACAACGTGATGATTGTGGCTCCGGAATTTGCGGAAAAAATCCCGGAAGAAAAAGACGTGGTACGGGTGCCCGCAATCCAGAACTTCAACGGCAGCGACTTCTCTGTCGCCCTGCCGCTATCCGGCGAATTGAGCCACCGGCTGGATGTGTTTGAACCCGATATCATTCACTCCCATCACCCTTTCCTGCTGGGTATGACCGCGCTGCGCATCGCCCGCAGCCGTGAACTGCCGCTGATTTTCACCCACCACACCCTCTACGAACGCTACACCCACTATGTTCCGGCCGACTCCGACGCGCTGAAACGCTTCGTTATCGAGCTGGCCACGCGCTACGCAAATCTCGCCAGCATGGTGTTTGCCCCGAGTGAAAGCGTTGCGGATCTGTTGCAGGCGCGAGGCGTTACCTCGCCCATTGCCGTGGTGCCCACCGGGGTGCAGCTGAGTCATTATCGCGATGGCGATGGGCTCGCCGCGCGCCGGCAGTACGGCATTCCCGAAGACGCCTTTGTGGTCGGGCATCTCGGGCGACTGGCGGCGGAGAAAAACCTGGATTTTCTCGCAGCGGCCGTTCTCGAATTCCTGCAACGCAACGAGCACGCGCATTTCCTGCTGGTCGGCTCTGGCCCAATGCAGGAGCAGATAAGGAACCTGTTTGAAGCCCGCGGACTGGGGAATCGCCTGCACCTCACCGGAACCTTACAGGGTGAAGCCCAGCGGGACGCCTACAGCGCGATGGACGTATTCGCTTTCGCCTCCACCAGTGAAACCCAGGGTATGGTGCTCACCGAAGCGATGGCGGCAGGAATACCTGTGGTCGCCCTCGATGCCAGCGGCTGCCGTGAAGTGGTCGAGGATCGCATCAACGGACGGCTGGTATTGAAGCACGGTGAACGCGACCTGATTGCCGCGCTGCAATGGGTGCTGGATCAACCCGAAGACGTGCGCGCAAAGCTGCGTGTCGAAGCCCTGAAGACCGCCAACCGCTATTCCCTGGAAAATTGCGCGAGCGCCGCGCTCGGTCACTACCAGTCCCTGGTTCACCAGCACTGGCCGCTGGACGACTCCCTCTACGCCCAATGGATGCGTCTGCGCAATATGATCGGTGCCCAGTGGGAAATCATCGAGGGCGTCACTGGTGCTGCCAGCGCAGCCCTGGAACAGTCCCACAACGTCTCCAATAACGACCTCAGCTGAGTTTGCGTAAACGGGAGACGCCAATTCATGATCACGCGCATTGAAAGCACACTCCGGCGCTGGCGGCGACGTATCAGCCGCAGCGAGTGGCTTGCGCGCATGCTGAAACTTCAGATCAATGAACGGGAGCCCGATGCGCCGGCACTGGTACTAATCCAGATAGACGGCCTCGCCCGCCCCCAATTCGACAAGGCGCTCGCGGAAGGCAAGCTGCCATTTCTGAAAAAACTGATCGAGAAAGAACACTACCACCTGGATCACATGTATTCCGGTGTGCCCGCGACTACACCGGCAGTGCAGGCGGAGATCTTTTATGGCGTCAAAGCGGCCGTTCCCGCATTTGGTTTCATGTCGCAGCAGTCGCAGAAAATGCGCCGCATGTATGAGACCGAGGCCGCCAGTGAAGTGGAGCAGCGGCTCAATGAAGAGGGACACGAACCCCTGCTGAAACAGGGCAGCTGCTATGTCAGTGTGTTCCGCGCGGGGGCCGACAATGACGAGGCACACTTCTGCCCGGCGTCTGAAGGCTGGGGCAACTCACTCAAGGAAGCCGGACCGCTCGCACTGATTGCGCTTGTCCTCGCCAACCTGTGGAGCCTGGTGCGAACCGGCGGATTGCTGCTGCTGGAGCTACTGCTTTCGATCGTGGATTTTTTCCGCGGTCTGACCAATGGCCAGGACTTTGTGCGCGAACTGATGTTCATTCCCACGCGCATCGCCATCACCATCATGCTGCGCGAACTGTCCACTGTGGGCGTCAAGATCGATATCGCACGCGGCCTGCCGGTGATTTACATCAATTTCCTCGGTTACGACGAACAGGCGCACCGACGCGGACCCAGCTCCGCATTTGCCCACTGGACGCTGAAAGGGATCGACGATGCTATCGGGCGAATCTGGCGCGCCGCCCACCGGTCTTCGCGACGGCACTACGACGTGTGGATCTATTCCGATCACGGGCAGGAAGACAGTATCCCCTACGAAACGCGCTACGGCCGCCCCCTGGCAGACGCAATCAGTGAAGCGCTCAATGAACTGCCCAAGAGCCCGCGCGGCTACCGCGCCTCAGGCAGCCAGGGTATCCAGCTCCAGCGGGTAAGGCTGTTTGGCGGCCAGTGGGTACAAAAGCTGTTTCCCATCGAAGATCCGGAACGCCAGCGCCAGGGGGCCGACCCAATGGCACTCTCCGCCATGGGCCCCTTGGCGCTGTTGTATAACGTGGACTGCAACGGTGTCTCCCGGCAGGAAATTGCCCGCCGCATCGTGGAGAAATCCCACGTCCCCATGGTGCTGTACCAGGACACGGACACACCGCCACCGGCCGGTGAGCCCACCAGCATCTGCGGTTGGTGGCGCGATGGCCACTTTGAGCTGCCGCGGGATTACGAAGCCATTTTCGGAAAGGATCACCCCTTCCCACTGGAAGCTGCGGAAGATCTCGCGAATCTGTGTCGCCACCCCGATGCTGGGGATTTTGTCATCAGCGGCTGGTGCGCCGGCAGCGAAAGTATCAGTTTCGCGATCGAAAACGGAAGCCACGGTGGCGCGGGCCCCAATGAAACCCATGCTTTTGCGCTGATGCCCGGCGACATCCACTTCCCGGACAACGGCCTCGAACACTGGCGCCCAAAAGACATTCGCGATGCCGCACTCAAGTTCTTGCGCGCGCAGCCGGCAGAAAAGTTGAAATCGCCTCCTGCGATCATCGCGCTCGACACGCAAGAACCAGCCGCCCCCGAACAAACCACACCAGAATCCGCAGCAATCCCGTCAGGGGCCACTGTCAGCAAAAACCTTCGGGTGATGACCTACAACGTGCACATCTGCAATGGCATGGACGGCAAGATATCGCCTGAGCGGATCGCCCGGGTCATTGCCCGCTATGCGCCGGATGTCGTGGCACTTCAGGAGGTCGATGTCCGACGTGAGCGCACCGGCGGGATCGACCAGGCGCGACAGATCGCCCGGCTGCTCGCGATGGATTGCCACTTCCAGCCGGCCATGCACCTTGAAGATGAACTTTACGGCGACTGCATCCTGACGCAGCTGCCACTGCGGCTGGTAAAGAAAGACATTCTTCCGGGCCCCGCCAGGAACTCACGCCATTTTGGCGTCGCCGAGCCGCGCGGAGCGCTCTGGGTGGAGGTGGATGTCAACGGAACCTCTGTCCAGATATTCAACACTCACCTTGGCCTGTCCAAAGGCGAGCGCCTGCGCCAGATCGACGCACTGCTGGGGAAAGAGTGGATGGGCAATGACCACTGCGGCCGCCCACGCATACTGCTCGGCGACTTCAACGCACTGCCCGGCTCGAAGGAGATTCGCAAGGTTACCGCAGTCCTGGACGATGCCCAGGTGCAACTTGCCGGCCACAAGCCCCAGGGCACCTTCTTCAGCCGCCTGCCCAAGGTGCGTATCGACTATGTATTTGTAGACAGGGAAATCGACGTACGGGCGGTGCTCGTGCCCCGCAGCGAGCTTACCCAGCTCGCCTCGGACCACCTGCCGCTAATTGTCGATCTCAGACTGTCGCAGTAAGGGCTGTGAGCCCGCCCGAGACCGGAGTGGATGTTGGAGCCCGCCTATTGGGCAAACAGCGCTCGCACCTGCTCTTCGCGCGAAGGCTGCATACCAGCGGTGCGGCCCTCTTCAATCGCGATCTCCAGTGGCACGCCCTGTTTCGCACGGTAGATTGCCCACGCCGTGCCAACGCGGTTGCCTGATCCGCAATGAATCAGCACCGGGCCTGCCGCGGGATCTGCCAGCACGGCCTGAATACCGTTGATGACATCATCCGAAGGCACGCCTTTCGACACTGGCAAGTTCAGGTAACGCATGCCGCTGCCCTCCACCGCCACCTTTTCTTCCGCAGTACCCTCTTCCGGTGTCCGCAGGTCGATCACCGTACGAAAACCATGACCGGCAATTCGTTCGACCTGTGAAAGATCTATACTGCCTCCGGTGGCAATATTTGGGCGCAAGCGGTTGTAATTTGTCACTTCCGCCCCCACCTTATCGCCAAAGGGAACCTCGGTTTCAGGCTTCTCGCTGCCCTCGGCACGGCTGATTTGGGCCATGGAAACGAAGGCACAGAGGCATAGAAAGAACAGATATTTGGGCAATTTCATTTCGTGAACTCCATTGGATGCGCGAATTTGCACCAACATACTAATTATCGTCGAACGTTATGCCTACTTGATGGTCATACAAGCTGGCGATATGATCTCGACCAATTGAATTATCAATAGCAGGAGACGCTAATGCAGCCGCAAGTTTACACTCAGTCCCGAGCACTGGAACGCTCGGAAGCCGCGAAGGTTCTGCGTAATACCTACGCGCTTCTGGCAATGACTGTCCTCTTCAGCGCAGTCACTGCTGGAATTTCCATGGCCGTGGGCATGGGCCGCGGCATGAGCCTGATCTGCTCCCTGGGCGCACTGGCCCTGATCTGGTTCGTACTGCCCCGCACCGCCAACTCCGCTTCCGGCGTGGGCGTTGTATTTGCATTCACCGGTCTGCTGGGTGCTTCCCTCGGCCCGATGCTTAACCACTACCTCGGCCTCGCCGGCGGCGGCCAGGTGATCATGCAGGCGCTCGGCACCACAGCGCTGATCTTCTTTGCCCTGTCTGCCTACGTGCTGACCACCCGCAAAGACTTCAGCTTCATGGGCGGCTTCCTGTTTGTGGGCCTGATCGCGGTACTGGTTTGCGCCGTTGCCCTGATGATCGCCAGCTTCTTCGGCGTTTACATGCCGCTGGCAAGCGTTGCCCTGAGCGGCGTGATTGCCCTGCTGTTCTCCGGTTTCATCCTGTACGACACCAGCCGTATCGTGAACGGTGGCGAAACCAACTACATCATGGCGACCACCTCTCTGTACCTGAACATCCTGAACCTGTTCACCAGCCTGCTGCACATCTTCGGCTTCGCTTCCGACGACTGATACAGGCCGACAGCCGTTCACACAGTGCCCCGCATCGCGGGGCATTTTTATTTGCAGGCAATGAAACCATGAAGTTCACCCTCGTCATCTACGGTGCTCCGCACACCTCGGAAGGCGCCGCCAGTGCCCTCCGATTTGCACGCGCCCTGCTCGAGGCCGGCCATACCCTCTACCGGGTTTTCTTCTATGCCGACGGCATCCACAATGGCAGCGCCCTCGCAGCACCACCGCAGGACGAGCAGGATCTGCTCGGCCAGTGGCAGCAGCTGCAGCAGGCCCACCAGCTGGATCTCGTCGTGTGTATTGCCGCCGCCCAGCGGCGAGGGCTTCTGAGTGACAGTGAAGCGTCACGGCTGGAAAAACCCGCTGCCAACCTGGCCGAAGGTTTTGAGCTTGCCGGCCTGGGGCAGCTGGCCGAGGCCGGAGCCGTTAGCGACCGACTCGTGACCTTTGGAGGCTGATGACGATGAGCAAGAACACGCTCGCCCTCTGCCGGCAGGCGCCCTATGGCAATGCGCTGGCCCGGGAAGGCCTTGAAGCCGTACTGGCCGCCGCTGCAATGGATCAGGCCCCTGCGGTACTCTTTTTCGGCGACGGGGTTTTCCAGTTGCTGCAACAAAACCCGCAAGCGATCGCCGAGAAGAATTTGCGCCGCAACATCCAGGCCCTGCCGATGTTCGGAGTTGAAACCCTGCACGTATGCAAATCCAGCCTGCAAACTCGGGGCATCGCACCAGACGCCATTGCAATTCCCGGCGCAGACATCGAACTGGTGGAAGATTGCGGCAGCTTTATCCGCAACTTCGACCACGTTCTCAGTTTTTAACCAGCGAGGCCGATCTACCGCATGACCCTGCATATCGTAAGCAAATCGCCCTACTCTTCATCTGCGCTGTCGGATTGTGCGGACAGCTGCGCCGAGGGCGATGCCATCCTGCTGATCGAGGACGCCATTTACGCGGCGACAGAGGGCTATCCTGCACTGGCCGAGATTACCAGGCGTGCAGCGGTGTACTGCCTGCAATCTGACGCCGACGCCCGCGGCGTCATTGTTGGTAACAATGTCGAAGGCGTAGATGAAATGCGCTGGGTGGCGCTCTGTACTGAACACAACCCTATCGTCAGCTGGTTCAAGTAAATTTGGCGAGCAACATGAGCACAGACAAGAAGTTACACATCGCAGGCCGGGAAATCCCACTGGATAAAGAGGGATTCCTGCGCGAGCTTTCCGACTGGACCCCTGAAGTTGCCAGCGCACTGGCCCACAGCGAAGGGATCGAGCTGACCGACGCCCATTGGGAAGTATTGGAACTGCTACAGGCGTTTTACCGTGAGTTCGAGCTGTCGCCAGCGATGCGCCCACTGGTGAAATACATCACCCTGCACCTGGGATCCGACAAGGGCCGCAGTATTTATCTGATGCAGCTGTTCCCGCCAAGCCCGGCCAAGGTAGCCAGTAAAATTGCCGGCCTGCCAAAACCCACCAACTGTCTCTAGTCAGCCAGTTATTTGCCTGCCGCCAAGCCTCGCTTACCGACAAAAACACACTGCGCACATTGTCGATATATCGCCACCGGCGCCTTTCCAAATGGACTACGTTTACAGGCCTCGTTCACCAGGGCCCGGGAGTGAACTTGCGATGCGGCACTGCGTAAGGTTTACTGATACGCACGCTACCAAGATATTCATGCCACGGCTGACGCAAAGAGATCATTTATGAAGATTGGCATTCTTTCCAGAAACCGAAAACTCTATTCAACGCGTCGACTGGTTGAGGCAGCCGAATTACGGGGGCATGAGGTTCGGGTCATTGATGCCCTAAAGTGTTACATGAACATCACGGCCAATGAGCCAAACGTCTACTACCAAAAAAGTGAAGGGACGGTGGAGGCACTGCGGTTCGACGCGGTGATACCACGTATTGGCGCCAGCATTACAGCCTACGGCTGTGCCGTTCTCAGGCAGTTTGAAGTGGCCAACGTCTATTCCATTAACGAATCCATCGCCATTACGCGCTCAAGGGACAAGCTGCGCGCCCATCAGCTGCTGGCCCGCAAAGGCATTGGCCAGCCCGTCACAAGCTACGCGCATTCGGCCAAGGCGACCAATGCCATCATTGAATCTGTCGGTGGCGCCCCGCTCATTGTGAAGCTAACCCAGAGTACTCAGGGCAACGGCGTACTGCTGGCGGAGACCAAGAAAGCCGCAGAAGCACTGATCAATGCGTTTCACGGAATTGGCTCGGACTTTCTCGTTCAGGAGTTCATCAAGGAAGCAGGCGGATCCGATATCCGCTGCTTCGTGGTGGGCGGCAAGGTAATCGCCGCCATGCAGCGCAAGGCCGCGAAGGGAGAATACCGCTCTAACCTGCACCGCGGCGGTACGGCAGAAGTCATCAGGTTGACGCCGGCCGAACGCAGTCTCGCCCTCAATGCCGCCAAGGTAATGGGACTCGACCTTGCCGGTGTCGATATTTTGCGCTCGTCCCACGGCCCGCTGGTTATCGAGGTGAACTCATCACCCGGCCTCGAAGGCATCGAAACAGCCACCGGCATTGATGTCGCGGGCAAAATCATCGAGTACATCGAAAAGGACTCCAAGCTCGGCCCGAACAAGCCGGTCGGCAAAGGCTGAACAGGCTGCGCCCAGCAAGAATGGCAACGCGTGCGGCCCAGCGAATGGCGCGCGCTTAATTACTGGTTTGCACAATCACCCGGCGATTCCCCTGGTGATGGCGGTGCTCCCACAGGTAGATCCCCTGCCAGGTACCCAGCAACAGGCGGCCGTTTTCCATGGGGATGCTCAGGGAACAGGCGGTGAGCGCCGCTTTGATATGCGCGGGCATGTCGTCCGCCCCTTCGAGGGTGTGGGTGTACAGCGGGTCGTTTTCCGGTACCAGCCGGTTCAGCCAGTTCTCCAGATCCACCCGCGCGCTGGGATCCGCGTTTTCCTGTATCAACAGGCTCGCGGAGGTGTGCTGAATAAACAGGGTGCAAAGCCCACTGCCAAACAGGTTCTGACTATCCAGCCAGCTGTTCACCTGCCCGGTAAATTCGTGCAGCCCCTGGCCACGTACTACTATTTCCAGCTGGCCCAATGCCATGCGTGTATCTCCCCGGATTCCATCAAGTTCGTTCAACGCGCGGCCATATCCGCTATAATCCGCGCCCGTTTTACCACCAGTTTCCAAACTCCCGGCATTAGCATCTATGGCACTTCACCGCGTAAACACCGACGACTACCAGCAGCAACTTGACGAGAAAGTCGCCAGGCTGCAACAGGCCTATACGCCGTACACCCAGCTGGAGCCGGAGGTATTCCCCTCGCCGCCCAGCCATTACCGGCTGCGTGCGGAGTTCAAGATGTGGCAGGAAGGCGGCCGTGTGGACTACGCCATGTATCGCCAGGGCGAGTACAAAAAACCGTTCGTCATTACAGAGTTTACCGTCGGCTCCGAGCGGATCAACGAGCTGATGCCACCACTGCTGGATGCCATCAACCAGAGCGAGCTGCTGCGCAAGCGCCTGTTCTGCACCGAGTTCCTGACGACCCTGAGCGGCGATGCGCTGATCACCCTGATCTACCACAAGCCCCTCGATGAAGCCTGGGAGCAGGAAGCCCGCGCACTGCAATCTGCCCTCGGCGTGCCCATTCTCGGCCGCTCACGCAAGCAGAAGCTGGTGCTGGATCGGGACTACGTGATTGAGAAACTCGAGATCGACGGCAAGGTGTACCAGTACAAGCAGGTAGAGGGCAGCTTCACCCAGCCCAATGGCCATATCTGCCGGTCGATGATTCAGTGGGCGAAGGATTGCAGCAAAGACGCCAGCGGGGACCTGCTCGAGCTCTACTGCGGCAATGGAAATTTCACCATCCCGCTGGCGGAACACTTCGACAAGGTGCTGGCGACCGAGATTTCCAAGGTATCGGTTAACGCCGCCCAGGAAAACATTGCGGCCAACGGCGTGGACAACCTGGATATCGTGCGGCTTTCCAGTGAGGAGTTCACCCAGGCCATCGACAAGGTGCGCCCTTTCCGCCGCCTGAAGGATTTCGATCTCGACAGCTACGATTTTTCAACGGTGCTGGTGGATCCGCCGCGCGCCGGCCTGGACGCCGACACCTGCGCGATGATCGCGCGCTTCCCGCGCATCCTGTACATCTCCTGCAACCCGGAGACGCAGCTGGAAAACCTCGCGGAGCTCACCAAGACGCACAAGATCGAGCGCTTTGCGATTTTTGACCAGTTCCCTTATACGGATCACACCGAGTCCGGTGTGTTGCTGGTCAAGAAGTAGCTAGGTAGTGCTGGATCCCGGATCAAGTCCGGGATGACGAAACTCAAAGCACTCGTCATACCGGCGAAAGCCGGTATCCAGCCCTTCAGGATTCCCGGAGCACACTGCAAGTCTGCTTAGAAATTCCGCCCCAGAATCCGCTTCGCCGCATCCAGCGCAAAATCCTTGTATTCCGCTTCCACCCGCGCCATTTCTTTTTCAAACGCGAACTTTTCCTTGCGCGACAGTTTTTTCCAGTCCTCCAGAATCGGGATATGGCTGGTCTTGTCTGCCACGGTATAAAAGGCAACGAACTCTTCCTTCACCGCCTGTTCCACCTGCAGGGAATCCAGCAACACGCGGATGCGCAGTGATGCTTCCGTCAGGCCAACGCCGTCGTCCAGCAGGGTTTTCGCAATAATCTGGATACTGGTATTCACCCTGTCCCGCTGCTCTTCCGCTGCCGCTTCCAGCTCAGCCAGTTGCTGTTTCTGCCGCTTCTGCGCCTTGCGCAATTCGAGGCAGTAATAAGTGGCAACCGCAGACAGGGCCACAATCACCAGCCCGGCGATTACCAGTATCCAGACGGGAACTACAGTCATGGGACATATACCTTCAACAATGCCAGCCCGATGCTGGCAGTAACAATGGAAAACAGTGTACTCAGCGCAACAATATTGGCGGCCAGCTGGCTGTTGCCGCCAAGCGCGCGCGCCATGATAAACGATGCGGAAGCCGTGGGCGCGGCGGCCAGCAGGAACAGAATGGCCATCGACTGCGCATCGAGACCGAACAACCAGCCCGCAGCCACCAGTACCAGCGGCACTACCAAGAGTTTGAAACCACTCGCGGCGAAAGCGCCGAAAGAACTCCGGCTCAGCATACTCAGGTCAAGACTGGCACCAATGCACAGCAGTGCCAGCGGCAGTGTGACCGAGGCCAGGTAGTCGCCGGTCTGCACCACCATCTGTGGCAGAACAACCCCTGCACTCTTTGCCACCAGTGCCAGCACAATCGCCAGGATCAGCGGGTTGCTGGCAATATCTTTCGCGAGTTTTACCCAGCTGAATTTCGCCTTCTGGCTGTACACCGCAAACAGGGCCACCGCCGCCACGTTGTAAAAGATCGTGATTACCGCCATCAACAGCGCGGCCTGCGCGAGCCCCCCGGGGCCATAGGCATTCGCCGCCCACGCGAGCCCGATAATGCCCAGGTTGCCGCGAAACGCCCCCTGAATAAACGCGCTGCGGTCACCGTATTCCAGCGGGCGCGCCACCACCCAGGCCAGGGGCACGGTCAACAGGCTGCCGATCAGCCCCGCCGCCAACAGCGGCAATTCTTCGCCCAGCTGCGCATCGGAGCCGAAAATATTGAAGAACAGCAGCGCCGGTAAAGTAACCAGGAATACCAGGCGTGAGGCATCATCCACAAAGGATTCGCTCAGCAACCCGACCCGCGCCAGCCCGTACCCCACCAGAAGTGTCAGGAAAATGGGCGCGGTGACCGAGAGCGCGAAATTAAAGGTTTCCAAGGATTATTCCACCGCTTCTTCGGCGGCAAGCTCCGAATCTTCCGGCTCATCCACTGCCTCGGCGGCCGGCAGCTGGTGACTGGTATCCGCCTTGTCGCGCAGGTCAGTCGCAATCTGCTTGCGGGTTTTGGCCCCGAGCTTACGCAAGCTGTCGATACGTTTGACCACGTTGCCGCGCCCGGTAGACAGTCGCTTGCAGGTTTCCTGGTAAGCCTCGTCCGCCTGGCGCAGGCGGCTGCCCAGCGCATCCAGGGATTCCAGCACCAGAACAAACTGGTCGTGCAGCTTGCCGGCTTCCGCAGCAATCTTTTCCGCGTTCTTGTTCTGCTTTTCGTAACGCCAGATATTTTCCACGGTTCTCAGCGTGGCCATCAGGCTGGTGGGGCTGACCAGAACGATCTGGCGCTCATAGGCAAAGCGGAACAGTTCCGGATCCGCCTGCATCGCCAGCATGTAAGCGGCTTCGATCGGCACGAAGATAAAGACGAAGTCGAGGGTGCGCACGCCTTCCAGATCTTCGTAGGCTTTCTTGTTCAGGCCGGTGATGTGCGCACGCAGCGAAGTCACGTGCTGTTTGAGTGCCTGCGCCCGCTCCTCCTCGGCTTCTGCCGAGTTGTAGCGCTCGTAGTCCACCAGCGACACCTTGGAGTCGATGATCAGATCCTTGCCTTCCGGCAGGCGCACAATCACGTCGGGTTGGCGGCGACGGCCATCACTGGTGATGGTCACCTGAGTTTCGTATTCCCGCCCTTTCTGCAGACCGGACTCCTCGAGCAGCCGCTCGAGCACCACTTCACCCCAGTTGCCCTGGATTTTGCGATCGCCCTTCAGGGCGGAGGTCAGGTTCAGCGCTTCATCGCTGATGCGCTGGGTCTGTTCGCGCAGCGCCTTGATCTGCCCGAGCAGGCTGTTGCGCTCCGCGTTTTCGCGGTCGTAGACATGCTCCACACGCTTGCGGAAATCACCCAGCTGGCGCTCCAGCGGATCGAGGCTCTTGCGCAGGCTGTCTTCACTGCGGCGCACGAAGGCCTGCTGCTTTTCCTCAAAAATCCGGTTGGCCAGATTTTCAAACTGCTGGGTCATGGCCGCGCGGGTCTGCTCCAGCTGCTGGCGCTGCTCCGCCAGTGCGGCTTCCCCTTTTTCTACCAGCACCTGATAGCGGGCCAGCTGGGTGGACTTGCTCTCAAGCTCGGTACGCAGCTGCTGGATATCCAGCCCGTGCTGGGATTCGCGCTCGCGGCTGCTGGCCAGCTGGGCTGCCACCACCTGGTGCTCGGCCTGCAACGCCTGCAATTGCCGTACAATCCGGGAGCGCCCGAGCCATACCGACAGTACAACCAGCAACAGAGCCGTCAATGCGACCAATACGGTTTGCTCTAGTGTGACCTGGAGAGGAAACGCGATCATAGAAAACTCTTAAACTTATTGGGAACGGCTTGAAAACAGCCGGCGATTCAGTCGAGGGCAAAATGACCTGCCAGTCCCACCGCCGATTGCGGTATTCTTGGCCCCATTCATAGGCCCCACGACATATTCAGCGGGATTGAGGGAAGCAGGTTTTTGGTTATGCCCAATGCAAGCGGCCATTCTAACAAGGCCCCCAGCGCATTGATATTCGATTCCGGTGTCGGCGCCATCAGTATTGCGCGGGAAATTCGCCAGCAGATTCCCGCACTCACGCTGCACTTCGGCGTGGACAACGGTTTCTACCCCTACGGCACCAAGAGCGAAGAGATCCTGCGCCCGCGCATCGTCGAGCAGGCCACTGCGATGATGGCTGCGTCCGGCGCCGACATCCTGGTGGTCGGCTGCAACACCGCCAGCACCCTCGCCCTGCCGCAACTGCGCGAAGCCCTGCAAAAGCCCGTGGTGGGTGTGGTTCCGGCGGTGAAACCCGCGGCCGAGGAAACCCGCACCGGCACTATTGCCCTGATCGCCACCGAGGGCACAGTCAACCGACGCTACACCCGCGAACTGATCGAGGAATTTGCCAACGGACGTCAGGTAATCAATGTGCCCGCGCCGGAACTAGTGCGCCTTGCGGAAGCCAAGCTGCGCGGCGAGACGGTATCGGCGGCGGATCTCGAACCGGTTCTGCAGCGCATATTCCACAGCGATGGTGGCGACAAGGTGGATATCGCCGTACTCGCCTGCACCCACTTCCCCCTGTTGCGCGACGAGCTCGCACGCTTTGCCCCCCGCAGCATTCGCTGGCTGGATTCGGGCGCAGCCATCGCCCGCCGCGTGCACTGGTGGCTGGATGAATTGCACCTGCAGTTGCCAGCGCAGGCGGAACCCAGCCGACTGTTTACCAGCGCACCGGATCCCGACCGGCACATCGCACGGGCATTTGCGGAATTTTCGCCGCTTGCGCAAACCCCGGCCGAATAGCCCACCCCACTGACTTGCCTGCGCCCGACGTCCGTACGGCCAAAAACAGTCCACCAAAGACAGTTGACAGCTTCGCGACAAAACGCGACGGTAAGTCATTAAAATTGTTCCTGTTTACCTGACCTGGGCTCACCAACGCATGCTGCAACCGGCATTTCCCGCTCTCAAAATACTCGCGCAACTTCCCCCCGGCGGCCTGCTGCTGACGCCCAACAACCGTTTGCGCAACCGCTGCCAGCAGGTCTATGCCGGCACCCAGAAATCCGGCACCAACTGGCACCCACCCGCGGTGGAATCCCTGCAGGGCTGGCTCGACAAGCTCTGGTTTGACCTGCAACAGCGCGGCTGGCAGCCCGCCATGTACCGTGTGCTGAACCGGGAGCAGCGCCAGCTCCTGTGGCAGCGGGCAATTGATGAATCCCTGGATCGGCAACTGCTGAACAGCCAGCAATTGTGCCGCGATGCCGACAGCGCCCTGGCGCAGTTGCTGCAGTGGCAGCTGGTCACGGATCTCGGGCAACTGGACGAGCAGATAGAGCCACTGCTGGAGCAGTTTGCCCTGTCGTTGAGTGGCGACACCTATCCGCTGTTCGCCATGATCCGCGCGTTCCATCGCGAACTGATAGCGCACAATGCCATCACCCCGGATCAGCGGGATCAACGGCTGTTACAGGCCTTTCAGGAAGGCGCACTCCCGCGACTGCCGCGGATCGATAAAGCGGGCTTCGCACAGATATCTCCGCTGTACGACGCGCTGATTGAAAGCGCGGCGAGCCGAGTTGTGGATCACCCTTCGGCACAGAGGCAGGCCCAGATCGCATTCGCCCCCTGCCAGAACCTGGAAGAAGAGTTGTACCAGGCCGCGCGCTGGGCGGCACAGAAACTCGAGCAGGACACCCAGGCCAGCGTCGGCATTGTGGTCAACAACCTCGGCCAGTGCCGCGCCCAGGTTGAGGCCGTGTTCGCGCGGGTACTGGAACCGCAATTCCTGGATCCGGCACAACCCCGCTACACCCTGCCGTTCAACTTTTCCGCAGGTATACCGCTGGCACAAACGCCAGTGGGCAGTACCGCATTGCTACTGCTCGACCTGCTGAACGAAGAGTGGGATTACTCCCAGCTGCGCAACCTGCTGTTCAGCCCCTTCTGGGGCACCAGCGAGGAACTCTGGCTTCGCACCGCCCTGTTCCGGCGTCTGCAAAAACTCGAGCTGCGCCGCGTAACCGGCGACCAGTTGCGTATGTGGGCCGAGCGCATTACTGCGGACCTGAAACTGGAAGAGCCCCAGCTCCCGCGCCAGCTGGAAAAAGTCGGCGACCTGCAGCGGCGCTGGCAAAAAGCCCCGGCCGAAGTCTGGGCCGCGCGCTTCTCGGAAGTGTTGGCCGCGCTGGGCTGGCCCGGCGACCGCAACCCGGACAGCCAGGAATACCAGCAGCTGATGCAATGGGAGGGCGCACTGGAAGCGCTCGCGAGCCTTTCCGGATTCGGCCCCAGCCTGACCAGAACCCAGGCTTTGCAGCAACTGCGCCAGATTGCCAGCCGCACGCCGTTCCAGGCGGAAACCCGCGATGGCCCGGTGCAGATTCTCGGCGTGCTCGAAGCCGGCGGACTGGCGTTCGACCACCTGCGCCTGGTGGGCTTCGGCCAGCAGCAGTGGCCCACCGCCCCCGCGCCGAATCCGCTGTTGCCGATCCTGTGGCAAAAGCACTGGAAAATGCCCCGCGCCAGCGCCGAGCGCGAACTGGAGCTGGCACGGGAGCTGACCGAAGACCTGCTCAACGCCAGCAGCGATATCGTGGTCAGCTTCGCCAGCGAGGAAGATGGCGTGCACCAGGGCGTAAGCAGCCTGTTCGGTGTGCACGAAACCACGCCCTCCATCGGCAGTGATGCACTGGTCGACCACAGCCGGCAACTTGCCGACGCCACCGCGCTGGAAAAGGTCGCCGACACCCACGTGCCGCCCATGCAGCCGGCGGATTGCGAACAGGTTCGCGGCGGCGCCTCGGTACTGAAGGCCCAGGCCCAGTGCCCGTTCAATGCACAGTTGCGCTACCGTCTCGGCGCCAGCGGTTTTATGGCACCGGACATCGGTCTCAGCCCCGCCGAGCGCGGCAACCTGGTGCACCAGGTTCTGGCGGAGTTCTGGGAGGCGTGTACGGATTCAGACCATCTGCGCAACCTCGACGAAGCCGAGCGCGAGCACATCATCGAAAACGCAATCACCAGTGCCCTGCGCAGCGCGCGCAAAAAACACGCGCATCTGCCGCTAGGTTTCTGGACCATGGAGCAACAGCGCCTGCAGCGTTTAATGGTGCAGTGGCTGGACCTGGAAGCCCAGCGCCCCGGGTTCAAAGTGGAAAAAATTGAATGGGAACAGCGGGTAGAGATTAACGGGCTCAAATTCAGCCTGCGCCTCGACCGGCTCGATCAGCTCGCCAACGGCGAGCACCTGGTGATCGACTACAAAACCGGCCAGCCCAGCATCAACGACTGGCTGCAGACACGGATCCGCGAACCGCAGCTGCCACTCTACGCGCTGTTCCAGCCGGATGCGCGCGCCATTGCCTTTGGCCAGGTGCGCGTAAGCGACTGCAAGTGGCGCGGCTGCGGCGAACTGGAACAAGCCATCGATGGCATCAAGGCCGTGGCCGACACCCAGAAAGATTCCCCCTGTACCACCTGGCAGGATCTGACCGATCACTGGCACCAGGGGCTGGAATTACTCGCCGGCGAATACCGCAACGGCGTGGCCACACTGCAGTTTGACCGCAAGCAGGACAACGACAATCAAAACGAACTCTGGCCGCTGAACCGCTGGCCGGAACGCGCGCAGGCAGCACAATGACAATGGCAGTATCCCCCGTCACTTCCGGCCAACCCATCGACGCCGATGCGCGCGCCCGCGCGCTGGACATTACCCGGAGTTTCGCCGTGTCGGCGCCCGCCGGCTCCGGCAAAACCGGCCTGCTCACCCAGCGCGTACTGAAACTGCTGGCCAGCTGCCAGCAGCCGGAAGAAGTCCTGGCAATCACCTTTACCCGTAAGGCCGCGGGCGAAATGCGCGAGCGCCTGATCGACGCCCTGCAAACCGCACGCGATACCGAGCGCCCTGAAAACCCCCACGATGCCATTACCTGGGATCTCGCCCGACAACTGCTCGCGCGGGACAGCGAACTGAACTGGCAGCTGCTGCAGATGCCGCAGCGCCTGCGCATCCAGACCATCGATGGCTTGTGCCGCAGCCTCGCCAGCCAGCTGCCGATCGAAAGCGGCCTCGGCGCCCCGGGCGAGCCGCTGGAGCAAACCCGGGTCGCGTTTGAAATGGCCGTGGTCAACCTGCTTAAAAGTCTCGAAGGCGAAAACCCGGACACCGCGCTGCAGCAATTATTACTGCATCTGGACAACGATCTCGGCCAGCTCAACAAACTGCTGCAGATCCTGCTGGAGAAACGCGACCAGTGGCTGGGCCCGCTGTTAAGCGTGGGCCACGAAGGCGCGCAGGATTATTTCCACTTCGCCATCGATGAACTGGTGTCGGAAAACCTCGCTGCCCTGGCCGCGCAACTGAAAGTCTATGCTGGTGAACTGGTGGAGCTGGCGAGCTACGCCGGCAAAAACCTGCGCCGCGACAAACCCGAACACCCGCTCTGTGCCTGTGCCGAACTGGATGCACTGCCGGCCGCCGACAACAGCGCCCTGCCCCTGTGGCTGGCACTGACCGAACTGCTGGTAACCGGCACCGGCGGGCTGCGCAAAGCGGTCGACAAACGCGTGGGCTTCCCGGCAGTCGACAAGAAAGATCCGGAAACCGCGCTGGCCGATGAATACAAAGCCCGCATCAAGGCGCTGCTCGGCGAGCTGAGCGGCAACGACACCCTGCTCGCCGCCATCAACGAAGTGCGCAAGCTGCCGTCCGGACTGCAGGCAAGCCAGTGGGAATTACTGCAGGCACTGGCGCAGGTGTTGCCAAAACTGGTAGCGCAACTCAAGGTGGTGTTCCAGCAATTGAGTGCCACCGACTATACCGAGGTGGCCCAGGCGGCACTGATTGCACTGGGCACCAGCGACGCGCCGACCGACCTGGCGCTCAAGCTGGATCTGCAGACGCGCCACATTCTGGTCGACGAGTTCCAGGACACCTCGCAGATGCAATTGCAGCTGCTGGAGAAACTTACCGCCGGCTGGGAGCCCAATGACGGCCGCACCCTGTTCATCGTCGGCGACGGCATGCAGTCCTGCTACGGCTTCCGCAATGCCAACGTGGGAATTTTCCTCGATGCGCGTGCGCGCGGCATCGGCCACGACGACAACCGCGTGCCTCTGGAAGCCCTCGACCTGCAAGTGAATTTCCGCTCCGAAGGCGCGGTGGTGGACTGGGTGAACGACACATTCCAGAAGGCCTTCCCACCTGTCGACAATATCAGTCGCGGCGCGGTGCGCTACCTGCAATCCCACGCGTTCAAGGGCAGCAAGTGGCCGGCACCGGCGGTGAACTTTTACGGCTGCGTCAACGACGACACCCGCGACCTCGAAGCGGAACAGGCCGTCGCCCTGGTAAATGAACTGCGTGCGAAAGATCCGGATGGCCGCGTCGCCATCCTGGTGCGCAAGAAAAAACACCTGGGCCGGGTTTTGCCTGCACTGAGTGCCGCGGGCATTCCTTTCCAGGCTCCGGATCTGGCCCCACTGGCCAGCAAAATGGTGGTACTGGACCTGCTCAGCCTCACCCGCGCACTGCTCGACCCCAGCGACCGCATCAGCTGGCTGTCGCTGTTGCGCGCACCCTGGTGCGGACTGGAACTGCCGGATCTTTACACCATTGCCAACTGGGGCAATGGCGATGAACAGCAACAGCGCGCACCCACGGATACCAGCGCCCGCCCGCTGCTGATGGCCCTGCAGGAAGCCGAGCAGATCCCGCTCAGCGAAGACGGCCGCGCGCGCCTGCTGCGCACCGCAGCGCCGGTTCTGCAGGCCTGGCAACAGCGCGGCCGTAAACCCCTGCGCGCGTGGATCGAAGGCCTGTGGCTGAGCCTCGGCGGCCCCGCCAGCGTCGCGTACAAGGGCGACCTCGACAACGTACAGGACTTCTTCCAGCTGCTGGAAAAGTACGATACCGGCAGCACCATCAGCGACTGGGCACAGTTCTACCACGCACTGGAACAGCTGTTCGCGCGCCCGGGCCAGGACGCCAGCGTGCAGGTGATGACGATTCACAAATCCAAGGGACTGGAATTCGAGCACGTGCTGATTCCCGGCCTGGATCAGGGTGGCAAGCCTGGCGGCGACCAGCTGTTACGCTGGACCGAATGGCTCAACAGCGAAGGCGAAAGCCGCTTTATGCTCGCGCCGAAAAGCGCGCGCGGCGACAGTGACCCGCTGTTTGATTACCTCAAACACGACAACAGCGAGCGTGAGCGCCTCGAGGGCACGCGCCTGCTTTACGTAGGCTGCACCCGCGCCATCCGCTCACTGCACCTGCTCGCCTGCGTATCCCGGGATGAAAAGAAAGGCACCCTGAAAGCGCCAGGCTCCGCCGCCCTGCTCGCCAGCATCTGGCCCACCATCACCAAACACGAACACAGTGACTGGTGCCACTGGCCGGAAGCCGCGGAAGCCGGCGAGGAATCCGCAACTTCACGGGCCGACCACGATTACCTGCTGCGCCTGCCACTCAGCTGGCAGGTTCCCGCACTGCCTCAGCAGGACTGGCTCGCGCGTTACCGCATGGAGGATTACAAGCGAGCGGAATCCGAAACCGAAGAACCCAACCTGCCGGAAATGGGCCAGGTCGCCCAGCGCTGGCTGCGCCACGCCGGCACTGTGGCCCATGAATCCCTGGCGACTCTGTCGGAATCATCCGACTGGCAAGACAAGTCGCCGGTGCAACTGGCCGAATCCCTGCGCCCGCTGTGGCAGCTGCGCCTGAGCCAGCTGGGCCTGTTCGGCCCGCGCCTGCAGGACGGCGTGGAGAAAGTGGAACAGGTGCTGCTGGCAACCCTGAACTGCAAACACGGACGCTGGATTCTCGATGCCGGCCACAAAGACGCCGCTTCGGAACTCGAACTGCACAGTGACGGGCGCCAGCTGAAACGCTCCATCATCGACCGCACATTTATCGACACCGACGGTACCCGCTGGATCATTGATTACAAGACTGCGGAGCCTGCCACCGGTGAAGACCTACAGCAGTTTGTCGAGAGCCAGCTGGAGCAATACAGCAAACAGCTCGAGCGCTACCGCAAGCTGTTCTATCAGCGCGGCGAAAAAAATGTGCGCTGTGCGCTCTATTTCCCGCTGCTGCAACAGCTGGTGGAACTTCCCCTGCTCTGAAATCTGCCCCGCTACTGGCGGGCCGGCAATCGCCGGCCCGCTCAAGCTCAAGCAATTTGGGTGCCAACGGTTTGGGTAGGTGTATCCGCCAATCCCTCGAAGCATCCGCTCTTGCGAATGAAAAATCCTCCATATCGCCAATTTAAAGGATCAGAATTTCTCTTTGCGAAAAATCCCAAACCCTCTATTGGTTACAAATGAAACACTAGCCCTGCCTCGCGCCACTGGTTAGGATAAGTCACCCACTCGGGTACACCCCGGGGGCAAAGATGACGAAACCAAACAAATTACAAAAGCAAAATACGATTTAACCAACTAGTGACGTAAACATGACCATGCAGCAGTTTGACGACCTGAACGTCGTCTCCCAGGATATTCTGATCACGCCGGATGCGCTGAAAACGGAACTGCCCGTCAGCGAGGCTGCAGAAGCTTCCGTAGCCGCCGGTCGCGCCGCCGTGCGCGATATTCTCGACCGCAAAGACCACCGCCTGATGGTGGTGATCGGCCCTTGCTCGGTACACGACGTAGACGCAGCCATCGACTATGCCAACCGACTCAAGGCCGTTGCGGACAAGGTCTCCGACACCCTGCTGATCGTCATGCGCGTCTATTTTGAAAAGCCCCGCACCACCGTGGGCTGGAAAGGCCTGATCAACGATCCGCACCTGGACGATTCGTTCAAGATCGAAGACGGCCTGCACATCGGCCGCAAGCTGCTGCTGGACATCGCCGAACTCGGCCTGCCCACCGCCACCGAAGCGCTCGACCCGATCTCCCCGCAGTACCTGCAGGACCTGATCTCCTGGTCCGCCATCGGCGCCCGTACCACCGAATCCCAGACCCACCGGGAAATGGCCAGCGGCCTCTCCTCCGCGGTCGGCTTCAAAAACGGTACGGATGGCAGCCTGGAAGTGGCGATCAACGCCCTGCAGTCCACCGCCAACCCGCATCGCTTCCTCGGCATCAACAAGGAAGGCCAGGTTGCCATCATCCACACCGCCGGCAACAAATACGGCCACGTAGTACTGCGCGGTGGCAATGAAAAGCCCAACTACGATTCCGTCAGTGTTGCCGTGTGCGAACAGGAACTGACCCAGGCCGGCCTGGTGCCGAACATCATGGTCGACTGCAGCCACGCCAATTCGAACAAAAACCACGAACTGCAGCCGCTGGTGGTGGACAACGTCACCCACCAGATCCTGGACGGCAACAAATCCATCATCGGCATCATGGTGGAAAGTAACCTGAAAGCCGGCAACCAGAAAATTTCCAGCGACCGCAGCGAGATGGAATACGGCGTTTCAGTAACCGACAAGTGCATCGACTGGGAAACCACCGAGCGCCTGCTGCTGGGTATGGCAGAACAACTGCGCGCGCCGCTGAAAGCCCGCATGGGCTGATAGAGCTCCTCCCGCAGCACCAAAAAGGCCAGCTAAGCTGGCCTTTTTTTCACCACTCCAACCGAAAACAATACTGTCCATAACTCAAACTACGGTACTCTGTGGCAACTCTATTAAGTGGTATTAAAGGGCCATTGAGCGCGAACCTTTGTTCGCCACATCGGCGCCTATAAAATCTAATCCATATAGTTTCTGCTTTGGCATTCCCATGGCATCCATGGGTAATGGCCGCCATGAATGAATTCGAAGGAATACTTTTCTTATGAAAGGAAGCTGTTTGTGTGGGCAAATCCAGTACCGAGTAGAAAAACTGGATAGCGCCATTCAACACTGCGCCTGCAAAACGTGCAGAAAGGCGCACTCTGCTGCTTTTAATACCGCCGCGGCCGTTTTGAAAGGAAATTTCAGCTGGGAGTGCGGCGAAGATAAACTCTCCGGCTTTGAATCTTCACCCGGGAAAGTAAGGTACTTTTGCTCAAACTGTGGGTCACAGCTGATTGCCGAGAAAGAAGGAAGCCCCTACTACGTGCTTCGCGTGGCAACGCTGGATGACGACCCAGGTATCAAACCTGAGTTTGGGATCTGGTATTCCCATGAAGTTCCCTGGCTGGAGAACAGCGAGGATATCCCCAGATATCAAGAGTGGCAGCCGGGCCGATAACCTATCTGCCACATCGTGAAAAACGATACTCGATACACAGGCCTTATGGAAAAGCATGAGCTTATCAACTCAAATAGAAAGAACCCTTAAAAAGAACAAAATTAGCTTCACTGGTTCTTTCAGAGACACCACACCTGAAAGCGGTCTTCTAGAAATATTCAAGAATGTTACACCGGAGCGGACATTACAAATTGATGTTGAATGCATCGATACGCCAGAGTGCTACATTGATGTACTTGAGTCTCATGCCGCAATTACACGTGGGGAATTTAGCCCAAACAACATCACCGTCGAAGGGGAAATAGGTTCAACCATAGTTCTGTCATTCGATGATGCAGATAAAAAATACACGTTAAAGATAGAACAGAATGGTTCTCCCTGGATATCGGAAGGCTTTTACGAGGGAATCAACCGGCATTTAGACAAAAGCAGGAAGTCTTCCTACCTTGACCTACCAACAATGGATCAGGGAATTGCTGTAGTCTACCTACCGCACAAAGTTGCCAAAACTATTACAAAGCAGTTCATGGGCCCAAGAACGACAGATGAAGTGATCAACTTCATTCAACAAGGGGGGTGCCCATCGAAAATCAATTGGCGCTATACAAGCACAAAAATCATTGATGGATATAGCTCTTCCGGTGAAACCATAGCCACCGCGCTACTGAAAAGTGACCTGCCTGATTATCTTGGCGTCTACAGCAGCGGCTATTCTTATGTAGAAGGGGTTTTTGAGACGTTCACCGAGAGCACCCCAGTCAATATGTTGTTGCAGAACAGTTCCGGCGAAACCCCGTATAAATTAAGCAGGAATCACAAATCAAGCGCTCTGAGAAAGCATCTCGAATTTATCTGCCATGCCAAAACCATTTCACTGGAAGACGCCCTAGCTCCAGGGCTGGGCTGCTTTGCTTTCGACGATACAATTCAAGCCATCATAAAAAAAACAAAGCCCCAGTTAGAATCAATGCATTTTGACGAAGATGCGTACGGCGGTTACCTCTCCTTCTCGCCACAAGAAGACTTCATCCGCGGCGAAAACCAAGCCATCCTGTCGTTAAACCGCGACAATGAAGGCAATATAGAAAGCTATAAGCTGTTCATTCAGGAAGCCGGAAGCCCGGGAAAGACCATCTTTGAAGAATTTCCATTAGACGAGACAGATACAATAGCGGAGTTGCTGTCAAAGTTCTGTAAAGGTGAACTTTGGGTTAATTGAGAATAGATAGCCATCAAGCCCAATAGCTCCCGACTAAGCGATATCACGATAGTCCTTTGAATATGGAATTAAAAATAGTTTCTGCGGGTGACGCCACTCAACTGTCACAGTTCTACACAGACAACCAGGAGCACCTACGTCCCTGGGAGCCCCGCAGAGACGAGGGCTATCACACGGTAGAAGCCTGGGAACAGCGCCTGGCGGAATACCGTACGGCCAGAAAAAATGGCTCTTCCGTCCATTTCATTGCCAGCGAGCCTGACCAAACAGAAATCATCGCAACCTGCTCGCTTACCAACATCGTGCGAGGCCCATTCCTGGCATGCCATATGGGATATGCGGTATCACACAAATATGAAGGGAAAGGCTATATGAAAGCGCTCTGCACGCACGTTATCGATTACGCGTTTAACGAGCTGTGCCTGAATCGTATTATGGCCAACTATATGCCGAGCAATCACCGATCCGCCGCCCTGCTTGAAAGCCTGGGCTTCCAAAAAGAGGGAGAAGCCAGACGCTACCTGAAAATTAATGGCGCCTGGGAAGATCATATTTTGACTTCACTCCTCAGCCCGGAAAGCACCCAATAGCGCACTACCACCATGGCACAGCGGCGTCCGCTACGAAGTCTTCTTGCCAGCAGGCCGCCTGCCTGCCTTCTTCGCCAGGAAGATCGTGTGCCGAGCACCCTTCCCCGGCCGCTCACGCACCATCTTGACCTCAACCCGAAAGCCCGCCTTCTTCAGGCGGTGAACATAGGTTGTATCAGGGCTGGCCGACCAGACCGCCAAGACACCGTCCGGAGTCAGACTTTTGTAGATCGCACTGGTGCCATCCACGGAATACAGCCAGTTGTTGTCACTATGCGTGAGCCCCTCCGGGCCGTTATCGACATCCAGCAGCACCGCGTCGTAGGCACTGCTGTGGTCCAGCAGCAGCTCGCCCACATCACCGATATGCACCACCACGCGGCGGTCATCCAGTGGCCGCCCGGCACACTCACCCAGCGGGCCGCGGTTCCATTCCACCACCTCGGGAATCAGGTCGGCGACGATCACCTCGGCGGAGGACGGCACGGCGTCGAGCGCCGCCGCCAGCGTATAGCCCATGCCCATACCACCCACCACAACACGGGCATTCTTGTGGTGCTTCAGGTGGGCACAGCCCAGTACCGACAGCTGTTGCTCGCTGTTGAAGGCGCGGCTGTTCATCAGCTCGCCGCGCACGCCGGACAGGCTGATGGAGAACTCCTGGTCGCGCTGGCGCAGCTTGAGCGTGCCGCCGTCGTTGGGAATCTGGGCAGTTCCGAGTTCAATCCAGGGTTTCATGGGGGCTGGCTCGCTGTGGGGCATGCCTGAGGCATGGTGAATGGCCGCGCAATGTACCATACGTTGGTCAGCAGCGCTGGTGACGTTAAAATGTCCGCAGCCCGCCTACTATGGCGGCCCCAATCCCCTCCCCTACAACCGTATCCCTTCGAGAGAGCCATGAACCGCAGGAAGAAAGTCAACCAGATACTGAAGAAGAAGGCCAAGAAGGCGAACGACAAGCTCAACCCCAAGAGCAAACCGCGCTATGTGTCCAAAGCCGAGCGGGCCAAACTGGAGCAGGAACAGCCGCAAGCACAGGAAACTGAGCAGCAATAGCCGACCCTTACCAAGGGTAAGCAACGAGTATACCGGGTCGGCAATGCCGGCCTTTTTTATATACAATTTGCGCCTTAACAGAAGTAACAATAATTGAAAGAAGTCTGCAATGGGTACGAACAAAAATAACTCACCATTCACAAGAGCCGAAGAAAACGGCAACGTGTGGCTGGCTCAACATTCTGCGCAAAACCTGGACCTCACTGATCACGGCATTACCCCCACCGTACTCGAAACCGAGGCGGATGTTGGTCAGGCAATGCTCAATGAGCTGTACGAGACTGCCGCCGCAAAAAATGGCGATATCAATATCGCCCTCCTCGGCGGCCGCGGTGCCCAGGCACTGCATCGCCTGCTGGGCGAACTGGCCAGAACCTCCGAGCAGGACGAATTACTCGGCCGCCTGAACGTATTCACCCAAGATGCCCTGGCTCCCATGAGCATGGGCAACTGTTTCAGTTTTGTGCGGGACTTCGAGCGTATCCTCGGCCCGGACTTTTTCCGCAAGATCAAAAGCTTTACTCCCATGCAGACGGATACCGTTGACCTGGAAGCCGGGCTGATCGCGTACCTGAACAAACTGGAATCACTCGGCGGTCTGGATATCTTCTTCATCGGCCACGGCCCTGAAGCCAACCAGGCCTCCCACCTCGCCTATATCAAGCCCTTCTCCGGAGCCCAGAGCAGCCATGTGGCCGGGGTAATCCCGATTTCCAGCAGTATCCTCGAGCACCATATCAGCAAGTTCAAAGCTGGTGGCAGCGCGGTCAATGAACAGGATGAAGCCGAATGCCGCGCAGCCCAATACATTCTCACCCTGGGCCCGGCGGCGATTTTGCAGGCGAAGAAAGTTGTGCAATCCGTAGTCGATGCCGATACCGCCCCGGCGAAAGTTCAGAGTTATGCGAATGTGCTCAATACCCGTTTAAGTACCGACCGTGAGGAGTTACTGGAGCAACTGAATGCCAACCCAGGGTTGTGGATCAGGCTGCATGCCAACACCAAATCATTTGTTTTGCCTAATCTAGGGCTGTAGTTTGAAGGTTACACGTTCAGAAGGACGGCATTGCCGGCCTTTGTCATATCTGGACGGTGAAAGAACAACGTACATACAGCCATAAGGCTAACGTCATCCTTCAGTACATCGATCACCTTGCCTTATATCGCCGCTTATCGTTCATTTTCCAGGCTTACACCGATATATCAGCCGGCTGATCTTGGCTACTTTGCGATCAAATCATGCCCTTTTCAGCAGCCTGCGGCTTGTGTGCATTGAGCCGAATACGTTAACTTACTGATTTCCAGAGAGTTTGGGGGAAACAAAAAGGCCAATAGAGGAAGAAGAAAAAAAGCCATACGCTTCTTTTGTTTCGGGTGCAAAATAAATACGCCCGCCTAAATATCTGACATATAAGGATATTTGTTTTTATGTGAATTCTGGCGCCAGGGAACACAAGCCAGGTGAACAAAGGCCTATGGCGTATGAATAAAACTGTTAAGGCAAGTAAACATGAATAAAGGCTTGTGCCATATATGTGATCGTCGGATTCAGAACACTGGATTTGATAGAT